>DASXAK010000030.1:0-27677 GCA_036406715.1 Bryobacteraceae bacterium | reverse complement strand
TTGGGGTGCTTGGCTACAATGCGCGCGACGAGGGCGATCAACAGATCCGTGTGGGTGAGCTTAATGCGGTGGTCGCGCTCGACCGCGGGACCGAGGAAGCTGCGCGCGACCTGAAGGGGAGTTGCGTCGATTTCGCGGACGAGGAAGAAATGGGGTGCGGTGGTCCAGCTTTGTGTGGTGCGTTCGGCCATCAGGCGCGCGATGTTGCTGAGGGCGGTAGGTTCGAGCGCTACGGCGGGCGCAGCCGCGGCGACGGGTGCAGAGGCGGCGGGAGTTGTGTGCGCTCTCGCGGCGGCTTCGACATCATCGCCGCTGATGGCGCCCCCAGGTCCGGTGCCGCGGATCTTCGAGAGATCGACGCCCAGATCCTTGGCCATGCGCCGGGCTTTTGGGGAGGCGCGGATGCGTTCCGGTTCGGGTTTGGGTGAGGCGGGCAGGGCGGAGACTTGCGCCACAGAGGCGCTCATGGCGCGGCCGGTGGCGGTTGGAGCGGCTTCCGCGGGAGGCTTCTCACCAGGAGCAACAATCCAGGCGATCGTCTGACCGACGGGGACATCGGCTCCATCGTGCGCTTTGAGCGCGGCGAGGACGCCGTCGGCGGGCGCCTCTACTTCCACCGTCACCTTGTCGGTTTCGATTTCGAGCAGCGGCTCGCCTTTTTTGACGGACTCGCCTTCCTTCTTGAGCCAGGCGAGGAGCTTGCCGGTCTCCTGCGCCATCTCAAGCGCGGGCATTACGACGCTGACGGCCATCGTTAGCGGGTCACTCCCACGCCTTCATTGCGGGCACTGGCTTCCACCATTTCGAGGATGCGCTGGCTGGGCTCGGGTTCGTTTTCGCGCTCCGTGGGCAGCGGACCATCGACCGTGTGATAGTGCGCGCCGGCGATCATCAGCTTTTCTGCCGGAAATCGCGTGATGACCTCGTGGCCGGTGGGCGTGACCACGATTTCTTCTTCGATACGGGCGGCGTAGCCGTCTTTCGAAGGCCAAAAAGTTTCGAGCGCGAAGACCATACCCGGCTTAATCTCGTGCGAGTGCTCGAGCGACACCAGCCGGCTGATGACCGGCTTCTCCCAGATGGCGAGGCCGATACCGTGACCGAACTGGAGCGCGAAAGCGGCTTCTTCGTTCGGGAAGCCGAATTCCTGAGCCTTGGGCCACACGGACGCTATTTCGCCAGTGGTGCGGCCGGGCCGCACGAGCGAAATGGCGGCATCCAGATACTCGCGGCAGCGCTTGTAGGCATCGATCAGCGCGCGCGAGGCGTAGCCGATGCTGAAGCACCGGTAATAGCAGGTGCGATAGCCCATGTAGGAATGCAGAATGTCGTAGTAGACCGGATCGCCGGGGCGCAGAACGCGATCGGAGAAGACATGCGGATGCGGATTGCAGCGCTCGCCCGAGATGGCATTGACGCCTTCGACGTACTCCGAACCCATGTCGTAGAGAACTTTATTCACCAGGCCGACGGCTTCGTTTTCGCGCAAACCCGGCTTCATCGCTCGATAGAGCTCATCGTAAGCGGCGTCGACCATCATGGCGGAATGGGTCAGCAGCGCGATTTCATCCTGCGTCTTGATGACACGGACGTCGGACATGAGCTGCTGGCCGTCGACGACCGTAATGCCTTCCTTCTGCAAGGCAAACAGAATGGGCGGCTCGACGACGTCGATGCCCACCGGCTCTTTGTGCAGATTGCGCATCTCGAGCTCAACTTTGATCTTGCGGGCGACATCTTCGGCGCGGCCCATCTCGGGCGACATGGCGCCGCGCAGCAGCGGAATGCCGGCGCGCGAGCGCTCACCGAGCCACGGGCAGTTGAGCTGGTGGTGGCGGGCGGCGGAGCCGAAGTCCCAGAGGATCGGCTCGTCGTTCTGCGGCAGCAGGGTGAAGCGGCTGATCTTGTCCTGGGCCCAGGTGCCGATATGAGTCGCGGTGATGTACCGGACATTGTTCATGTCGAAGCACAGCAGCGAGCCGATTTCGGATTTCGCGAGCATGGATTTGACGCGGGCGAGGCGCTCGCGGCGCAGGCGATCGAGATCGATGCGCTGCTCCCAATCCACTGCCATCGAGCCGTAGGTTTTCAGTGCCACTTTACGATCTCCTTATCGACGGGCAGGTCGGAGACCTGCCCCACTACTTGCCACAAAGCTCTTTCGCGGCTTCGAATACGGTTTGCTCGGTCGGGACGGTCGCGTCTTCGAGCGGCGGGGAGAACGGAATGGGGACGTGCATCGCGCCCATCCGCTTCACCGGCGCTTCCAGATAGAAGAACGCGCCTTCCTGGATCAACGCGGCGATCTCGGCGCCAACTCCGTAGCGGCCGTAGCCTTCGTCCATCACGATGACGCGCGAAGTTTTCTGCGCGGATTCGATCAAGGTCTTTTCGTCGAGCGGCCACAAAGTGCGCGGGTCGATGACTTCGGCGCTGATTCCAACTTTTTCCAGTAAATCGGCAGCGCCCAAAGCCACCTGCACCATGCTGCTCGTGGCTACGATCGTCAAGTCATCGCCGCGACGCTTGATATCGGCTACGCCGAACGGAATGGTGTACTCGTGCTCGGGCACTGGTCCTTTGAGACGGTACATCATCTTGTCTTCGAAAAAGATCACCGGGTTGTCGTCACGAATGGCGGTTTTCAGCAGGCCCTTGGCATCGTACGGCGTCGACGGCATCACAACCTTGAGGCCGGGGACGTGGCAGAACCAGGCGTGCAGCGACTGCGAGTGCTGCGCGGCGGAACGGCGCGTGGCGCCGAGCGTGGTCCGCATGACCATGGGCACCTGCCAGTGACCGCCGGACATGTAGTGCACCTTGGCGGCCTGGTTGACCATCTGGTCCATGGTGAGGGTGACGAAGTCACCGAACATGATGTCGACCACCGGGCGCAGACCGGTCATGGCGGCGCCCACAGCGACACCGGTGAAGCCCGCTTCGGAGATCGGGGTATCGAGCACGCGGTCGGGGCCGAACTCGTCGACCAGCCCGGTCAGAACCTTGAAGGGATGGCCGGCTTCGGCGATGTCCTCCCCCATGATGAGCACGCGCGGATCGCGCCTCAGTTCCTCGGCCAAGGCCTCGCGGACGGCTTGGCCGAGCGTGATTTCGCGGCCGTTATTCTCCGGCATAGACGTCCTGCTGAACCTTGTCCTTGGCAGGATACGGCGCGGCCGTCGCGAACTGAACAGCTTGATCGATTCCGGCTTTGACTTCGGCTTGGATCTGATCGAGCCGCGCGCGATCGGCCACCTTCTGCGCGATCAGCCAGTCGCTGAGGATCTGAATGGGATCGCGCTCGGTCTTCCACTGCTGCTCTTCCTGTTTGGAGCGGTAGTAATCGCGGCTGACGTCGCCGACGTGATGGCCGAAGTAGCGGTAGGTGTTGACGAGCAGGAACGCCGGACCTTCGCCCTTACGTGCACGCTCGACCAGCCGTGTAGCGGTGGCGAACACGGCGCGCACATCCTGGCCATCGACGCACTCGGCATGAATGCCGAAGGCCTTACCGCGATCGAGGATTTCGCCTGCGGTGACCTCGGAAAAGTGCGTGTACTCGTTGTACATATTGTTTTCGCAGACGTAGATCACGGGCAGCTTCCACAATGAAGCCATGTTCATGACTTCGTAGAGAGAGCCCTGGCCCAGCGCGCCCTCGCCGAAGAAGCAGACCGCGACGCGCCCGTTAGCCAGGCGCTTGGCCGAGAACGCCGCGCCGGTGGCGATGCCGGCGCTGCCGCCGACTATGGCGTTCGCGCCGAGGTTGCCGGTGGCGGGATCGGCGATGTGCATCGACCCGCCCTTGCCCTTGCAGTAGCCGGCTTCCTTGCCGAGCAACTCGGCAAACATGCGATCCGGACTTGCGCCTTTGGCGAGGCAATGGCCGTGTCCGCGGTGCGTACTCGTGATGTAATCATCCGAGCGAAGGGCGGAGCAGATCCCGACGGCCACCGCTTCTTCCCCTATATAAAGGTGCGCCAGGCCCGGCATAAGGGCGCGGGTGTAGAGATCATTGACCTGCTCTTCGAACAGTCGAATGGTCATCATCCGCCGGTACATGAGGACCCATTGTTCACCTTGGGTCTGGGCATCAAGCTGGGAAGGGTCTACGGCAGTAGCCATTGGGGGAGACTCCAGACATCTATTGTAATGGTTCCGTGCGTACGGGCGTTGATCGTGAAGGCGATTATAGGCAGACGCCGAGGCGGGTGTCTACCAATTCTTTACCAGCCGGAGCGGCAGGTCAAGAATTTGCAAAAGTACTGGGAAAAAGGCAGGCCCCGATGCGAGTAAACTCCGGCCTGCCCCACATAGAACTAATTCGTCGCGAAGCAATACAAGAAGCCGGCGCCGCCGGTGCTGACCAGGTTCTCCTGGCTGCAGCCGCGGGAGGGATGCGCCGAGTTCCAAGACGTATTGCCGCCGCCGGTGCGGTCGAAGTGACCGAGCTGGGCGGTGCCATCGCTGCCGCTGCTCCAGTTCTTGCACGTGTGATCGGCGGAATCGGTGTAGGCGCGGCCGTCGGGCATGGAGCCGGTCAGGATGTCGTGCTGATTCGGCTGATCGCCAAAGCCCTTGATGGCCTCGTTCTTCTCGGTGAATGCGGTCGCCTTGGTTAAATTGTTGCCGAGCCGGGCGGCTTCGATGGTGTCGCCGTGCAGATCGGCAACGCTCTTGGCCACCATCGCGCCTCGCGCGTTGTACCACGGGCCATTGCCGATGCGATCACGCGCGTTGACGGCAGCCTGATTGCCGGAGGCCTGCGTGCTGAGATAGGCGTGCCACGTCTTGCCGGATGCGCCCTGAGCGCCGGAAGCTTCAGCGAGCTTCTGGCAATGCGCGTCGGCGCCGGCGACTCCGCCGAGATCGGCGCCCTTGCCGACACCCGTGCTGGTGACAAAGAAACTCATCGGCTGCGGGGGCTGCTTGGGCTGGCCTTGGGGCTGGGCGGCGAGCGAGGACAGGCCGAGCGCGAAGGCCGCGATGGAAAGAATGGCGCGATTGACGGTCATGAACATCTCCTTTCGGGATGGGGAGAGCATATCACATCGCCGCGGCAGCCGGACGCAGCACGCTCCGGAGTTCCGCGACACGCCGCGACCAGGCGCGCAGGAGCACGATCCCAATTAAAATGAGCGCGGCACAGAGGCCGAGCCACACGCCAGCCGCTCCGCGGCCGAATGGAAAGCACAACACGACGCCCACGGGCAGGCCGACGAGCCAATAAGCGATCAGGTGGCAAAGCATGGGAGTACGGGTGTCGCCAGTGCCGCGAAGCGCGCCGGTGGCGCAGGCCTGTATGCCATCGAAGAGCTGGAAAGCGGCGCCCACGGCGAGCAACGAAACGGTTGCCTGGATGACCGCGGAGTCGGTGGTGTAGGCGCGGCCGATGGCTCGCGGAAACGCCAGCAACAGCAATCCGCAGCAGGCCATGAAGGCGGCGCTCAGCGCGATGGCGGTCCATCCCGAGCGCGCGGCAGCAGCGGGATCGCCGCGCCCGAGCGCCTGCCCGACCCGCACCGCGGCCGCCGAGCCAATACCCAAGGGAACCATGTACGTGGTGGAGATGGTGTTCAGTGCAATCTGGTGGGCCGCGAGCGGGACACCGCCGAGCTTGCCAATGAGCATTCCGGCGGCCGTGAAAACCGCGATTTCGAAGACAATCTGTCCGGCGGCCGGATAGCCAAGCTGGAAGAGTTGCTGGACGCGCTTCCAATCGGGCTGGACCGCGACGCTCCACGGCCGGCCGCGGTAAAGCGTATAGCCGACCAGAAGGGCCGCCATGTAGAAGCGCGCCGCGAATGTGGACCACGCCGAGCCCACCGTGCCCAGCGCCGGCGCGCCCAGGTGGCCATAAATCAACACCCAGTTGCCGGCGACATTCACGAGGTTGGCGGTCACGAGCGCAAACAGGACCGGCCGGGGACGATCGACCGCTTGCAGATACCGGCGCACGCCGAAGTAGACGAGCAGAGGCGGCATGCTCCAGACGAGCGCGTTCACAAAACGCGCGATCTCGTGCAAGAGGGCCGGCTCATATCCGAAGAGGCGGAACAGCGGGACCGAGCCCCACATGGCGGCCATCAGAACGGGCGTGACCGGCGCGATGAGGTACATGGAGGCGACGAGCGACCGCCGGCACTCGTCGGTCCGGCCGGCGCCGAAGGCACGCGACACCAGGGTGTCGAGACCGAGCAGCAAGCCGGCTCCGGTCATCGAGAACGTGGAAAACAGGATGGAACCGATACTCACGGCGCCGATGGCCGTAGCGGTTCCGGGTGTGATGCGGCCGACCATCATGGTGTCGACGATTCCCATCGACATCCAGCCGAGATCGGAGAGGGCAATCGGGACAGCCAGGCGGAGGAGTGGCGGCAGTTCCTCCCGAAGCGGCATTTTCGGATTGTAGCGCGGCCGGGATCGCGGCGGCCCGGGGCCAACTCCGATAGGAACGCACTACTTCGGCGGCGGCGCGACCGGCCAATTGCCGTCGTAGGGCGGCCAATTGGGCACTAACGCATCCTGGTCCGGATAGAACATGGAGGAATAGATGGCGCTCAGTTTGCCTTTGTCGATGACGAACCACTCGCTGAACTGATTGCGCCGCATGCCCACGCCCGGCTTGCGCAGGAAGACGCCCAGCCCGAGCACGGTGCCGGCTTCTTCATCCACGACCGGGAAGCGGCGTGCCACCACCGCGTAGATGTTCCTCATGGCGCCCTCGTTCATGCAATCGGTCTTGCCGTTGAAGATGCCGGCGGTGTCGGACGGCGAATTGGCGGGCGCGTCGCGCTGCGTGGTGGACACGCCGTTTTCGAGCCGTACGCAGCCGGGATGCGCGATCATGACGTGGCCGTCATGGGCGGAGAGCGAATCGAAATAGCTGTTGGTGATGGCGATCAGGTCCTCGCGCGAAACGCGTTCGGCTTTGGGCACCACACGCTCGGCGGGCGGGTGCGCGGCCAGGTAATCGGGATCCCAGAAAGCGCCGTTGGCCTGCGCGCCGGCTCCGACGCCGATGCCGGCGTCTCCTTTTCGCGCGAGATACCATTCGGCCTCGGCCACTTTGCGGTCGGCGACCTTCAGCCGTACGGTCACTACGGCGGTGTTGCCGGAGGTCTCTTCGAGAGTCCCAAAATACCCCGTGTTCTGGGTCACCGCGTCGAAGTAGCGCCGCTGGACCTTTCCGAGCGCCTTGGCCGTCTGCCAAATCCCCTGGCCCGGCCGCCGCACCACCGCGTTCTCTGTCTGCCGATATCCCGGCGTCAGCGACACGCCCGACGGGCTGTGTTGGATGACGGCGTTCAGATATTGGTCGAGTACGCCTTTCAGGCAAGCGCGGTCGCAATCGGCGGCGAAAGCGGACGGAATCAAAACGGCAGCGCCAAGGGTAAAAAGAAAAGGACTTCGCATCAGGAGCATTTTACTAGAACCGCCGATTCAACTATCGCGCCCGCGCATACATCAGGACGAGCGACCGCTGCGCAAACGGCAGGTAGACGAGCGCCGCGGTCATCCCCAGAGCCAGACCCGTGCTCACGTGATGAACCAGCAGAAATGGCGACAGCGCCCATAAAAGATCGAGGAGGAGGAGAACCGGGAACATCCTCGCGAATTTCGCGGGAAGCTGCCGTAGGTCGAAAGCCGCCGCCGCAATCAGATACAGGCGTACAGGGATCAGCACGGCGGCGGTGGTGATCAGGACGGCTAATAAAAGGGGCGGCCGCAACAGCCGCGCCTCGACCAAAATCTCGTCGACCTCCCGCAGATTCCCGAGCGCCGTCAAGTAACACCCCAAATACAAAATCTGGACGAGCGCGAATAGGATGCGGACCGATTTCGTCGAGGCGGCGGGGAGTTCTTCGGGAGTCGACAGAAGCTTGGCCGGCGACGCAGGCTCCGCTTCTTTGACGGGGATGGATTGAGGCTGGGTCACCGGCGCAATGAGACGATAGCCTTTGCCGGAGACGGTCTCGACGTAACGCGGCCGGGAGGCGGAATCATCGAGCGCCTCGCGAATTTTGTTGATGGCGCTGTTCAGGCCGTGATCGAAATCAACGAACGTGTCTGAACCCCACAACCGCTGACGCATCTCCTCCCGCGTGACCACCTCAGAGGGCCTTTCGAGAAGCATCATCAGAAGCTGAAAAGGCTGGGAGTGCAGTTTGATGCGGATGCCGCGCTTGCGCAGCTCTCCGGCCGCCTCGTCCGCCTCGAAGACTCCAAAGGAAAAAACGGGGCGTCCCGCGTCGCCTGACATGTAATTTTCCAGTTTAGCTTAGGGTCCGAGGCGGTGAGAATTTACCGTAAATATCGTAATTCGAGTTATTTGCGCCGTGAGGTGCAAACGCTAGGCGGTTTGATGCCCGGAGTATTGTGGAAATGCCCGGAGCCGCCGCACAATTCGGGTGCGAGGTGAATTGTGAAGTCGACTCTGCGAATTTCGGCGATGCTGCTCGCGGCGGCAGTGGCCGCGCCGGCGGCCCGCTTGACCCCGACGGCCGGGCAGGCATTCGAGCACTATGTCGCCGGAGTCGAGAATCGGGTCTTGCGGCAGCAGCGCCCGCGCATTTCCGAAGGTGAACTGAAGCCGGACGCGGTCCGGATCGAGGCTGTAAACGGCGGAAGTTGGGAGGTGGACGGCGGACTCCTGCATCACTGGCGCGCCGCTGCTTTCGTGCCGGCAGCGACGCCGGCCGGCATGCTGGCGGTCTTGGAGGACTACGACCACCTCGCTCGGTACTACTCGCCCGACGTGGTCTCGTCACAACTGCTTACCGGAGGCGTCACGAACGCCACGCTTCGCATGCGGTTCCGGAAACGCCGGATCGTCACGGTGGTGCTGGATGCCGAATTTGATGTTCAATCCGGGCTCGCCGGGCCACACCGCGGATACAGCCTTTCACGCAGCACCCATGTCTGGCAGGTCGATCAACCCGGTACGTCCCGAGAACGGCGCCGCGCCGAAGGGGCCGATGACGGCTTCCTATGGCGTCTGAATTCATACTGGACCTTCGAGGAGGCGCGTGGCGGACTCATCATCGAATGCGAGGCCGTGTCGCTCACACGCGATGTCCCGGCCGGACTGGGCTGGTTGATTGCTCCGATCGTCCAGACCCTGCCGCGCGACTCCCTGGAATTCACTTTGACCGCAACGAAGAACGCGCTGGCGGCGAACGCCGGCAGGAGGCTCGATGACCGCGCAAATTGATGCACCGGTTGCAGAACGTTCGTGTACGGAGACGCGGCAGAGTGGATTTTTGAACGCACCGCGCATTCACACCGCCCTGACCGCCACCGGGGAGAAGCGCCTGTTGACATGGCTGGCGGAGCGGACGCCGGCCGGTATCCAGCCGGACCATCTGACTGCGTTGGGTTTCGTCTCGCAACTGCTCGCGGGCGCGGCGTACGCCGCGGCATCGCACGATGCGCGTGCGCTTTGGTTCGTCAACGCGTTCCTGTTGCTCAATTGGCTCGGCGACAGCCTCGACGGGACACTGGCGCGGGTGCGCAACTGCCAGCGCCCGCGGTACGGGTTTTATGTGGATCACATCGCCGATACCTTCGGTGGTCTGGCACTGATGGCGGGGCTCGCGTGGTCCGGTTATGTGCACTGGCCGATTGCGGCGGGAATGCTGGTCGGGTTTTATCTGCTCTCGATCGAAAGCTACCTGGCGACTTATACGATCGGACGCTTTCATTTGTCGCACGGGTGGTTTGGTCCCACTGAGTTGCGCATCCTGCTCGCGATCGGGAACGCCGTTCTTGTTGCGCATCCTTATGCCTGGATCGCGGGCCGGCCTTACCTGTTGTTTGATGTCGGAGGCGCGGTGGCGATTGCCGGGATGGCGGTGATGGCCGTGAACGCCGCGGTCCGGCACACGGCGATGTTGTATCGCGAGGATCCGCTGCGATGAGCCGCGAAACGAGATTTGGCAAATTCAGCGTGGTCGGATTGATGGGCGCCGTAGTCCAGGTGTTCGTATTCGATTTGCTGCTCAAGCCATGCCATCTTCCGGCGGCGGCTGCGGCGGCGATTGCGGTGGAGATCGCGGTTCTGCACAACTTCTGCTGGCACGAACGGTTTACCTGGCGCGAGCGGAACGCAACTAGCTATCACAGGGCGGCGCGGCTGTGGCGCTTTCATATCAGCAATGGCTTCGTCCCGCTGGCCGTCAATGCGCTGCTCACCTGGTTTCTGCTGAGAGAGCTCAAGGCGCCTCCGGTTCTCCCGGCCGTCATCGCCATTGCATTTTGTGCGCCGGCGAATTTCCTCCTGGCCGATCGTTGGGTTTTCCCGGCACGATATACTTGGGAGAAACAATGAGAATACGGCTTTGGGCAGCGATGGCGGCGACAGCACTGGCGTTGATGTTGTCCGCCTGCACACGTGAGTACAGCAAGGGCACCACGGCGACTACGGATGGTATTTTGCGCCCGGGCACTCCTCCAATGGGCGTCGGGGCGCATCCCGGCGGGCCGCCCGTTGACGCACCGGACCAGATCACGGATCCGAATGCGCCGAAGGAAAGCAACGGCGGATCCGGAACAGACACGAACGTCCTCAGGGGCGGAACGGCGGAGACTTCCGCCGTAAACACCGGCCAGTCGCGCTAGACTTCTCCGGGATTCGCCTCTAGCTTAGCCCGGCACGGCTGGAAGGTAATCGATCTTACGATTTCTCCCCTCGGCAACAGTGCGCCCCACCCCGACGAGGGTTGACGAATCGCGGCATCGCCCGTATCATGATTACCGTCGCGAATCGCTGCTGCGTTTCGCGCGTTACGTCACGGATGCCGCAATGCACTTCGGGAGCCGTAAAACCCCGCCCTGCTGTTGAGCCTTGATGAGGTGCACGGAGCACGTGGTTGAAACCGAGATTTCCGAACTGGGTTTGTCCGCGCCACGCGGAGGCCCGGAATGATACCTTCGGCTCGCCAAGTTCAGCCAGACTTCCTGCCCGAAACGGGCGAGATGGGCAAGCGGATTCGTTCCTTCAACTGGTCTGAGACATCGGTAGGTCCAATCGAAAGCTGGCCGGAACCGTTAAGAACAGCGGTTCGGATCTGCATTGGCTCACGCCACCCGATCGTCCTGTGGTGGGGAAGGTCCGGTCTCACGCAGTTTTACAACGACGCTTACATTTCCTTCTTGGGTGACGGCAAGCACCCTTATTGGTTGGGCGGGTCGGGACGAGATTGTTGGAGCGAAATCTGGCACATCATCGAACCAATGATCGAGAGTGTCTTCGACACGGGCGAGGCTACCTGGTCGGAAGATCTCCTGCTGGTATTGAATCGTAGTTTGCCCCGCGAGGAAGGATATTTCACGTTCTCTTATAGTCCCATCTGGGACGATTTTGCGAACGTCGCCGGGATCTTCTGCGTCTGCTACGAAACGACGGGTAGGGTTATCGGAGAGCGGCGGCTGCGAACGCTACGCGATTTGGGCCGAACGGTCATGCAGGCGAGAACAGAGAAAGAAGCCTGCGAACTGACCGCCGATACGCTAAGCCGGAATCGTGCCGACATTCCGTTTACGTTGTTGTACCTGACCGACGACAAAGGCGCATCGGCCCACCTGGTGGCGACGGTTGGGGTTGACGGTGACAGCGAAGCGGCGCCGGTCCGCATCGATCTTACGGCTCCGTTGGAAAACACCGCGTGGCCGCTGCGACATGTCATCGATACGGGGTCCGCGGAATTGGTCACAGACCTCGAATCGCGTTTCGGACCGCTGCCTGGAGGACCCTGGCCTGAGTCCTCCGAGTCCGCCTTCGTCCTGCCGATTGGCAGTGCGTGCCAAGCCCGGCCAGTCGGTTTCCTGATCGCGGGCCTTAGCCCGCGGCGGATCATCGACTCCGATTACCGCAGTTTTCTGGATCTGATTGCCGGGCACCTGGCCACGGCTATCGCCAATGCTCGCGCCAGCGAAGAAGACCGCCGCCGCGCCGAAGCCCTTGCGGAACTGGATCGGGCCAAGACGCAATTCTTCTCAAACGTCAGTCATGAATTCCGCACACCGCTCACCTTGATGCTGGGACCGTTGGAGAATGTGCTGGCGACGGAGAATCTCTCTGTTCCGGCAAGCGAACAACTTACGGCCGCCCATCAAAGCAGCCTGCGCCTCCTCAAACTGGTAAACTCTCTGCTCGACTTCTCGCGGATTGAGGCTGGACGCGTGAAAGCTTCGTACGCGCCGGTGGATCTCGCGAGCTTCACCGCGGATCTCGCGTCCCACTTCCGTTCCGCCATGGAGTCGGGCGGCCTGGAGCTGCATGTTGACTGCCCTCCCCTGCCCCAACCGGTTTATGTCGACCGCGAGATGTGGGAAAAGATCGTTCTCAATCTGCTGTCGAACGCCTTCAAGTTCACGCTCAACGGCAAGGTGACCGTCCGGCTGGAATGCAATGACAGCGAGGCGGCGCTTAGCGTCTCGGATACCGGCGTTGGCATACAAGAGGCGGAATTACCGCATATCTTCGAGCGATTCCACCGCATCGAAGGCGCCATGGGCCGAACCTATGAAGGGACCGGCATCGGGCTCGCACTGGTCCAGGAACTCATCCACCTGCACGGCGGTACCGTGACGGTGGCAAGTGTTATCGGAAAAGGAACCACGTTCACAGTCCGGATTCCATTGGGCAAAGAGCATCTTCCACCGGACAGAGTGAGGCTGGTTGGGGCTGAGCCGTTATCGGCAAGCCGAGTGGAAGGCTACGTCGAAGAGGCGTGGGGCTGGTTGGCGGGCGTTCACGACGAGAAACCAGCGCCGGCTGCGATCGCTCAAATTGGGGAGCGGAATGCCCGGGTCCTGCTGGCAGACGATAACGCCGACATGCGGGACTACGTGCGGAGGCTTCTCAACGGCTATGTGCACGTGAATGCGGTCAGCAATGGGCAGGAGGCATTGTCCAGTGCGTTGAGTGACCCGCCGGATCTGATTTTGAGCGATGTGATGATGCCAGTTCTCGATGGCTTCGCTCTTCTCCGCGAGCTGAGGGCGCACCCCGAGACCAGCACAATTCCGGTAATTCTGCTTTCGGCTCGGGCTGGCGAAGAATCCCGGGTGGAGGGCATCAGCGCGGGCGCGGATGATTATCTGGTAAAGCCGTTCAGCGCCCAAGAGCTGATTGCTCGAGTAGCCACGCACGTGAACATGGCCCGCCAGCGCCAGGCAGCCATGGAGAACCTTCGCCAGCGAGAAACGGAATTGCGCCGCGCCAACGAGGATTTGACCCAGTTCGCCTACTCCGCGACGCACGACCTCAAGGAGCCGCTCCGCAACGTCTCGATTTACAGTCAACTCCTGCTGCGGAAACTGGGGGCTACCGCGGATACCGAAACGCAACAGTATTTGAATTCCCTCTTGCACGAAGCCGAGCGCATGGCGATGCTGCTGCGGGATTTACTTACGTACACACAGGTGGCAACTGACGCAAGCCTGTCGCCCTGGTCCGATGCCGGCGTGGCGTTGAAGAAAGCCGTGGAAGACTTGCAGCAAGCCATTGCCGAATCTCATGCCGAAATCATCGCGGACTCATTACCAGCGCTCGCGGTCGCGGAAGTTCACCTTCATCAACTGTTGCAGAACCTGATCGGGAACGCGATCAAATATCGCGATCCAGTGAAGCCGCCACGCGTGCGGGTGGCCGCCATCCGGCAGGACTCCTACTGGAGATTCGTGGTGGAGGACAACGGCATCGGTATCGCGCCCGAATATCACAAGCGCATCTTTGGATTATTTAAACGGCTGCACTCGCCGAGCCGTTATTCGGGAACAGGAATCGGGCTCGCGCTCGTCAAGCGCATCGTGGAACTGTACGGCGGGCAGGTCTGGGTTGAATCGGAACCAGGCAACGGAGCGGCTTTCTTCTTTACGCTGCCTGCCGGAGATCAAAAGTAAGAGCGGCCAGCCGATTTACCGAGTACAAAGCGCCGCCCAACGGGTTTGACCCCATCGACTCGATCCTTATATACTTCCGGTCGGCCGCAATTTCGGCTGGGAGGCCCGCATGTCCCTTCGACAATTCCACCGCATATTCATTCTGGCGCTGTTCTCCGGGCTGGTGCTGTGCGCCCAGGATGCCGGTCTCGTGCTGCGCACGTCGGTTACCTACCGAACGCAGCGCGCGACTCTTCGGTTGACCGAAGCGCAGCAGGCGCAGGCTGACGAACTCGCGCGCCAGGCACAGGAGGCGAGCCGTCAGCAGCGGTACGGCGATGCGCTGCGCTCTTATTACCAGGGGCTGGCGGTAATGCGCAACCTGGAATGGACGCCGGCGTTCGAATTGGCGTCGTCGCTCGAAGGACATCTGGAGCACGCGCTGCTGGAGCCGGGCAAGCGTGTCGTGGTGACGCTGAAGCCGCTCTATGCCAGCCCGCGCGCGGCACAAACCAAATTAGCGGTGTCGGTGTTTTTGATGCCGGGCGATCAGAGCCTGACGGCGAACCGTCCGCTCGACGCAGCCGCGCTCCCGTTCACTACAGCCGTAACCGTTCCCGAAATCGCAGCGGGTGACTACACCATCGAAGTGCGCCTGACGGGCGACGGCGCTGCGGCAGCGGGTCCGTTCGTGAGAGCACTGCCGGTTCACATCGAAGCGCTCGCGGAAGAAGCCGGCCGCCTGCGCACCCGCGTGGAGCGCATCTCCCGCAGCAATAGCGCAACCAACACCGCCGGATATGCGCTTACTCTTTACGATCTCGCTGATCGCGGCGAGATCAATCCGCATCGCTACAAGCTGCGCGACGAGTTCACGGCCGCCAACGCGATTCTGGAATCAGTCGAAGCCGGCCGCGATCCCTTTGCCGCCAGGCGCGGTGATTTCCGAAAAGCCTATCGCTCCGCAGTGGACAACACGCTCCAGCCCTATCGACTGTACGTGCCGCAAGCAAATGACGGTTCGCGTCCGGCGCCTCTGGTCGTCGCGCTCCACGGAATGGGCGGAGACGAGAATTCCATGTTCGACAGCTACAACAACGGCGCGCTCAAGCGCGAAGCAGAACGCGTTGGATTTATCGTTGTCGCGCCGAAAGGCCGCGATACGGCGTCTATGTATCGAGGCGCGGCGGAGCGGGACGTCATCGACGTCCTGGCGGAGGTGAGGCGCGACTACCGCATCGATACAAACCGGATTTATCTCATGGGCCACTCCATGGGCGGATACGGCACCTGGAGCGTCGCCATGGATCATCCAGACCTGTTTGCCGCCATCGGCCCGATCTCGGGCGGCGGGGATCCGTCCGGTCTCGGGAAGATCCGCGAAATTCCGGAGTACGTCGTGCACGGAGACGATGACCGCACCGTCAACGTGAACGAGTCGCGCCGCATGGTCGAGGCCGGCAAAAAGACCGGCATCGAGATCGTGTACGTTGAAGTCCCCGGCGGCAGTCATGTAAGCGTCGCCGCACCGCAGTTTGGCCCCATGCTCGATTTCTTCGCGAAACAGGTGAAGCACGCGGAGACGGTTTCCGCATCCGCATCCACGGGCGCCACCCTTGCCGGACATTATCGCGGCGAATGGAAGGGCACTGCGGGCTCGGGCACATTCCGCCTCAACGTCGAACCGGCCGCCGCCGGAGGCTGGAAGTGCGACGTCACCTTTGCCCTGAACGGCGAAGAACTCAAAACCGCGATGCGGCAGTGCGATGTCAGTCAATCGAAGCTCGATGTAGCATACGATTTCGATGCGCTCGGCTTCACGCTGCGGTCGCACACCATCGGCCAATGGAAGACCGCCGGCTTCGAAGGCACGTACCGGACCACCACGACCGATGGTTCCACCGAAGTCGATCAGGGAACTTGGGCCGCCGCCCGCGACTGAAGCGGGATCCATGGTCTTCACCAAGCGGCTTCGCGAGGGCGTGCGTCGCGGAGAGATCACCTGTACCGTCCGCATCTGGACGCGTCCTCACGTCAAGGTGGGTCACCGGTACCGCATGGAGGAGGGCGAAATTGAAGTCGATTCGATCCAACCGATCGGTTTTCCGGATATCACCCCGCAGTTGGCGCGCGAGTCCGGCTTCCTCGGTGTGATCGACTTGCTTCGCGTGGCGAAGCATGGCCGCGGCGATCGGATCTATCTCATTCGGTTTCATTACATCCGGCCACGGACTACTCGTGGTTCCGCGCGGAAGCCCAATTCGAGCACCTGATACACTTGTTGCGTTGACCGTCATCGCACAACAGGCACGCCCGGTCTCCGGCTTCCGCCATTTCGAACTCCTGGTGCTGCTGGGTGCGCTGCAGGCTTTCGCGCCGCTCTCGATCGATATGTATCTGCCGGCCATGCCGGTCATGGAGCGCGTCTTCCACACCACGACCGCAGCTGTGCAGCTCACCATGGTGACGTTTCTAGTGGGGTATGCGCTGGGCCAAAGCTTGTACGGCCCGGTGACCGACCGCTTCGGGCGCAAGCCTCCGCTCTACGCCAGCCTGCTTCTGTTCGTGCTGTCGTCTCTGGGCTGCGCCTTCTCGCCTTCGATCCCGATCATGTCGGGCTTTCGCCTGCTGCAGGCGATCGGCGCGTGCGGCGGCGCGGTGATGTCGCGCGCCATGGTCCGTGATCTGTTTCCGGCGCACGAGCTACGCCGGATTTTTTCCATGCTGGTGCTGGTGCTGGGTGTCTCACCGGTGGTTGCGCCGCTTATCGGAAGTTATTTGCTGATCTGGTTCGGCTGGAAGGCCGCTTATTTTACGCAGGCGCTGATCGGGTTGGCGTGCATCGCCGGCATGCACTTCCGTCTTCCGGAATCGCTCGCGCACGATGCCCGGCGCCCGCTCCATTGGGACTCGATCCGCTCGGCTTACGTGCGGCTGTTCCAGGACCGGACGTTCTTGGGCGCGTCCGCTGTTTGCGGATTCGGCTCTGCCGGAACGTTCGCTTACATTACCAGCGCGCCGTTCGTGTTCATCAGCCTCTACAAAGTGCCGACCGAACAATTCGGCTGGCTATTCGGGGCGGTGGCGGTCGGGATGGTTGTGGCCTCGCAGATCAACGGCCGCATGTCGCACCGGGTGCCGGTCTGGCGCGTGTTGCGCGCCGCCAACCTGATCCAGCTTGCGGCCGGACTGTTCTTGCTGGGGACGGTGCTGACAGGGATTGGCGGCTTGCCCGGCGTGTTCGTCGGAGTCTTCCTGTACGTCTCGGCACAGGGCTTCGTTTTTCCCAACGGGTCCGCGATCGCGATGATGCGCCACGCCCCGATTGCCGGAACGGCTTCCGCGTTGCTGGGGACGAATCAGTTCCTCATCGCCGCGGTGTGCACGATCTTTCTGGGATTCATCGAGAATCCGGCGGTTCCCATGGCCATTGTGATCGCCGTCTCGGCCATTTGCGCGAACGTCTTCAATTACCTGACGCTCGGCGCGAAGCTCGAAACCGCCGCGTAGTGGCGCAGGCCCTAGGCCTGCCAGGCTGACTCACACCGCTACGGCGCAACGAAATAGCCGTTGATGTCGATCACCACCTGCGTATCGTTGGACGCATACACGCTCAGGCCGCCGTCCTGTCCGGCAGGCACAATCGCGGCGTTCGCGACAACGCGCCCGTCCCACGAATTTAGCGTCGACACGAACGGCTGCGTCGCGCCCGACGGCCAGATTGTCAGGTAGCCCAGCGTTCCGTTCGGCACCACCGTCACATTCAACGAATAGGCTTTCGCGGAAGACGGTATGGCGCACGCGCTCGCTGGGACCGTGAAACTTCGGAAGGTTCCAGAGGCGATTATCGGCCCGCCGAACGGCCCTGACGGCGCCCGAGTGTCCGCCACGCGACAGGGAGTCACTGGCTGGAACAGCAGCGCGCCTGGCGTTCCCGGCGCGCCGAAGTATCCATTAATATCCAGCACCAGGTTCGTGTTGTTGGACGCGAATACGCTGATCGGTCCATTCGCGCCTCCGTTCGCAAGAGCGATATCCGCGTTCGCTGTCACGTCCGCGAAGGTAGCGCTAACCGTGGAAACCAGCGGCGGCTGCGGCACGTTGCCACCCGGCCAGATCGCAATACTCCCCAGTGGCTCTGCCGGAACTGCCGTGACGTTCAGTGAATAGGCTTGAGCGGCAGCGCCGGAGGACAAACAATTGCTCGTGCCAACCGGGAACGCCCGGCTGCTTCCGGCCGCCAGCGGCGGCCCGCCCAAATCGCCGGCCGCGTTGCGCGTATCCACCACGCGGCAGGGTGTCAGCGCGTAGAAAGCAGTGGCGCCTGGAGAAGCCGTGGTATCGAAGTAGCCGTTGATATCCACCATCAGGTCCGAATCGTTGGTGACGAACGCGCTGACGCCTCCGTCCGCCCCCGCGGGAACAATGGCGGCATTGGAAACCGAGCCGCCCTTGAGCGCGTTGAGCGTCGAGACAAGCGGCTGCGTCTGGCCGCTGGGCCAGAGCGTCATATAACCGAGGATTCCGCCGCGAGGAGCCGCCGTCACATTGAACGAAAACGCCTTGGCCGTAGCAGGGATGCCCGTGCACGCGCCCTGGCCGGGATGGAATGTGCGTGTTTGGCCGGTGCCGATGAAGGGCGGACCAAACTCACCGGTCGTACCGCGCCCGGCTCTCGTGTCGACGAGGTGACACGGTGCTACCGGTATGAAATACATCGGGCCGCTGGAGGCCGCCGGGGCGCTCACGGTGAACGGAACGGTGGCAATCAGAGCGCCGCGATCAGAGATCTGCACTTGCCAGGAACCCAACAGGGAACTCGGCAGATTCTGTATGCTCAGTTGGCTCGTGAAACAATAGCTGCCTGCGCCTGGATTCCAGCCGCCCGTATGCCCCACGACGCCGCCCGGTCCGATCCATCGGTTGGTTAACAAGTCCGTCGGCTGGATGGTGGCTTCAAAGTACAGATACACCGTATTGTCAGTCGTGTGAAAAGAAGTGATCGGCGGTGGCACGGAACAGGAACCGGAGGGTGCCTGGTTTGTGACCACTGCGTTGCTGACCCGGACCGAAGGAGACCCCGTGACGGTGACGGTGACACTTGCCGAAGATGGTAGGAAGTTGGTGTCGCCGCTGTACTTGGCTGTGATGATATTGGAGCCGAACAGGAGCTGACTTCCTGAAACCGAGGAGAGCGTCGCGGTGAAGCCGGTTCCGGAGGGGACAAGAGGAGCGCCGCCGAGGCTGACGCCGCCAGCGGCGAAGGCAACGCTTCCTGTAGGAACGCCGCTCGTCACGGGAGTTACGGTCGCAGTGATTTGAGTGGAAGAGGTCGAGTCGAAGCTGTTCGGATTCGCGGTGACCGAGGTCGTTGTCAGCGCGCCCGTGTTGGTCCAGTGCGTGATCAGGACATTGGCATCGACCGATCCCAGCCCGGTAACCAGATCATATCCGGGACCAGCCGAGTAACCCATGGACCCGTTGGTACAATCCGGCGTCCCTGCGCAGGGGACGATGTTGTCGCCCGAAATGATGTCGTGAAATGCGCTGGGCGCGCTCTGCGCCAGCCGGTACAAATTCGGATTGAGATTGCCCTGTCCGGCCTGCTGCTGGAAGTGGTTCGCCACCTGATATTGATTCAGCAAAGCAACCATGCCGGCGAATGAAGGCGCGGACGCCGAGGTGCCCGAGAAAGCGACGCGTCTTCCACCATCGATTCCCAGGTAGCCGTCGTGCCCGGCGGCCGAAAGCGAGATATCCGGAACGGCGCGGAACGGCGCCGCGGGAACACCCAAGCCCGTCTGCCACGCAGGGTGCGGGTAATGCCCGCTCAGACCACCGGTCGAAGCGGCAAGCAATGACAGAGTGCTGGTCTCATTCCACGCCATCTCGGGGATATACGATATGGCGGACGCCATGGTTGGACTATTCGTCGGCAGCCAATAGGCGCCGTTGCCTTCGTTAAATTGAGTGCCGCCGACCGCCGTGATTTCAGGCACGCTGGCGGGGATTCCCACGGCCAGGCCGTGAGTCGCGGGCGGCGGCGAAAAGTTCGCATCACACCCCGCCGCGCCGTCGTCGCCTGACGAGGCGACCCACGTGATCCCTTCGGCGTTCGCTTGCTGCGCGACCGCTTGCAGAGCATTCAAGTAACTGGAGGGTGCGCCCGTTTCGCAATCGCCAAAGCTGAAGCTGATCACGGGAGCCAGATCTTGATCGATAGCGTATTCCACGGCTACGAGCGCATCGGTTGAGTAAACGAGAATAATATTGGCATTTCGAGCGACTGCGCCCGCCCACTCGACGTCCAGATAGGCTTCGCCGCAATCACCGCTACTGGTGCTGCCGGGATCCGGGCTGCCCGCCGCCAAAACCAATTGTGGATCGTGCGCCGGAAGTCCCATCGACGACCGAAATGCCTGCACGTCGGCGACGCCGATGTGACATTGGCTGGCGACCATGATGCTCTGGCCTGTTCCATCGTAGCCGGCCGCGTATAGCGGACCGAGATCATATATCGTGGCGTAGTCGTCGGGGCTGAGGTAGTGACTTCCCGATAGGCTCGTATAATCGGGCATGGCACGCAGGTGCGCCAGCGGCTGCGGATGGAAATCGTCCAATCCGCGCACCGCCGTGATCAGCCCCGCCAGATCCGCCGGCACCGAGATTTCCGACGCGTTGGCGAAGTGGAGTTCGCCGTCCACGCGGTAACGGCGGATTTCTGTGGCGAAGGCGGCCTGGACCTGGCGCGCGGTCCCGCTGAAGACGACCCAACTCCGGCTGCGCGGAATGTAATCGATTTGAAATCCCTGCGAGGTGAGCCAAAAATCGACTCGGGCCAAATCATTCGCGCTAAGCCCGAATCGATCGGCGAACTCCTCCGGCTGGAGCCAATGGTGGTAATTCGGCGAGAGAGGGTCTTGCTGGTCAGTTAGAAGTTTTTCCAGCTCGGCCTGCTGGCTGGCGGAGCGCTTGAACATAAGCGAAATTTGGCTCATCCGCAATGCGGGATCCACCGGGCCTTCATCCCGCTGCACTTCCAGGCCGGGACGGCGGCTGCCGGCGAGAACGGATGTCCGGCGCGCGTCAATGGGACGCGTCAGGCGGTCGCGCTGCGCCTGCGCAACCAGGGGTAACAGACTGATAAGAATATAGACAAGGCCGGCAGGGCGCAAACTGGCCATCACCGATTTATCGACAGACAAGGAGATCAGCTCCGTAGACGCGGTGAAGGAATTCTAACCTGAATTCCAACGATTGAAAAGGACTAAACACATACTCCGTGCGCCCTTAGTACCGGGTTTACAAAGCCGGTGTGTTTTCAGTATAGTGATCGGCCTGATGCGGAGCACCATGCAGGACCGGCCGCTGACCGTGCACGCCCTGTTTCGCCACGGCGCGGCCATTTACCCCAAGAGCCAGGTTGCCGGATTCGACGGCGAGACGGTGCGGCGTCGAAGCTATCAAGAGACGGCACAGCGAGTGGCGCGGCTGGCGGCTGCACTGCGGCGGCTCGGCATTCGGCCGGGCGATCGCGTCGGCACCTTCTGCTCGAATACGCCGGAGCATCTCGAGGCGTATCTCGCGATTCCGTCCATGGGAGCGGTGCTGCACACTCTCAATCTGCGGTTGTTCCCCGAGCAACTGGCTTACGTAGTGAATCATGCGGAAGACCGCGTCATCCTTGTCGAAAGCGCGCTGGCGGGTGTGCTCGCGAAAGCCGCGCCCCAGTTCAAGACAGTGGAGCGCTACATCGTCATCGGCGCGCATCCGGAGTGTCTTCCGGGCGAATGCGTCGATTCCGAGGAACTGCTGGCCGCCGAGACGCCGCTGGACGATTGGCCCGAGCTCGACGAGCGCGCGGCGGCAGCCATGTGCTACACGAGCGGCACCACCGGCAACCCGAAGGGCGTGGTCTACAGCCATCGGTCGATCTATCTTCACTCGATGGCCGTCAATTCGGCCAATTGCATCGGGCTCGGCGAACAAGACCGCGTCCTGGTGGTGACGGCCATGTTTCACGCGAATTCGTGGGGCTTGCCGCATGCCACGTGGCTCGCGGGCGGCGATTACGTGTTTCCCGGCCGTTTCCTGCAAGGCGAAGCGTTGTGCCGGCTGATCGCCTCCGAGCGGCCAACCGTGTCCTCCGGAGTGCCGACGATCTGGAGCGATGTGCTGCGTTACGCGGAGACGCACCCCGTGGATCTCTCGTCGCTGCGCATCATCTTGTCCGGAGGATCTTCCGTGCCGCGCACGCTGATCGACGACTTTCAGAGCCGCCACGGTGTCCGCATCGTGCAGGCTTGGGGGATGACCGAAATGAGTCCGCTCGGAACCATCACGCATCCGTCGAAGGACGCAAGGGCGACGGATTGGCTGGACTCGGCCGGCCGTCCGCTCGCCGGCGTCGAAATCCGCCTCGTCGACGACGGTGTTGTCGTGCCCGCCGACGGCGTCTCCGTTGGTGAGATTCAAGCGCGCGGCCCTTGGGTGACCGGCGCGTACTACGGCGAAGCGGCTCCGGAGAAATTCCAGGACGGCTGGCTGCGCACGGGCGACGTCGGCTCGCTCGACGAGCATGGATACCTTCAGATCAAAGACCGGACCAAAGACGTTATCAAGTCGGGTGGTGAGTGGATCTCTTCCATCGAATTAGAGAATTCCATCATGGCCCATCCCGATGTCCTGGAAGCCGCGGTGGTCGGGGTGCCCGACCGGCGCTGGGATGAGCGCCCGCTCGCGTGCGTGGTGCTCAAGAACGGCAAGTGCACCTCGTCTGATCAACTGCGCGACTTCCTGGCCGGCCGCCTCCCAAAGTGGTGGATTCCCGAGCGTTGGGCTTTTCTGGATGAGATCCCGAAAACCAGCGTGGGCAAGTTCGATAAGAAGCGATTGCGCGCGCAACAGGCCGAGGGCTCGATCGTCGTGATCGACGCGGCCGCTCAATAGGTAACCGCGGTCTTGCGGCCGCTGGCTTCTCCGCGAAGCCAGATGTACAGTGGCGCGTGGGGCGCGGGAGCGGGCCAGGGCAGCACCACGCGCAGACTCTGTCGTGTCGCGTCGCCGGGAATCGGGGTCGCAATCGTCTCCACGGGGATGCCCTGCATCGCATCCCATCCGGCGCGTTCGATGACGTCGAGGTCGCGGCCTTCCAGAATCCCGGCATATCCCGAATCGCCGACCTTCTCGGCGGTAAGCGTGAATTTTTCCAGACGGGGAACGCGAACGATACGTCCGAGGACAAACGGATCGGAACGGCCTTCCGGATCGAGCACCAGGTTCGCGGCGAGCCGGCAGCCGGCATACCCGACCGTGCCGGGGTCGAGCGAAAGGTAGAGTGCGCCCGGCCCGGCGAATGTCAGGCTCGCGCCGCTTGAGGACTCGCCCGGGGAAAGCGTGAGAGTCCGGCGCACCTCTCCACTCGCGCAACCCAGCTCGAGCTTTGGCCGGCTACCGTCGTGAACCTGCTCCACCGAGAGCACCAGGCCAACCGCCGTGCCGGCCGGCAATTCATCGGAGCCGATCTCGGTGCCCAGCATGCCCGCAAGAGATTTCTGTGCAGAACGGATTCTCGGCCGCGGCCCGACCATTTCGATTGCGTCCGGCACCGTCACCGGAGTGTCCACGCTTTGAACCTTCAGCGACACCGCAAAACGGCCGCCTGGTGCGACGCCGTCTCGGGGGACGATCTCGCCGGACCAGCCGTGCGCATCAGGCGTCCCCGTTATCTCCCCCGCGTCCGAAGAGATGGCTTCGATTCGCTCCAGGCCGCTTCCTTGCAGACGAATGGCCTCCTGCATCTCGCCGGCGTTGATGTGAATCGGAAGATTGGTGATCGTGGGACTCGGAGGCAGAATCGCGATGGGAACTTCGTGGGTAACCCCGTCGGACTGCGCCAGCAGCAAGCGATAAGACCCTCGCTTCGAGGTGCCGAGACGGAGCGCGACCGAATTCTGCGGTCCGCGGCGTTTGCCCACCGGCAGAGTAAACGACAGCTCTACGGGATTGCTGTCGGCAACCGGCGATTGCAGTGCGGCCTTCTCCAGGAATTCGTAATCGGCTCCTGTCAATTTCACGGTGACCGTGCCGCTCCCCTCGAGCAGCCTGTCCTGTTCACCGGCGGCGAGTGCCACGTGGGCGAAGCTGTCGTAAGGACGCACGTCGAGCGCCCCGACAACCTCGAGCGGTTCCCAATTCCAGGTGGCGGCGAGCCGATATTCGCCGGCGGGCACATTCGGTTCAAGATCCAGCTCGAGTGCATTCGCGGCCGCAGCCTTCACGGTTACCGGGATCGCATTGCCGCCTGCTACCGGCAGCAACCGCCATTCCCGTGCAAAAACAAGACTCTGGAACGAGGCGCCGCTGGAATTGAGCGCGATGGTGGATTTCGATCCCGCCGGCAGGTGCGGAGTTTCCGTCAGCGAAACCACTGGCTTCTTAATTTCCGGCACGCGGTACGCCCACAGGTAGGCGCTGCGGGTCTTGGACTTGGCGGCCACGGTTTTGGTGCAGAGCGCCATGCTTCCGGCGCCGGCGGATTGGGCGAAGGCCGAGCGAAACTCCGTGCCGGGGAACAGGGCCGTCTTCAGATTTTGAAACAGCGCGGCGCCCCCGGCAGCGAGTGCGATCGGGTTGCCGAAGAACATTCCGGCGACCGACGCAGCCAGACCTCCCGACTGTTGCACCTGGGAGCTGCGTCCCGCCAGAGGATCGTATGCGTTCGATGCCGGAAGCACGGCCTTGAGCAACAGGGCCGCCTGCTGATCGGAAGACGCTTTCGTATCCAGCTTCGTTGCATCGACACCGTACTGCGACGAAAAGCCTTTGAGAACCGCGGCCGCGCTGCCCCCGGATTGTTGCGCATCGGCCAACTGTTGCACCAGCGATTCAACCTCCGAGCTCTGTTCGGCGTAGTCGGCCAGTTCGCGCAACAACTCGCGGTTGTGAGTGACCAGCGATTTGATCTTTCCTTCGCTGAGGCCTTCGGGGCCGAACAGGAGCGCGATCACCTGCGGCCGCTCCGGAAGCTGCCACTCGGTAGGCGTAGATGCTTTGCGCGGCTCCAGCGTGATCAGATCGGCGTCCGCGGAAGGCACGAGCACGGCGGCCACTTCGGCGCCGCTGGATCCTGGCGGCGTCAGATGCACGGGATTCCATATCAACCGCGAACCGCCTCGAATCTCGGCGACGGATTTGAGAGGCAGGGGCTCGCCCTTGGAGAACGGGCGAACGGAGAGGTCGAAGACACCGAGGGAAGTACTTCCGGTACAGCCGGGTGGCACCGCTGCGGCAGCGCCGGCCACGAGTAACAGAACGAACAGAAGCCGGTTCACTTCATTGAGATGTGGCGGCACTGCAAAAAGTCGAACGGCCGCAGCCCCCCAATGGTGAGGATGATTACATTTTGGGCCGCGGCCCTTTCTCTCTATAGAGTATGGACACGCGGCCCTTTTCCCACGTTCGTGATTATCCCGCGTCGCGCGTTCGTGTTTGAATTGCTATTTCTGCGTGTCAGTCTCTGTTTCAGTAGTCTTCGTCTTGGTCTTGGTAGTCGTGCCGTCCGCCGACTTTTTGGTCTTGGTAGTCGTGGTTGTTTGGTCAGCAGAACGATCCGCCGAGCGATCAGCATTGTCGCTGCCGCTTACGCCATGCTGCACGCGGCTCTCTACGGGCTGATTCGGCGCCTCCTTCGGCGAGTACTTATTCAGAGCGGCGAGGAGCGGTCGCGCAGCCGCCGGCGGCTTAAGGCCCGTCATCAGGATTTCTTTATTCGTCAGATCTTTTTCGTACAACTCCTTGTTGGAGCTCATGTCGTTGCGCATGGTCGCTCCCTGCAAGGAAACGCCCGCGAACAACCCCTTCGCGCGAGACCAGGAGAGGATGTCGGCCGAGAGCTGTAAGTCGGTCATCGCGGAAACGTCACGGCCAACGGGACCCGCCGCTGCCGCGGCGTCGCCGCCGATCGTGAACTTGTCTTCCAGAAGCCGCCGCATGCCGCGTTCATTCATCACCAGCATGATGACGTCGGTATTGGTGGCTCCAATTTGAAAACCAACACTGCCGCCTTCCACCGTAACGCCGCCCGGAGCGCCCCAGCCCGTGTTGTGCGCCTGCCGGCAGGTGGCGAACCCTTTTCCGTACTTCGCGCCTACGATGAATCCACCTGCTTTGACGCCGGGAACGATCACAACACAATGAGCTTTGTCGAGCAGGTTCTGCGGAACGCCCTTCTCGGGCGTAGCCATCACTTCGTTAAAAACTTCGGTCGCGTCCTTCAGCCGCTGCTGGGCCGTATCGGCTGCATAGGCCTGCACGCCGGCCAAAAACAGGGACGCAGCGAGATAAGAGAACTTCATTGCGAAACCTCCGGCATAAGTCATGCACGTGTCAGGCCGGACGTTGCGGTGAGCCGGGAAACGTTCGATTTATTGGTGCGGTAGCTTCCAGTTTCCCAGAGATGCCGAGCTTATGGCAATGAAAATACAATCAGCGCGTCGGCTCCCGCTGGCGCCGGATCGTCCAGTGCGCTGAGCCCTGCTGCTACGATCGCCACGTATTGATGGCCGTTCTTGCCTTGGTAGGTGATGGGTACGGCGTGTGCGCTCATGTCCAGTTTGGCCACCCAGAGCTCTTTGCCCGTTTTGGAATCGAACGCCCGAAAACGCTTGTCGTTGGTAGCCGCGATGAATACCAGCCCGCCGGCGGTCGCGATCGGGCCGCCCATGTTGTTGCGTCCGGTGTTCTTTTTGCCTTCCGGCAGATCATCGGTAATGCCGAGCGGCACTTGCCAGGCGAAATCGCCCGTGTGGGCGTTGACGGCAATCAGCCGGCCCCATGGTGGTTTCTGACAGGGCCACGCATGCTCTCCGCCGCGCGCCACATTGCCGCTGCGCGGGTTGCCTTCTGCCCACTGAAAGCGCGAGGTCGGGCCGAGCACGCTGTTCCGATCGTACGGCACCGGCGCCCCGTCGGGTTTTTTCTCCACCCAGCCGATGCTGGCCTCGTCTTGTGTATTGACGAAGACATACCCAAGCTTCGGGTCGGCCGCCACTCCACCCCAGTTCGCGCCGCCGATCGAGCCGGGATACAGTACGGTCGATGGAGACTGGCCTCCGGGCTCGCGATAAACGTAAGGCGTAAACGCCCCTTGATTGACAATTCCGCCGCTGCGTTCCACCAGTTCGCGGCAAAATCGCGCGTGATCTTCACTCGTATCGGCCGCGGTGACGATGTCTTCCGGTTGAAAACTGACGCGCGCAATCGGTGGAGGCTTCACGGGAATGGGTTGCGTCGGCCAACTCTGCTCGCCGGGAACTTTGCTTGCGGGCACAGGCCGCTCTTCGACGCCAAATACGGGCTTGCCCGTGAGACGATCGAGTAGATAAAGATAGCCGCTCTTGGTGGCCTGCGCGAGCATTGGAACCGTGCGTCCGCTTACGGTGACGTCGAGCAGTCCCGGAGCCGGCGGCAAATCATAATCCCACATGTCATGATGGACCGCCTGAAAATACCATTTCAATTTGCCTGTTTCTGCATCCAGCGCAACCACCGAATTTGCAAACAGGTTCGTGCCCTTGCGGTCGCCGCCCCAGTAGTTCGTATTGGGCCCGCCGAATACCGTATAAAGGATGCCTCGCGCGGCATCTACGGTCATCGAGAATCCCCAGTTGTTCGCGCCCGATCGATTCCGCCAGCTCTCGCCCTCCCACGTGTCGTTCCCCGCCTCGCCCGGCTGCGGGACCGAGTGGAACTCCCATAGCTTCGCGCCGGTGCGGGCATCGTATGCGCGC
>DASXAK010000029.1:0-22387 GCA_036406715.1 Bryobacteraceae bacterium | reverse complement strand
CCACACCCAACAAAGGGCCGTGAGCGCAACCGCCGCGGCCCTTTGAGAGGATCGGAATTGCATTTACTTCTTGGATAGTCCTTGCACAAAGATCGCGCTGTAACCGTTTACGGAAGCTTCGGTGCCGTTGACCTGAACGATATGGCCCATGTGATCGGCGGCGACCGACCGGATGTCCACGCCGCCGTCGCGGCGGGGATCGTGCTCTTCGGCCATCAACATATAAAGCGTGCCGTCCTTGGTGAGCAGGCCGGCCGCGTTGCCGTTCTGGACGCACTTCTGGCCGCACGCGCGATGTTTTTCACCGTGCTTGCCGACCTGAAGATAACAGGAAAAATCGACGATCTCGCCGACCATGCTGACGGCCTTGCCGGGTTGCGGCTTGCTGTCGACGCCCGCGGCCACCGAGGTGGCCGACCAGGGTTGGTCGGGCTTGGCGCCGATGGTCGCCATCGGTTTGTCATAGCTGCCGTTCTCGACGGTCATTTCAGGATGCAGAATGCCTTTGCCCGCGGCCCAAGCGAACGTCGCCAGGCAGGCTACGGCGGACCAAAAGATCAACGTCTTGCGTGTCACGCTCATATTTCCGTTGCTCCTCCCTGAAAAGACTACCATAGCTACCTGTGAAACTGATCCCCGGGTTTCCAATCGGGGAGGCGGTCCTGGTTGGCGATGTCAGTGCCGAGCAGCAGGCCGAACTCGGCGGCCTGCTCGAGCGCGGTGAAGTCCCAGTCGGGGTGGAATTCATCGGAAGGCTGGTGATAGTGATCGGCGTTGAACTCATCCCAGGACTTCTTGAAAAAGTCCGGTGACTTGCCGGCATAATGCGAACCGTTATCGATCGAGAAAGCGGGAATACCCACGCGGGCAAATGAGAAATGGTCGGAGCGAAAGTAGCTTCCTTGTTCCGGTTCGCTGTCCGGCGAGATGGTCAGCTCAAGCCGCCGGGCGGTGGCCTGAACGAGCGGGTAGACCGACGTGCGCTCGGCGCCGTTGAGGACAACGTCCTGAATCCGGCCCCACGGGAAGATGGCGTCGTAGTTGAGATCGATGGCGGTTTTGGCGGGCGGAATCAACGGATGGCTGGCGTAGAATTCGGAGCCGCGCAATCCGCCCTCCTCGCCCGTGACGGCCACGAACAAGGCGGAGCGGCGGGGTTTTTGCGGGCGTGCCGCCCAGGCACGGGCGAGTTCCAGGAGGATGCCGCAGCCGGTGGCGTTATCGACCGCGCCGTTATAGATGTCGTCGCCCTTCACCGCTTCGCCTTTGCCGAGGTGGTCCCAGTGCGCGGTGTAGACGACGACTTCGTCTTTCAGCTTGGGGTCGTTGCCGGGCACGAGGGCGGCGACGTTGCGCGATTCGATGTCGCGCACCTTGGAAGGAATGGCGCCGCGGATGCGGATGCCGAGCGGGATGGGGCGGAAGTCGCGCGAGTCGGCGGCCTTTAGGAGGTCATCGACATTCTTGCCGGCCAGCGCGAGCAGTTTTTCTCCGGCGTCGCGCGAGACCCAGGCCGCGAGGGCAAGCGATTTTTCGCCGGGAGCGAGCTTCACCTGGAGGTCTTCGCGGCCCCAGGAACTGCGCACGACGTCCCATCCGTAGCCCGCAGTCGGCGTGGTGTGAATGATGATGGCGGCGGTAGCACCGCGGCGCAGCGCTTCTTCGTACTTGTAGACCCAGCGGCCGTAGTAGGTGAGGGCGCGGCCGTCGAAGAACTTCGGGTCGGTCGAGGTGGGCTCGTTGGTGAACAAGACCAGGACCTTGCCGCGGACATCGACGCCTTTGAAGTCGTCCCAGTTCCATTCCGGCGCGGCGATGCCGTGGCCTACGAAGATGGCGTCGCCTTCGAAGTCTGTCTCGGGCTTCTGATCTTCGGCCTGCCCGACCCAATCGGTGAGCCAGGCGAACGACAGATTGCTTGATGGGGACGACGCTGACAACTGCGCGGCCGGCGCGGTCTCTACTCCTACCAGGGGGACGCGTTGGAAATACGTTCCTTTCTCGCCGGCGGGCTGTGCCCCAGCGAGAGCGAACTGCGTCGCAAGGTATTCAGTCGCGAGATCGCCGCCGCGCACTCCGACGCCGCGTCCTTCGAGCAGATCGCTCGACAAAAACCGAACGTGCTCGCGGATGCGGGCGGCGGAGAGGGGCTGAGAGGAGGCGGCCGCAGCGGCCGACAGTACGACGGCGACGAGGCAGGCCGAAGACCTGCGGCACGTAATCATAGCAATGCCGATAGACTTCATGGTGATGTGGTAAGCTGAGTAAACAGGCCCAATCCCGAACTTAGCACACGGCCCCAGGCATCCCATGACTGACCGCACCTTGACTCATTTGCGCGCCCTCGAAGCGGAGAGCATTCATATTCTTCGCGAGGTGGCGGCGGAATTTCAGAAGCCGGTAATGCTGTATTCGATCGGCAAGGATTCCTCGGTGATGGTGCGGCTGGCGCAGAAGGCGTTTTATCCCGGCAAAATTCCGTTCCCGCTGCTGCACATCGACACGACGTACAAGTTTGGAGAGATGATCGAATTCCGGGATAAGTTTTGCGCCGATATCGGCGTCAAACTGATCGTCCACACCAATACCAAGGCCATCGAAGACGGCGCGAACCCGTTCCGGCTGGGCACGCAGAAGTGTTGCGCGCTATTGAAGACGCGGGCACTGCTGGATGCGCTGGAGCAAGGCGGCTTCGATGCGGCGTTCGGTGGAGCGCGGCGCGACGAAGAGAAATCGCGGGCCAAGGAGCGGGTCTACTCGTTCCGCGATTCGTTTGGGCAATGGGATCCGAAGAACCAGCGGCCGGAGCTGTGGAACCTGTTCAACAGCCGGATCGATAAGGGCGAGAGCATCCGGGTGTTTCCGCTGTCCAACTGGACGGAGCTGGACGTCTGGCATTACATCTACCTGGAGAATATCCCGATCGTGCCGATGTATTACGCCAAGCCACGGCAGATGCTGGTGCGAGGCGACACGCTGATTCCGCTCGAGCACAACATGCCGCTGCTTCCGAGCGAGAAGCCGCAGACGGTGATGTGCCGCATGCGTTCGCTGGGATGTACATACTGCACGGGCGCGATCCGGTCGGAAGCGGACACGCTGCCGAAGATCATCGCGGAGATGATCCAGTTCCGGCGGTCGGAGCGCGAGAACCGGGTGATCGACCACGATCAGGAAGGCTCGATGGAATTGAAGAAGCGCGAGGGATACTTCTGATGGCGACGACGACTCGCGTGGAAGCCGAGGCGGCGGAGTGGCTGGAGCAGACGGCGCACACCGAACTGCTGCGCTTCACGACCGCGGGCAGCGTGGACGATGGAAAGTCGACGCTGATCGGGCGGCTCTTGTATGACTCAAAGGGGGTGTACGAGGATCAGCTTGCCTCGGTGCGGAAAGCCACGCGCAATCTCACCACCAACGGCCTGGATTTATCGCTTCTGACCGATGGATTGCGCGCCGAGCGCGAGCAGGGAATCACGATCGACGTCGCATACCGCTATTTCGCGACGCCCACTCGAAAATTCATCATCGCGGACACGCCGGGGCACGAGCAGTACACGCGCAACATGGCGACGGGCGCGTCGACGGCGAACCTGGCGGTGATCCTGATCGATGCGCGTTACGGGGTGCTACCGCAGTCGCGGCGGCATGCGTATATCGCGACGCTGCTGGGAATTCCACACCTGCTCGTGGCGGTAAACAAAATGGACCTGGTGGACTTCAGCGGAGAAGTGTTCACCAATATTCGCCAGGACTTTGCGAAGTTCGCGGAGCAGTTGAACGGGCGCGATATTCGCTATGTTCCGATCAGCGCGCTGCTGGGCGACAACGTGGTGCAGCGGAGCGCGCGGACGCCGTGGTACACCGGGCCGAGCCTGCTCGAGCACCTCGAGACGGTGCCGATCGACCGCGACATCAATCTGACGGACCTGCGATTTCCGGTGCAATATGTAATCCGGCCGAACCTGGACTTCCGCGGCTTCGCCGGACAGATTGCGTCGGGGACGATCCGGCGCGGAGACGCGATCACGGTGCTGCCTTCCGGGCGGACCAGCCGGGTGAAATCGATCGTCACCTATGACGGCGAGCGGGAAGAAGCGCACGCGCCGATGTCGGTCACGGTTTGCCTGGAGGATGAAATCGATATCAGCCGCGGCGATATGCTGGTGCACGCGGACAACCGGCCGCACGCCGGGCGCCGTTTCGAAGCGACTGTCGTGTGGATGAGCCAGAAGCCGCTCGCCGAACACCGTCCGTATCTGCTCAAACAGACCACCCAGATGGTGCAGGCGCGGGTGCGGGAGATCCGGCATCGCGTGGACATCAACGCGCTCGGGCACGAACGAGCGAGCCAGTTGCAACTCAACGAGATTGGCGTCGTGAGCATGGAAAGCCAGCGGCCGGTGTTCTTCGATGCGTATCGCAAGAACCGCGCCACCGGCAGCTTCATCCTGATCGATCCGATTACTAACGAGACGCTGGGGGCGGGAATGATCACGCGCCCGGACGCGCACCGGCACTCAGGCCCGGTGACCGAGGCGGAGCGGCTGGCGCGAATCGGACACCGGCCGTTTGTGATCGTGCTGAAGCACAGCGATGCCGATACCGCGCGGCTGCTGGAGCGGCACCTGTTCGACCTTGGGTATCTGGTGCATGTTGTCGAAGGAGCCGGGCTTGCGCAGGAAGCGGTGCGGACGGGCTTCCAGGCGGGCCTGGTATCCATCCTTTACGGCGAGACGGCGGAAACGCCGGGCACGCTCCCGGCGGGGCTGCCGCCGGAGCAGGTGGTGCTGGTCGATCGCGCGCAGTTCGAGGAGGACGCCGATTTGTTAGAAGCGGCGGTTGCCATTCTTTCGAGCGCGAATGCGGGGAATGTGCAGCTGACGGATGGCGGGGGGATCTGAGGGAAGAAAAAGGCAAAGGGCAAAAGTGGGTAGGAAGAACCACGTTCACTAGGGCGCAAGCAGTTGCGTGAGTGCAATCCATTCCTCGTTCCTCCACGCGTTGCGAGGCTCTGCGGCTGCTCTAGCAAAAGTCCACAAACGGACTCGCTCAGCGTCAACACCCAGCAGTTCGGCGAAGCGACCAATGAGTCCTTTCGGATCGGATCGCAATCGGGTCGCGCAATTGAACAGGTGCTGCGTGGCATCGTAGGCCGGATCTCCTACGAACGGTTTTGGGTCGATGACCAGCCACGGCTCGCGCTGCGCCCGCAGAATGTTGCCGGCGTGAAGATCCGTCGCCAACAGCACCTCGGACGGGGCGCTTTGGGGCAGTTCGCGAAAGAGTTGAAGCCCTTCGCGCACGAGTCCGGGATCCGGCCAACAGTTGATCGCTCGGATTGTTTCCTCACTCCAATACTGCAATAGAGCGGAAAGCGGACGAAACGGATGCGGCTGGCTGGGGCTCCGCCAGAGCCGGCGCAACAAGGAGGCGGCCACTGCGTCCTGTTCCGATTCCGGCACTTCGCGCAGCGGCGTACCAGGCTCGCACCGTTCGAGCAGCATGGCGCCCAGCGTTTCATCGGCGAGCAGCAGGCGCGCGGTCGCATCGCCGTTCCAAAATCGCAGGCCTTCGATTTCGTGCATGCCCTCCATATGCGGCATGCCGATTTTGAGCACGGCGCGCGTGCCGTCGGGGAGCGTGGCCGGCGCCACCCAGGAGCAGCTCACCTCATTTTCAATTGGAGTGTCGAGGGTCAGCGTCCATCGGCGCGCGAGCGTCTGCACGGCATCCGGTAAACGATGGAGCCATGAGCGGCCCGCTGTGCTTTTTTGACAACTCGCGACGAGCTGCGCCGAAAATTTCAATCCGACCGTCCCAAGCAAGAATCTTAATCGAAATGTCCGTAGGGGCGCGCGAGAAAAATCTGATTTCATAGAATCAGTCCTGAAATTCGTTTACCTCCAAAGTGCAGCAAAAACGGTACTTTTGGAACCATTGACAAGGTGGATCACGTGGAGTAAAAGTGGAAGTGGAATCGATTCCAAGCCGGTTGAAGTGGAGCCGGCAGGAGGTGAATATAGAGCCGGGCCAGCATCGGGGCGGCTCACCTCCGATGTGGGAGCATGCAGTAGAGGGAGTGCTGAACGGTCGGATTCCAACCGTGCCAAATCGGATTTTGGCATAGCGCGTCAAGCGCACTATGGATGACCGTCAACAGGAGCTTCCGGGCTCGTCACATCGGAAGGTGACCGCCCTTTTTGCATTTGTTGTTGTGCGGTCCGGCACGTATTTTCGACGCCCTGGTGTACACTGAAGTGTACTTATGACCTCGGCCGCCCCCCAGGAAATCGTAGCTGCTCACAGTCCAGATTCCGACGACGCTTTCATGTTCTACGCGCTGGCGACCAAGAAGGTTCGCTCGGCGAAGGTGGCGTTCCGGCACGTGCTCGAAGACATCGAGACGCTGAACCGGAAGGCGATGGAAGGCCAGTATGGGCTCAGCGCCATTTCGTATCACGCTTATCCGTACGTTGCCGAGAAGTATGTGCTGATGGCGAGCGGCTCCAGCATCGGCGACGGGTACGGGCCGATGATCATCTCGACGCGGCCTTTGGAAGCCAATGACTTGAAAGGCAAACGGGTGGCGATTCCCGGGACGCTGACCACGGCGTATCTGGCCTGCAAGCTGTTCCAACCGGATTTTGAGCCGGTGGTGACGCGCTTCGACCAGATCACGACAGCGGTACGGGAGCACGCCGTGGACGCCGGGTTGATCATTCACGAAGCGCAACTGACATTCGACAAGCAAGGGTTCCACCGCATCGTCGATCTGGGCCGGTGGTTTAAGACGACCTACGGATTGCCGCTGCCACTCGGTGGAAACGTGCTGCTGCGTTCACTCGCGCCGGAGATTCAGAACGAATGTTGCCGGTTGCTGCGCGAGAGCATTCAATACGCGCTCGATAACCACGACGAAGCGCTGCAATACGCCATGCAGTTCGCGCGCGACATGGAAGCGCGGCTGGCGGAGAAGTTCGTCGGCATGTACGTCAACCACTTCACCGTCGACGGTGGCGACATCGTGCCGCAAGCCGCGCAGAAGCTGCTCGACCTGGGATTCGAGGCCGGGCTGATTCCAAAAAGGGTGGAAGTCGAGTTCGTCCGATAGTTCGGCGCGCGAGGCGCCGCCGTCTCATGGATTCACGAGAGTAGAGTGATGGAGTCGCCCGGCCGCAGGCACCCAGGCTCGATAACGGAAGCGTAGAATCCGCTCAGGCCCCAGACATCCGACGAAGCGTCGCCTTTCATGGCACGGGCGTCGTAGATGGCCGCCTGAATGCCCTTGCCATAAACACTGATGGTATCGCAAGGAAGGCGGAGCTCAGTCAGTTGAATGGTCGCGGCGCCGCATCGGAAACGCTGGCCGCTTCGCAGGGCGCGGCGGTCGAGGCCGCTGGTCGTCAGGTTCTCGGCGAGGGCACCGGGGTATACGGGAAATCCCATGGCTTGGATTTCGACGAGGCCCTCGGCGGTGATGAGCAGGATGGCTCGCTTCGAAGTGCCATGAAATTGGGGATGCCGCCAGCCATCGCCCGTGATTCCGCGTGCTGTGACCTCGGCACGAGCGATGGCGTGATTGGGCACGCCTCCCGGCGAAATGCTGACTTGGACTACGGATCCAGTCATGCCGTCTCGAGTTCGCTGATACCCGCCACGTTGCCCTCGGTGTCCTGAAAGTAGGCGGCGGTACAAATTCCGGGGATGCGGAACTTTTCGGTGACCATCTTGCCTCCATTCGTTTCGATTGCGCGAATGGTTTCGTCCAGGCTATCGACGGTGACGGTGCACTCAAACCCGATCATCCGGCCGCCGGGGACGAGTTCGCGGCGCTCCTGGAGTCCTCCCATCAGAGTGAGCGTTTTGCCGGTGTGGATCCGGTAGAAGTTGGGAGGTCCCCACGGTTCAAACTCCCAGCCAAAGACCTTTTGATAGAAATCGCGCGCCCGGGGGACATCGTCGGCATTGATGGCGAACCAGGAAATGTATGACATAGCGGCAGTATAGGCGAGCCCCGGCCGGCTTGGCTTGCGGTACATTGACAAGAAATGTCGGGCTCCCGCCAGAATCGGCCCATCGCCAGACTGACGGCCGAACAGGAGCCGTTCCTCGCAGTTCGGTCCCTAGCTACGAACTATGCGAGCAGCTACCGGATCGAATCGCATCAGCATCCGTGGCACCAGTTCCTGTATGCCATCTCCGGGGCCATGACGGTTTCCACAGACCGGTCTTCGTGGATGATTCCGACTGGCCGCGCCGTGTTCATCCCGGCGGGTAGCGCGCATGCGATCCGGATGTGGGGCACGGTGGAGATGCGCACGTTGTATCTTGCGCCGGCGCGGACCCGGTTCGAGAATGCCGAGTGCCGCGTGACAGAGGTGACGCCGCTGCTGCGGGAGCTGATCTTACGAACGGTGGAACGGATCGGCCTGGATTCCCGGGCGGCGCATGATGCGCGCCTGATCGGGCTGCTGGAAGACGAAATCCAAACCGCGATAGCGCAGGCCGCGGACTCGCCGCTGGTGCTGCCGATGCCGGCTGACGAGCGCGCGAAGGCCCTGGCGTGCCGGGTCCTGGAGAGTCCGTTAATCGGCGACGGCGTGGATGACCTGGCAAAACAGCACGGCGTCGCGCGCCGGACCCTGGAGCGGCGCTTCCGCGACGAAACGGGCATGAGTTTTGGGATGTGGCGGCAAAAGGCCCGTCTGCTCGACTCGATCCGGCAACTGGCGGAAGGCAAATCGGTAACGGATGCGGCTTTGGACACCGGGTATTCCAGCGTGAGCGCGTTCATCGCCGCTTTCAAGGGGACGTTTGGGTATACGCCCGGGCGCCTATAGAACGAACGCGTCCCGCCCAAACCAGTTCGTCAGTGGGAATGCTGCGGGTGAGCTAAAATTGCTCGGATTAGGAGCTTTATGGCGCCAGACAATCGAGAGGTGCATTTCGACGGCATCCGCTGCGATCTAAGCATTCAGAAACCCTCAGCCCAAGTCGTGCTGATAACGATTGCCGGAACAGATGTGGGCGAATTTGGCGATGCGCCCATGAAAGCACTGGACGATTGGATCGACGGTCAATCCCCGGTACACCTTTTCATAGACGCTCGCGATGTACGCGGCGCGTCGATTGAGGTTAGCGGGGACTGGGCCGGCTGGCTGAATGCGCATAAACCGAGTTTAGGAAGAGTCACGATGCTGACCGGGTCGCGGTTCATACAAATCACCGCCGAATTTGTGCGCCGTTTTGCCAGTCTGCAGGGCAGCATGAATATCTGCACGGACCCTGCCGTGTTCGATCAGGTGCTCTTCGAAGCAACCAGATCGTAGGCAACTGCGGCCCGGGGCGCCGGGTTCGAGACGAATTCTTCAGGGTGTTCATTCGCGTACGTTCGCAGCTAAAGTAGAAGTATGCGATCTTACCGAGTCATTCTGATTTGCCTGCTGGCGGTGGCGGGCCTGGCGGCGGAGGACGTGCGGCCGAAGGATGTCCGCGAAATGGGCAAGGCGGGATCGAATGCGATTCCGCAGCTTCAGGGACTTCTGAAGAATCCGGATCCCGATGTGCGCGTCGAGGCGGTGAAAGCGCTCACTGAGATCGGCACGCAGCGCAGCCTCGATCCTCTGATTCTGGCTACGCAGGACAACGATCCGGAAGTGCAGATTCGCGCGACCGACGGGCTCGTGAATTTCTACCTGCCGGGCTACGTGAAGACGGGTCTCGGCGCGTCGTTGAAGCGGGTGGGAGGCAGCATCAAGGCGAAATTCACGGATACCAACGACCAGGTGGTCGATCCGTACGTGGTGGCGCGGCCGGAAGTGATCGCGGCTTTGGGAAGGCTGGCGCGCGGCGGAGGGACGATGGAAGTGCGCGCGAACGCGGCGCGCGCGGCCGGTATTTTGCGGGGCAAAGAGGCGGTCCCGGATCTGATTCAGGCGATACACACGAAGGACACGGCGGTCATTTACGAGTCACTGAACGCACTGCAGAAAATTCGCGATGAATCCGCCGCCCCACGGATCACTTTCCTGCTGCGGGATTTCGACCCGAAGGTGCAAATCGCCGCGATTGAGACCACGGGCCTGCTGCAGAACAAGGAAGCACTTCCCGATCTGGTCGACGCGCTGAACCGCACGCGGGAGTCCAAGGTGCGGAGGGCCGCGCTGACGGCAATCGCGATGCTGCCGCAGGAGAGCAGTCGCTCGTTGTACGCACGGTACTTGACGGACAAAGACGATAACCTGCGGGCCGCGGCGGCCGAGGGCTACGCGCGGCTGCGCAACCCGGCCGATCTGCCGATGATCGAGAAGGCTTGGATGGACGAAGGCAAGACGCCGGCAAGGCTCGGGATGGCGTTCGCGCAAGCGATGCTGGGCAAGCTCGATCTGGGCGAGTTCACCCCGTTCACTTACCTCATCAACACGCTGAACTCGGCGTCATACCGCGAGGTCGCGCAAGCGTACCTGATTGAGCTGGCGCGAGACGCCGGGGTTCGGACCGCGCTCTACGGCCCGATGGATACCGGCACCAAAGACGAAAAGATCGGGCTCGCCCGCGTGCTGGCGCGGAGCGGCGACAAAGAATCGGTTCCGCATCTGCAGAAGCTGAGCAGCGACACGGATAACGACGTGGCGCACGAAGGGGAGCGCGCGCTCCGCACGCTGCAGGCGCACCTGTAAGCAAGCCCGCTCTCACACACGGGGTTGAGAAGCCGCGGTTTGATTCGTAAGGAAACGTCCCGCTGAAAAAGCTGAAAAAGAAGACGGCTATTTGGCTTTCTTCTGCTTCTGCTGGCCGACGCGAATCTTGAAGTGCAGCACCTTGGATTCCTGGAACGCCTTGTGATCGTGGCGGGCCACGGCATCCGCCAGGTACTTATCGACGTTGGCGTCCTTAGGAAGGACTGCCATCAAGGTGAAATTGTCGTTGCACGTGGGGCAGAAAGGGCGGAACCGCTTTACATTCGGAATTGCCATAACTCCCGCTATTGTAGCAAAGGGCCGCCGGCCGCACTGCTCACTAGCGATAACCGTCGCGGTAGAGGTCGCGCTGGTCGTGTCGGATATCGCGGCTGTCATGCTTGATATCGTGTTCGAGCGCGCGGTAAGCGTGCTGATCGCGATCGAGATCGCGGGCGATCTGGCGGGCGGCCCACCGGTCGCCTGAGCGGCGCGCCTGGTTCAGGCGGTACTGGTCTCGGCCGATGTCGGCGCGCAACTGGTTGAGGCGGGCGTAATCCCGCTGGATATCTCGGTAATCGCTGCGTAAATCCTGGCGGTCGGAATATCGATTCTGGGCGTGGACGGAAGCGCCTAGGAACAGCATGCCGGCGCCGGCTAAAATCAAGGCCGAAAGTCTCGAGATTCGCATAGGTTACCTCTTTTTTCGGAAGTCCCTGGTGCGGGCTTCCTACTGGTTGATACGATCGGCGGGAAAGGGGCGTTTCCGGATGAACGAGAATTCATCAGAGCTACTCACGGCCGCCGTATAGTTCGGCAACCTTTTCTTTGAAATTCTCGAGTGCGCGCGCGCGGCGCACTTTCATAGTGGCGGTCAATTCGCCCCGTTCGAGGGAAAAATCCCGCGCCAGGACGCGGTACTTGCGAACCTGCTCGAAGGGCGCCAGTTGCTGGTTGACGCGTGCTACGGTTTTTTGAATTTCGGCCAGCACGGGCGGAGCCTCCACGATGGCATCGATCGGGCGGTGTCTCCATTCCGCCATCCCCTTGAGCTGGGCGGCCGCGTCGGGATTGATCGTGAACAGGGCTGTAACGTAGGGCAGCCGGTCGCCGATGAGCAGCACCTGACTGATGAGCGGTTCCGTCTTGAACAGGTTCTCGATGCGGGAGGGGTACACCTTCTTGCCGGTTGACGAAACAATCAGCTCTTTTTTGCGGCCGGTAATGAAAACGTAGCCGCGGTCATCGATGAAGGCCAGGTCGCCGGTATGCAGCCAGCCGTCGCGGAGCACTTCGGCGGTGGCCTCGGCGTCGCGGAGATAGCCGGAGAACAGGCAGGGGCTGTGGATCAGCAGTTCTCCGTCATCCGCGAGGCGCATCTCGACGCCGGGGAGGGCCTTGCCGATGCTTCCGGGCAGCGGCGCATCGAGCGGGTTCAGGCTTGCGACGCCACCCTCCGTAAGTCCATAGCCTTCGATGAGCGGCATGCCGATGGCCTCGTAGAACTCGGCCAGATCTTTGGCGAGAGGCGCCGCGCCGGAAGCGGCGATTCGCAGGCGGCCGCCGAAGCGGGCGCGGACCGTGCGAAACAGAACGCGGTCGGCAACCGCGAGCGGGACACGGATGCGTGACGGAACCGGCCGGCCCTCGCGCCGGTAGCGCGCGGCCGCCAGGGACAACGCCAATGCGCCGTAAAATGCCTTTTGCACGGCGGCCGGCCGCTTCTTCAGCTCGGTACAGATACTGGCATAGATCCGTTCCCACATACGCGGCGGCGCCAGCAGGATGGTCGGCCGCACGGCGCGGATCTCCTGCGGAAGTTTCAGCAGACTCTCCGAGAATGTTACCGGCATGCCGCTGCGGAGCGGAAGAAATTCGAGCACCACGCGCTGCGCAATGTGTGCCGAGGGGAGGAAGGCGAGCCCGGCATCGTCCGGGCCGAGCGGCAGAACGGCCGGCCCCATGTCGATATTGGCGACGACGGCGCCATGCGCGACCAGCGCTCTTTTCGGCTCTCCGGTGGCGCCGGAGGTGAGATAGAGAATGGCCGGATCCGATGGCTGCGCCGCGGCGCGCAGCCGGTCGAGAAGCAATGGATCATCGGCTAACGCAGCGCGGCCGGTTTGGCGGAGCTGGTCAAGCGTCAGCGTTCCCTCAGCCTCACCGGTGAGCAGAATCCAGAGGCGAGGCCGGGCCCCGCTCAAGCTGCGCAAAGTTTTCGGATCTTCCACGAAAACCGTTTCGGCGCCAATATCATCGAGGGTCGCGACCAGATCGGCCGGCGGGTAGTTCGGGTAGAGCGCGGCGGCGATCGAGCCGTTGGCGAGGATGCCGAGATCGGCCAGATAGAATTCGAGGCGCGTTTCGGAGTTGAGCGCGACGATATCGCCTTTGGAAACGCCGAGCGCACGGAGGCCGGCAGCAATCTCCTCGGCCGCGCGGCGGTACTGATTCCACGAGTAGGTCAGGTATCCGCCGCCGGGGATTGGCTGACGCAGCGCGGGGGCGTCGCCGTACTGACGCGCCGTTTCTTCCAGAACCTGGTAGAGAGTCCGCTCCGTCACTCCATGCAATGTATCATGGAGGTCTTTTTGGACGGCTCGGCCGGTGGGGTGTGGGCCATGTCGGAGTTTTGCGCGGCGCGGGCGAGATAGAGAAGGGCCTGGCGGGCGAGTTCGGGTATGGTGGGATCGGGGTGGCGGAGAAGGGCAACGAGGCTGCGGACCCAGGGCAACTCGTCAGGGAACAGGCCGATCATCGGCACGCTGCGGGACATGAATGTGATTCTTTCAATTCACTCTTCGGCCGGGACGCCCTGACTTTTAGCCGCCGGCAGCGCGCCGGCGGTTCAAGGCGGCGTGGCGGGAGCCGATAAGAGGCATTGAGGATGGGGGGCCGGCCAGCTTTCCGGGCGGCGCCCCGAAGGAGCCGTTATGGATATCAGCTCAATCAATCGCCTCGTGCAGCCTCTGGCTGCGACGGCGCCCGTGGCTCCCGTGGAACAACCGGCCGAACACCGCGAGATCATTCAGGCGGTGAAAGCGTTGAACGCCAGCGAAATGTTCGGTCAGCAGAACGAGCTGCTGTTTCATCTGGACCGGCAGGCGCGTCGGATCGTAGTGCAGGTGGTGAATCGCCAGACACAGGAAGTGGTGGCGCAAGTGCCGCCGGAATATGTGTTGCGTCTGGCCGAGGACCTCCGGAGCACCTGATCGGCGACTACGGACGCGGGCAGACGATAGAAGTGTGGGGACAAGAGATGTGGAACGGCGCTCATGACGCATATCTGGAGAACCGGATTCTTTCGGCGGAGCCGCTGGAACTGGTCCGGCTTCTCTACCAGGCCGCCATCGCGGCGGTGCGGGAAGCCCGCGAGCAGCTGGCGGCCGGAGAGATTGCGGCGCGCTCGCGCGCGATTTCGAAGGGTTGCGAAATCCTTATCGAATTGAACGCCGCGCTCGATCATTCGCGCGGCGGCGCCATCAGCAGCCGTCTCGCCGCGCTCTATCAATACATGCTGAACCGGCTCCTGGATGCGAATCTGCACCAGGCCGACGGTCCGCTGGCGGAAGTTCTGGGTCTGTTGAGCACGCTGGCCGAGGCGTGGGAGCAAACCCGCATCCCCGTGGAGACGCAGGCCGCCGAAAGTCCGTGGGCGACCCACGAGGAAGCGGCGCTCGCCGCTGCGCCTCACGGGTGGAGCTTATAAGACCGCTTTCCCGTCAGCGGCAGGCGGTTCACTCGTAGCCGGTTTGCGTTCCAACCCACGCGCAATCAACGCCGCCAATCCCAGCCCGCCTTGCCGGGCCAGAACCAAGGCGAATTGCTGCTCGGCGAATTCCGTTGCGCAGCTTGCGGCTTCGTCGCCATTCTCCGAGCCCGCGGCCTCCCGAACGCTGCGCAGAATCTGTCCGAGCAAGAGAGCCTCAAACTGTTGGGCGGCATCTTTCGCTTTCGCGGGATCGTTTCCGCCGGTTTGGTTTAGAGAACTTGTGGGGAGCACCGTTGCCGGTATTCGGTTTAGCTCGAGCACGATCAGATGACCTCGATTTCCGCTTCCAGGGCTCCGGCGCGGCGCAGGTTCTGGAGAATTGCGATGACATCGCGCGGTGTCGCTCCGATCGCCGCCAGGCCGCGCACCAGGTCTTCCACCGTAGCGCCCTCTTTCAACACGACAGTTCGGGCCTTCTCCTCTTTGGCCGCGACTTCGGTCTGGGGGACGACCTGGGTGGTTCCCGGCGCAAGCGGCTGCGGCTGCGAGACCGCGAAGGTTGTCTGGATCTCGACGCTCAAGTTCCCGTGCAGGATGGCTACCGGCGCAATTCGGACGTCTTTGCCCAGCACGATGGTTCCCGTCCGCTCATTGATGACGATGCGGGTGAGGCGGTCGGCATCGACCGCGACATTTTCCAGCTCCGCGAGGAATTCGGCGGGGCGGGCGGCGTAATCCGGCGGGATTGTGATTTGAATCAGCCCGGAGTTCTCGACCTTGGCCTCAGCGCCCAACTTCTGATTCACGGCGTGCACAATCCGCGCCGAAGTGGTGAAGTCGGCTTCGCGCAACTGCAGGCGGATCGGCGAATGAAGCGGGGGAGCAGGCGCGGCGCGCTCGATGATGGCGCCGTTCGGCGTGCGTCCGACCGTTGGATGATTGACCATCTGCGAATTCCCCCCGCGCCCGGCAGCAAAACCGCCGGTCATCACCGGCCCTTGCGCCACCGCGTAGACCTGGCCGTCGGCGCCGCGCAGAGAAGTCAGCACGAGGATCCCGCCTTGCAGGCTGGCCGCATCGCCGATGGCGGCTTCGGTGATGTCGATGCGCGTGCCCGGCTGCGCAAACGCCGGAAGCGTTGCGGTAATCATGACAGCGGCTGTGTTGCGCACCTGAATCGACGTCGGCGGCACCGACACGCCCATGCGCTCGAGCAGATTGGTCAAGCTCTGCGCTGAAAACATGGTCTGCTTGCGGTCGCCGGTTCCGGCCAGCCCGACCACCAGTCCGTAAGCGAGCAGTTGATTTTCGCGGACGCCTTCCACGGAGACCAGATCTTTGAGGCGCGTCGCTCCGGCTATCGGCAGGATCGCAATCAGCAGGCAACCGAGTAGGCGTTTCATAAGGCTCAAAACGGAAGCAGACCCAGGAGCAGGCGGTACAGGAAGAACGGCCGGCGAATCGCATCGCCGACCACGCCTTTGCCGTTTACGCGTACTTCGAGCTCCGCCAGCCGGTCGGATCGCAGCGTGTTGTCCGGCCCGATGTCAGCCGGCCGCGCCACGCCGCGCACCGTGATGGTCTGCCGCTCGGAGTTGATCGAGATGTCCTTGGTTGATTCCACCAGCATGGAGCCGTTCGGCAGGACGTTCGCAACGCGAGCTGTGAGCGTCGTGCTCAACACCAGATCCCGGCTGGTAGTGCCGTCGCCTGAGAGCTGAGTGGCGCCGGACGTGCCAGCCAGATTGGCCCACGGGCCGGTGGGGCGGGTGATTCCGGCCAGGGCGCTGACGGAATTCGCAGTGCTCGACGCACGCGCGGTCTTGGTGGTTCCCGACGCCACCGCCGATGCTTTTTCCACGACCAGGATCGTGAGGATGTCGTCGACCTGGCTGGCGCGCAAGTCGCGCGCCCCATCGGCCAGTGCCGAGCCCGGCGACCAGATGGCGCCCGGGGTCGTGGCGCTAGTTTGCGCCGACCGGGCTACCGCCTCCGTGACGTAGCGGTCGAGCGGCGGCTGCGCGCCGGTCTGATGCTTGGGCTTCGCCGCGACCGACAGTGCGGCGCACAACAAGATGCAAACGATTCGGTTCATGGCTTGGCCTCGTGACCTGGCGCGGCGACCGATACCCGGCCTTTTGCCTCGACCCGCGCGAAGAACCGCTTTTCCGTCTCCGGGTTGCGAACCGTGATCCGCTGGCCGACCGCCGCAGACGTTTCCGCGCGGCCATCGAGCGTCAGATGCGCCGCGCCGCTTTGCACTTCGACCGTGACTGCGTCGCCGCGAACGATCGCCGGCGCCGCTTCCAGCCACTGCGGCAGAATCGCGGTACCGGCACGAATCAGCCGCCGCGGGCATTTTCCAACTACCGGTTCGATCGGCTCCAACCCGGAGAGTTCGGCCCGGTTTTCGACGCGCAGCTCCCCGGCTTCGACCGGCCGGCCTGGCTGCAAATCGACGGCGGCGACCACCGCCGGGACAGCCATCGCGACCTTGGCCCAGACCGCAAAACGGCGTCCTGTGGCGTAGCGAACGTAGCCGCTCCAATAGGCGGCACCCGCACTGCGATGCAACCCGTTGGGCGGAAAGATGAGCTCGCCTTCGGGCGCGAGGGCGCGGCTGAAATCGAGAAGTTGGATTTCGCCTCGCGGTATTTGAGATTGAATAGCAGCGAGAATCCGAGCGGGTTCGAGCGGCGCGGTCGCGCGTTCGACGCAGAGCGGCGTATCGGGGACTGCCGGCGCGCCGAGGCGAGCCGCTGTGCGCCGCAGTTCGGCAACCGAAAAAATACCCCGCACTCCGGGCGCGGGCGCCCAACCGATGAAGGCCGCAGGATTCACGTTAGCGAAGGCCGGGCTGAACGGCGCCAGATCACCAGCGACAATTTTGTCGGAAGCGGCCGGCACCGCCACACAGGCCGCCAGTGCTAAAAGCGGGATCATCGCGCCAGATTGTTCACCTGCTGGTACATGCTGTCGGCGGCCTGTACGACCTTGGAATTCGCCTCATAGCCGCGCTGGGCCACGATGAGGTTGATGAACTCCTCCACCACCGACACGTTCGATTGCTCGGTATAGCCTTGCAAAACGCTCCCCAGCCCTTCCTGACCGCCCGGAGTGCCGACGGTGGGATCGCCCGACGCGTCAGTCGGGCTATAGAGATTGCCGCCCAGGCTGTTCAGCCCGGCCGGGTTCGGAAAATTCGCGAGCTGGATCTGACCAGCCTGCTGCGAAGCCGTCTGGCCGGGCTGGGTAAAGCTGACGGTGCCATCCTGCCCTATGGTCACTTGCAGCGCATTGGCCGGCAGTGTGATCTGTGGCTCGAGCGGGTTGCCGTCGCCGGTTACGACATTGCCGTCGCGATCGAGGTGAAACGATCCAGCGCGGGTGTAGGCCAGCTCACCCGACGGCAGCCGAACCTGGAAAAACCCCTTGCCCTGGATCACCAGGTCGAGAGGGTTATTGGTTTGCGAAAAATCTCCCTGCGTGAAAATAATTTCGTTCGACGCCGTCCGCGTGCCGAGCCCGAGCTGCAGCCCTGTGGGGATCACGGTCTGCTGGCCGGCGGCCGCGCCCGGCTGCACGACGGTCTGATAGAGCAGATCCTGAAACTGCGCGCGGCGCATTTTATAGCCGCCGGTGCTGGCGTTGGCGAGATTGTGCGCAATATTGTCGACATTCATTTGTTGTGCCGTCATGCCGCTGGCGGCGCTGTAGAGTGCTCGTATCATCGCTGTTGGTTCTCCCTCCTACTGTCCGACGCGCGCCACTTCCTGGATGGCGTGCAGGTTCATATCCGCGCCCAGCGAGACCGCCTTCTGCAACATCTCGAACTGGCGCATGACGCCGATGAGCCGCACGGCCGACTCGGCGCTGCCGGTATTGGAATCTTCCAGGTGGCCTTGGCGGATCGCAGTATCCGGCGGAGGCGAAGAGCTCGGCGGATCGGCCGAACGAAAATAGTTGTTCCCTTGCTTGGTGAGCCCGGCGGTGCTGGTGAAGTCGGCGATTTGAAGCTGTCCGACGACTGCGCCGTCCTGCGTAACGGTGCCGTCGCGCGAGATTTCAATGCGTCCCGAGGCCGCCAGGTTTAAAGGCGTGCCGCCGGTCGAGCGAACCGGATACCCCTCCGGAGTCACGAGTGCCCCGCTCACGGCCAGATGAAAATTCCCATTGCGCGTGTAAAGCGATCCGGAGGGGCCCTTGATCGAAAAGAAGCCTTTGCCCGCCAGCGCCACATCGAGCGGGTTGCCGGTCTGGCGTAATGTGCCCTGTGAAAAATCGGTCCAGGGGCGTTCGATGAGAGGCATGACTGAATCGGTGTTGGCCTCCGGCGCGATGTAGAGACTGTAAAACTCCCGGTCGGATTTGTAGCCGCCGGTGCTCGCGTTGGCCACATTGTTGGCCAGCAGTTCGAGCGACTCCATGCGGGAGCGAAGCCCGCTCGCTGCGATAGCGGTCAAAGGATCCATGGCGGTGGTGACAATGCAAAAGCCGTACCAAAGCAGAAAAAAAGAATCAAATCTCTCAAAACATTTTGGATGTCTCCGATGAGCCGTGATGGGAGCGAGCGCGACCGCGGCAAGGATTTGCCGCTGAGCGTCTCCGTGGCATTCTGGTGCCGCTCATTCTTGCACTAACACGTTGAAATCCGGGCGCCGCCCCGACGGTCATCGATCTGCAAGTTAGTCCGGCGTGACTGCCGTTGCATCCACTCCTTCCTCCGTGGGCGCAAGCCAGGTGCAAGCCGGCAATGTTCCGTCTGCGGCAGCTCTCGAGGCTTTCGCGGCCGTCCTGCTCGAAGCGGCCGCGGGCGCCTCGGCGAAGTTCCCGGCGCTGCTCGAGGACCTGATGCAGCAGGGGTCCGCCAGCAATCAGACTGAAAATCCCGACGACAAAAAGCCTGAACACAAGAAAGATGACAAGAACGAAAGCGCCTTGCTTTGTCTGCCCATCGCGGTTGCCGAACTGCCGGTGATTCCGGTTGCGCTTCCGGCATCGGCGCCAGGTACCGGCGTTCCGCAGAGCGCGATCGCCGTCGATTCCGAGACCGTTCCATTGCCGGACGCCGCGCAGCCTGCGCCCCCGGAGCTTGAGCGCAGCGAGGCCGCGGCTTTACCGGAAGACAAGCCGATCGGGACGTCCACCGGGAAAGAGCCGGAGGCGGGCGCCATGGCTGCCTCGGACGGCGGTCTGATGGCATTGGCCGTTTCCCCGACGATTCTGGCGGTGTCCGGACCTGACGCAAGCGCGTCTCCGGCATCGCCAGCCGTGACTGATCCGTCGACGCCGGACCGCAAGGGGCCGGCAGAATCTCTGGTGCGCCCACCGGTTTCAAAGGTGACCGATGCGAAACGAACGGCCGAAAGCCTGCCAGAGATGGCGCGCGCCAACCGGGAACCCGCGGATCAGTCCGCAGCCGGTCCGCCGCGAATGTCGGACGCCGTCCGCCGGCCCGTTGAAGCACCGCGACCTGTGACGGCCGTCGACGCGCCGGCGTTCGCGGAGCAGCGCACCCCGGTTCTCGCATTTACCGCGCGGCTGACACGTCTAGAGACCCAGCAGAAGGACACCCCCGCGTCTGTCGCGTCCACACCGGCTTCCCCCCAGCCCGTCGAGCCCGTTGCATCGGCTTCGGGATCAGCCGATGCCGGAGCGGCAGACCGCGAACCGCCGCACGCGGGAACCGCGGCACTTTCGGCAGTTCGAGTCAGCCCGGCTGTGGGGCGGGAGACGAAGTCCGCCGAAGATCCTTTACCCGATTCCGGAGCGTCCGGCACGGCAATCTCGAGCGCACCACAGAGCTTCGACGCTCCGACCGCTCGTCGTGAGCGCGTGTCTCCGCCGGCAGAGCCGCATCGCACTCCGGCATCGGCACCCGAACCCGCTCCGGCGGTCTCGCCGGCGCGCGACATCCGGCTGCAGGTCACGGGCGGGGAGCGGCGTGTGGATGTCCGGCTGACCGAGCGCGCCGGTCAAGTCCAGGTGTCGGTCCGCACGCCGGATTCACAGTTGGCCGGCGCTCTACGGGACGATCTGCCGTCGCTCTCGGCCCGGCTCGAACAGAGCGGCTTTCGCGCTGAGACGTGGCATCCCGCCGGCGCGCGGACGGAACCGCTTGGGGCGGCGAACGACTCTTCCCCTTCGGGCTCGTCCGCGCAGCAGCAGCCGCCGGGCGGACAAGGGCGCCAGCAGCAGCACGAGCCGCCGCCGCGGCGCGCTCCGCAACCCGAAACGAATACCGGCGGAGATTCCGCACCGCCGGAGTTTTCGAGGCTCTTTTCATCGCTTCCATGAGGACACGTCAATGTTTCCAACCGTAACTTCTAATAGTTCAACCGGCACAACGGGGGACGGGCAGTCCGCCGGTTCCACCGCCAACCCGACCGTCAGCAAAAATATGTTCCTGCAACTCCTGGTGGCGCAGATCAGACACCAGGACCCGCTCAACCCGGCCGACGGCGTACAGTTCCTGACGCAACTCGCTCAATTCACCCAGCTCGAACAAAGCATGAGCATGAGCACGGATCTGGCGGCTATCCGCGCCGACCTGGACAAGCTCGTGCCACAGACACAAACCGACAAGCAAGCCTGAATAGGAGATCGATATGCCTGGTTCTTTTTCATCCGCACTTTCGGCGCTCAGCGCCATGGCGACCGCGGTGGACGTGGTCGGCAACAATCTGGCGAACCTCAATACGACCGGGTTCAAAACCAGCGCGGTCAGTTTTCGCGACCTGGTGACGCAATCGATGGGATCCGGGCTCGGGGAAACCCAGGTGGGCTTCGGCACCGCGCAGCCGATGACGTTCCGACAGTTTACGCAGGGATCGGTGCAGACCAGCTCCGGTCTCCTCGACGCCGCCATCCAGGGCGATGGATTCTTCGTGCTGAAGGACGACAGCGGCAAAATCCTTTACACGCGCGCCGGCAATTTCCTCACCGACAAGAATGGAAACCTCATGACGAACACCGGGATGCACGTGCAGGGATGGAGCACGATCGATCCGCTGACGAATACGGTGAACACGGTGGGCGCGATCGGCAACATCGTGGTGCCGACCGGCACCCTGAAGACTCCGACGGTGACGACCAATTTCAACCTCGATATGAACCTGCAGTCCACCGCGGCGGCCGATGTGACATCTCTATTTTCGGCGCCCATGACGGTCTACGACAGTCTGGGGACGTCGCACGTGCTGACGCTGAATTTCCAGAAGGCCGGCATCAACCAGTGGACCTATAACGTGACGGTTCCAGGTGAGGAAGTGACCGGCGGTACCGCGGGAACGCCGTTTGGCGTGGCCGGCGGCACCCTTACGTTTGGCAGCGATGGCAAGCTGGTTGATCCGGCGTGGGGCGCGCCGATTACCTTCAGCATCACCGGCCTCAGCGACGGCGCCGCCGACATGAACCTGACCTGGGATCCGTACACGCCTGCTGGTGTGGGCCGAATCACGCAATTCGGGCAGCCGTCGGCGCTCTCGGCAAGTTCGCAGAACGGGTCGGGGGCCGCGCAGTTGATTCGCGTGGGGCTGGCCAATGGCGGCGGGATTCTCGCCCAGTATTCGAATGGCGACCAGATCGTGGTGGCGCAGCTCGCTCTGGCCAGCATTCGCAACCCGGACAGCCTGCTCGCGGTCGGGGACAACAATTTCCAGTTGAGCGCGCGCAGCGCCATCCCGGCGATCGGAACGCCCGGGACCGGCGGCCGCGGTTCGATCGTGGGCGGCGCGCTGGAGGCCTCGACGTCGGATATCGCCCGGGAATTCACGAACCTGATCGTGTATCAGCGCGGATATCAAGCCAACGCGCGAGTGGTTACGGCGCAGGATCAGTTGAGCCAGGACACGATTAACCTGATCCGCTGAACCCGACGGACGATTCTGCCGATGACTCCTCATGAAGAGATCGCGGCGTTGGGCGACGTTCCGGTGGAGATCGAGATCGAACTCGACCGGCGCGTGCTGACCACCCGCCAGGTGCTCGAATG
>DASXAK010000028.1:0-10753 GCA_036406715.1 Bryobacteraceae bacterium | reverse complement strand
GAAGCCGGTCCAACAGTTCCGTGGGTTTTCCTTTTCTCACCAGTTGCCGAAGCGCATTCGCATACGGGTTCTTGTGAAACCGGTCGAGCCGTCCGCCTTTCTTCGCCAGCAGACGAGTCACTTGCGCGAGGTGAGCTACTTCATCACGAGCCACTGACGTCATCGCTTCCACCCAGCCGTCCAGCCAGTCGTTGGGCCAGCGGGTGAGCAATTCGAGCGCGTTCGTCGCCGCCTTCTTCTCCAGAAAGGCGTGATCGATCAGCAGACTGACCGGCTCTGCCAGCACCGCGCGGCCCCAGGCAGCCGGGGTGCGCGACAGCAGAGGCAAGGTCTCGGACTGCGCCTGTCCATTTTTCATTGACAACTTCAAGATATTTTTTGATCCCCTTCAAAATTCAGGATTTATGGTCCATCGCCCACCCTCCCGAAACGTCCTCTAGACTGCCCCGGGGCGATAATTAAGGTGTGGGAAAGAAGCACCACTCTTCGCGGAACCTTCTGCTTGGGAACAGCCCCTGCGAGGACCCAATCGGTCCGCTTCGTACCACGCGGAAATATCCCGCCAACATCTTTCGTTTCAACAACCCTTACCCCTTACCGGGAAGCGTACGTTTCCCGAACCCGGGCAAAACTACCGCTTGAATCCCACTTCCGCTTTGAAGGCCTGCAAGGCGTTATAGACGATCGGGCAATAGCAGGCGCGATCGACGAATTGCCACATCCGGCTCGCAATCGAGCCGGCGCCGCGCACGAGATGCGGAAACCGCTGGCAGGCGTCCGGACGCGCGTCGTACACCGTGCACGTTGTTCCTTCCAGGAACACGCACCCGGTCGCATCACTGCGCCGCAACACCCGCCCTTCTTCGTCGCTCTCCATCGTGTATTCGGCCACAAACCGCGCCGGCGTGAGGCGCAGGTGCCGCGCCAGCCGCTCCACGTCGCGCTCGGTGACAATCGCAGTAGCCACCTTGCAGCAATTGGCGCACACCGTACAGTCGATTTGCGCCTCGATATCCTCGGCAATGCGCCGCAGAATGCGGTCGGAATGGTCGTGCGATTTCAGAAAGCGGCGGAGCCGGAGATTCTCCTCGCGTTTTTTCTCGCCCAGGGTCCGGATCTGCACCAGGTCGGTGATCACGACGTCAGGTTCGCTTGGCGACGATCAGGGTAATGTCGTCGGCCTGCGGAGCCCCCTCGGCAAACTTGCTGACTGATTCAGTAATCGCCCTGACAATCGTTTCGGCGCTCTCGCCGCGATGCTTTCTCAACTCGCTCGTCAGGCGCTCTTCCCCGTATTCTTCCTCGGCGAGGTCGTTCGCTTCGGTCACTCCGTCGCTATAAATCACCAGCAGATCGCCTTTGCCCAGCCGGGCATGTTGTTCGCCGTACTTCGCAATCGGCAGCACCCCCAGCACCGGACCGCCACCCTCGAGCATCTCGATGTCGCCCGAGGCGCGCACGATGATCGGCGGGTTGTGACCGGCGTTGGCGAACGACAGGTCGCCCGTCGCCGGATTGACCAGCGACATGAAAAACGTGATGAACCGGTTCGAGGGGCAGTTGGCGCACGTGATCTTGTTGAGCCGCAGCATCAGCGCCGACAGATCGCAGGGATCCTCTGCCAACGCCTCCAGCCGCGCCTGCAGTTGCATCACCAGCAGCGCCGCCGGCATTCCCTTCCCCGAAACGTCTCCCAGCGCCAGCGCCATCCGGCCGTCCGGATACGGGAAAAAGCCGTAGTAATCGCCACCTACCGTCCGGCACGCCATATTGAACCCCGAGACGTCCAGGCCGCGAATCGCCGGGGCGCGCTCGGGCAGGATGCGGCGCTGGATGTCGGCAGCCTGCGCCAGATCGCGTTTCATGATCCGCTCTTGCTGTTCGATTTCCGCCAGCCGCACGTTTTCAATCCGGATCGCTGCCACGTTGGCCATCACCGTCAGCAAGCTGAGATCGGACTCGGTGAATTCCCGCAGCACGAACGGCGAGTCCACGTAAATCAGTCCGATGATCCGCTCCTTGGTTTGGAGTGGCACCGCCATCATCGTGTGAACCTTCTGTTCCACGATGCTCTGGCGGCTCCGGAAAGCGTCGTCCAGTTGCGCATTGCGAACCAGGATCGACGACTTCTGGTTCACTACCCGATCCCGCACGGCGGTCGAGATGCGAAATCCCTCACCTTTGTGCGCGCGCGGCACCAGGATTTCACCCTCCAGCGTCAGCACCACGCCGCGTTGAGCGTTGACCGCCTCGATGGCGAGATCGAGAATCTGCGGAAACAGCTCCGCCAACGGCCGGTTAACCGCCAACTCCTGCCCGGCCCGAATGAGCGACTGCAGCGCGGCGGAAGGTTTCGCCCCAGCGCCGGTGCGGTCGAACACCACCGTCTTATTCGCGCCTTCCAGGCTCGTAACGACTGTCGACGACGTCGGCGCCGTCGAGTCATCCCCTTCAAAAATCACCAGCCGCGGCCCCGTCTCTTTGTTGCCTGCGGCGGGCGCGTAAACCGCCGTAATGTGTCCGGCCGTGATCCGGTCGCCCGGCGTCAGCACCAGCTTTGCCTTGAGCGGGATATTGTTTACAAAGGTTCCGTTCTTGCTATTCAGGTCGCAGACCGTCCAGTCGTCTCCTTCGGATTCGAATGCAAAGTGCTGGCGGGAGAGTCCGGAGTCCTCGGGAAAACTGATTTCGGCGGTGCTCGACCGGCCGACCGAGAGACGACCTCCGACCAAGGGCACGGTCTTGATCTGGCCGTCGGGGCAGTGAATTACCAGTTCGCGGTGCTGTGCCGGCATGTAGATGTTTGAAAACAATTATATTCGATGGCAATTCGGGCGGCGTGGAACTATTTTGAACCATCCGTCCATCCTCTGGGCCTTGACACGTAACCAGTTCGGCACCATGATCAGTCTCATATCCTTTGGCTTACCGCCTCGGTAAAGCCCGAAAGGTTGACTTCATGACGCGAAAGACGTGTTTGGTTGCGCTGCTGGCGTTCGGGACACTTACGAGCCAGGCTCTAAGGGCCGCGAATTCCGATGACGACCTGACCAGCGGAATGCGCGCCGTAGCTAACGTCTACTCGCTCATTGAAAAGAACTTCGCCGACCCGGTTTCGTCCGAACGAGCCATCTACCAGGGCGCCATTCCCGGCATGTTGCAGACCCTCGATCCGCATTCCAATTTTCTCGATCCGGAGGAATGGCGTGAGGCGCAGCGGCGCCAGAGTGCCCAGTATTACGGCGTTGGGATGGAACTCACGGCGGACGGTGATCAAGTCGTAGTCGGCCAGCCTTTCGCCAATTCGCCGGCGCTGGCCGCCGGCCTGCGGCGCGGCGATGCCATTGTGGCGGTCGACAAGCAGGACGCCCGCGGGCTGGATTTGAGCGCCGTGGCGAACCTGCTGCGCGGGCCGCGCGGCACCCAGGTCGCCATCAGCGTCGCCCGTGAAGGCGTGAAGGAACCGATAACGTTTACCGTGACCCGTGCGGCCATCCAGACCAGCGCGGTCGACGCTTTCTGGCTGCGCCCCGGAGTCGTCTATTTGGGCATCACCACCTTCGAGTCACAGAATGTCTCCGCCGACGTCGAAGCCGCCCTCAGCAAACTCGGCGAATCGTCGATCACCGGCATGGTCCTCGATCTGCGCGGCAACCCCGGCGGCCTGGTGACCGAGGCCGTGGCCGTAGCAGGCCGATACCTCCGCGGCGGCCAGACGGTAGTTTCGCACCGCGGCCGCGCCGAGGCCGAGCAGGTGTTTCGCGCCAAGCCGAAGCCCGACGGCCAGAGATATCCGATCGTGGTTCTGGTCGACCGGCGTTCCGCCTCCGCCGCCGAAATCGTCACCGGCGCCCTGCAGGATCACGACCGCGCCTGGGTGATGGGTGAAACCACATTCGGAAAAGGCCTGGTGCAGGGACAGTATCAGCTCTCGGAAGGCGCCGCCCTGGTGCTCACCATCGCGCACTATTACACGCCGAGCGGCCGGCTGATCCAGCGCGACTACCAACACCGCTCGTTCTTCGACTACTACTATGCGGGCCGCAAGGATGGCCCCAATCTGAACGACGTGAAAGCGACCGACAGCGGCCGCAAAGTGTACGGCGGCGGCGGTATCACTCCCGATGAGCAGTACAGCGCTCCGCACTACAGTGTCTTTTCGCGCCGCCTCGCCGCCTCGGGCATCTTCTTTCACTTCGGTTCGCTTTACTTCAGCGGGAAAAAGCCCGAGCTTCCCGAAGAGTGGACTCCGGATGCGGCCGTGCTCGACCGGTTCCGTGCCTACCTGCGGGAGGAGCGGTTCCCGTTCACCGATGCGGAATTTACGGACGCCCGCCAGTTCGTGTCCGACCAGATCCGGTACGAGCTATACCGCCGCGCCTTCAACCGCGACGCTGCCAAACACGCCGCTTTGCAAAACGACCCCGAAGTGGTCCACGCCCTCGACAGCATGCCGAAAGCGCTGGCGCTCTATCAGCAGGTGCAGCGCGTGCTCGCCCGGCGCACCACGCCGTTTCGCTAATCCGCGCTAACGAACGATAACGCGGTACTGCTTTCTCCCAGTACTCCGATAGCGGGAACAGGACTGTCCGCACCGGGGCCCCACATGCGACAAATGCGGCAGGGAGCTCGTATGAGATATCGCATCCTGTCGTTGCGTTGCCACTGTGGACACCCCAGCAGCCGTATCCGCGAAATCGGCTTCACGTCTGACCATCAACTGGTCGTGCATTGGCGTTGTTCCGAGTGCAAGAGCTACGTCTACGGCTTGAAGCCCCTCGACGACTGCTTCTTGTTCTGCCCGACGGAGGAAGAACTGGCCGAGGCCACGGTAAAGAGCGGCAAGACCAGCAAGGCGTCCTTCCAGAAGAAGGATGCCGAATTCCTGCATTCGCTCGGCGTGAAATTCCCGGACGACGGTCAGGCCTGAACCGTTAACGAAAGGCAAGGTTGCCGGCCCCGGCGAATGCCGCCATTATCAGGCCGTGGTTGTCGATCCAGCACGAATTGGGAATGCGAGGTGGCAAGCGGGACAACGCCTCCGGCGCCTCCGCGAATTCGCCGCTGAGTCCTTCGGCTTCACACCGGAAGAAGTCGTCCGCATCATGGATGAAGTCTATGGTCGCGGCGACCGTCTCATGGTTTTCGTGCTGCTCGGGCACTGGCTTCTGTCGTTCGGCCTGGCAGGCTGGCACCAAACCTGGCTGGCGGCCTCGGTTGCCGGAGCAGTAGCGAGCAGCGGCTTCCTTCTCATCCGCCGGATCTGGCCGCGAACGTTGGCGACACGATGCGCGGCCGCGATGGCGCTGCATGGATTCCTGGCGCTCATCATTTATCAAACGCGCGGGCTGCCGGAAGCTTATTTTCTCTTCTTTACGGCCCAACTGATCCTCATCGTCTATCAGGATGCGCTGTGCCTGGCGGTGGGACCTCTCGTAGCGACCGGTTATTGGTATCGGTTTGCGCCGATGAGTATTTTCGGATTCGGTATCGCGCTAACGGCGGCCGGCCTTGCCGCCTACTGGGCGGTTTTGCAGCGGCGGCAGAAGCTTCACGCGAAGCGGCAGGCCTGGGCGCTGGCGGCGAGCCAGACAGCGATGAGCGAGGACCTGGCGCGCCGCCAGGAACTGATGGTCGAACTGGATGACTCCCGTTTGCGGGCCGAGAGCGCCACGCGGACCAAGAGTCAATTTCTGGCGAACATGAGCCACGAGATTCGCACGCCGATGAACGGCATCATTGGAATGGCGGGCCTATTGCTCGATACGCCGCTCTCAGCCGAACAACGCGATTTCACCGATACCATTCGCTTCTCGGCCGAGAGCCTGCTGACGATCATCAATGACATCCTCGATTTCTCCAAAATCGAAGCCGGCCAAATGACGATCGAGCCAGTGCCGTTCGATCTCCGCGAGATGATCGAGGACGTGGGCGCGCTGCTCGCGCCCAAGGCCGGAGCGAAGGGGATTGAGCTGGTGGTGCGGCTAACGCCGGACGTGCCGCGGCACGTGATCGGAGATCCTGGACGTATCCGGCAGGTGCTGCTGAACCTCACGGGGAATGCGGTTAAGTTCACTCCATCGGGGTACGTTCTGCTGGAAGTTTTGTGTCCGGCTCAGAACGACGAAGAGTGTTGTCTGCGTTTCACCGTGGAAGATAGCGGCGTCGGAATTCCGGCCGAAAAACTGAACCTGATCTTCAACGAATTCGCGCAAGCGGACGCTTCGACGGCACGGAAATTCGGGGGCACCGGGCTGGGACTGACGATCTCAAAACGACTGGTGGAGCTGATGGCCAGCGCACTCGAGGTATCAAGCGAAGTGGAGGTGGGGTCGCGGTTCGCGTTCACGATGCGGCTGCCGCTGGCGCCGGCGGAGCGCAAGGCCGATGCCGGCCGGCTGGCGGATTGCCGCGTGCTGGTGGTTCACACCGACGGGTTGGCCCGGCAGGCGTTGGGCGAGCGGCTCGAATCGTGGCGGGTACGCTGCACGTTCTCCGATAACGGGTCGGAAGGTCTGCGGATGTTGGAAACGGCCCGGCAGGTCGGACGGTGTTTTCACGTGGTGCTGGTGGCGGCCAAGCTGGACGATATGGAAGGACTGGATTTCGGCCCGGCCGGGCGCAAGATTGCCGACCGGTCGCTGCTGGCACTGCTGACATCGACGGCCGATTTCACACTCGCCCCGCCGCCCGACTCCGGCTTCACCCGCACGCTGCTGACACCGGTGCGTTCGTCGCTATTAAAAGGTCTGTTGGAAGAAGGTCTGAAACGAGGCGCACTGGATATCGCATCCGAAGAAGACGCGGACGGCGCCGCGCCGGGCTCGCCTCGAAACTTGCGCGTGCTGGTGGCCGAAGACAATACGATCAACCGGCGCGTCGTGCTGCTGCAATTGCAGCGCCTGGGTTGTCATGCCGATGCGGTGGCGAACGGCCGCGAGGCGGTGCAAATGTGGGAGCGCTTCCGGTATGACGCGATTCTGATGGACTGCCAGATGCCCGAGATGGACGGCTATGCCGCGACGGCTCTGATTCGCGAGCGCGAGCGCGACGGCAGCCACATCCCGATTGTGGCGCTCACGGCCAACGCCATGAAGGGTGACGAAGAAGTCTGCCTGCGCGCGGGCATGGACGGCTATATCGCCAAGCCCGTCACGCCCGAAGCTCTGCAGGAGGCGTTGTTCCAACACGTGATGTTAGCCGCCAATGAACGGCGATGAACACAGATTGAGCCTGGTTCACTTTTTGGGCTTTTCCAGGCTCGATTCACGCCGTACTCTCTCCTCGTGAAGGATGCCGCCTGAGGTTGACTCTCCGCGGGCGAGCTCCGAATAGCGAAAGGAGGAAAGAGCGAATGAGTAGAATTGCCTGTCTTTGCGCCGTCTTAACGACCACCACTGCCTTCGCGCACAGGGCCGAGCTGCGCCGGTGCGACGGTGAGCACCACTCGGAGCGCCCCGCGGCAGCCCCGAATGCGATTGTGTTCTGGAACGCGGTAGCCGACAACAGCATAGCGATCGTGGGCGGTAAGTCGCCGCAGGCCGGTTCCGTGGAGACTGCCATTGTTCAAACCGCCGTATACGACGCGGTCAACGCCATCTGTGGTTCTCCGTATTCGCTGTATGCCGTGAAACCGAGCGTGCGTGCTCCGGCACTGCCCGAGGCAGCCGTAGCGGCGGCGTCTCACGATGTGTTGCTCGCGCTCTACTCCGATCAGAGAACGGCGCTCGATCAGCAATATGCCGCCTACCTCAATACCATTTCCGGGCACGAACAGGCGAAACTCAACGGCATCGCGGTTGGGCAGCAGACCGCGGCCGGAATCCTGGCGTTGAGGGCTAATGACGGCCGCAACGCCGGGACTGGTTGGACTCCTCCGCCGCCGGGACCGGGTGTCTGGCAGCCGACGCCTCCTGGCTTGCTGCCGCCAGCTACGCCGTGGATTCGTTTCGTGACGCCCTGGACCATGAACAGTCCATCACAGTTCCGGGTAATGCCACCACCGGCTCTGGACAGCCCTGTGTGGGTGCACGACTACAACGAGACCAAAGCCTATGGAGCAGCGACCGGGAGCCTGCGCACGCCGGAGCAGACCGATCTTGGACAGTTTGTCGGCGGTGCCGGCGTGCATCCGATGCTGCAATGGCATGCAACCTGGCGTGGGATTGCCGACGGCCAGGATCTTTCGGTCCTCGAGTCGGCGCGTTTATTTGCAATGCTGGCCACCGCTGCGTCCGACGCCCTCATCGCCTGTTGGGATTCGAAGTTCGAGTATGCATTCTGGCGGCCTGTCACCGCCATTCGCGCCGGCGGCGGCAATCCCACCTTGACCTCAGACTCCACTTGGATCGGGCTTGTGACGACGCCGAACCACCCCGAATACCCGGCCGCGCATGGCTGCTTCAGCGGCTCGGTCGTGGAGGTGCTGCAGACCTATTTCGGAACCGACGAATTGGATTTCACGATGACCAGCTTGGCGCCCGGTCTGCTCCAACCCGTTCGCTCTTACCAACGTTTCAGCCAGGCGCTCACGGACATCCTCAACGCCCGAATCTACGGCGGGATGCACTATCGCAACTCAACGGTTGTCGGCGCGAAGCTGGGCCGGCGAGTAGCGCGTCATGCCATGAGACGGTTTTTCGTGCCTCGCAAGGACGATTGAATGTGGTTCAAAAATTGAACTTGCGCCGTCACAAAAATGCGGCCATGCTTTACTCCATGAAGGGATATGGCCAATTTTGTCCCGTGGCGTTGGCCGCGGAAGTTTTCGCCGAGCGCTGGACGCCTTTGATTCTGAGGGAATTGCTGTCCGGCGCGCGGCGTTTCGCAGACATCCATCGAGGCGTGCCGCGGATCTCCCGCAATCTGCTGTGCCAGCGGCTCGACGCGCTGGCGCACAGTGGCATTCTTGAGAGGACACCCATCGAAAACGGAAGAGGTTCCGAATATCAACTCACGGAGGCGGGCCGGGAGTTCGCCCCGGTGATCGAGTCGCTCGGGGTCTGGGGGTATAAGTGGTCCACTCGCGACCTCCGCGAGGCGCACCTCGATCCCGATTTCCTCATGTGGGTCTTGCACAAACTGGTGCGGGTCCAAAATTTACCTGATCGGCGGATCGTCCTGTTTTTCCAATTTCGGGCCACGAAGCGCCGTTACTGGCTTGTGCTGAATCGGCCCGAGGTGGACGTGTGCCTCTTCGACCCGGGATTCGGCGTCGATCTGGAAATTGTTGCTGATGTCCGAACTCTCGCGGATATTTGTCTCGGCCATCTCACTGCCCGTGACGCAACCCGCCGGGGCGCATTGACAGTCTCGGGCCCCAGAAATTTTTGCCGGGATTTCCCAACCTGGCTCGGGACGGCTCACTACGCCGCCGCGGCGGCGTCGTGAGCTATTGCTTGCCGCGCATCGCGGCCCCGACAACCTCGTTCTTGGAGGCGCGGGCGAGATCGAGCGCCGTTTTGCCTTCGACATCACGGGCGAGCGCGTCTGCGCCGTGGCTCAACAGATGAGGAATCGCGTCGACGTACATGCCGTTCGCGGCATGCATGAGCGCCGTGCGGCCCTGGTTGTCCTTCTGGTTCACGACCGCTCCATGTTCAATCAGAAGCACCACTGAATCCTCGTAACCGTAGTTAGATGCCTGCATCAGGGCAGTTCGGCCGTCCCTATCGGTAGCATTCGGATTGGCGCCGGCGTCCAGGAGAATCTTCAATGCACTCGGAAAGAAGAAGCCGGATGCGGCTACGTATGTGACGCCGTGTTTGTCCACCGCGTCGACCTTGGCTCCGGCTTCCAACAAGATTTTCATTACATCCAACTTCGTCCGCGAGGCTGCTTCCTCGAGCGGGGGCCAAGAACGAAATTTACGCGGATTCACCGGGGCGCCGGCGCTGAGCAGGACATTAACCAAAGCGGTGTTGCCCGCCCAGATCGCGGCGCTGAGAGCCTGGGATTCATTTCCATCCTTGCTGTCGATGCCGTCTTTCGAAAGGAGTTCCGCCACTCTGCTGGTGCAGCCTTGAACCGCTGCCCGGGATAGGGTTGCGGTCAAACACAAGGCGGAGAGATTGGGCGGCTGACAACTTGGTTGCTCCTCGACGTCTTCTTCTGCAGGCGCTTTAGTGAGTTCAACATCCCGGATTTCCTCTACCACAATTTCAGCTGCAGCCGAATTCAAATGACCGAAGCCGTTTGTGACGTAATCGCCCTGTTCACCACATACAGCCACGTACTTGTCCCGCATTCGCAGCCGCCCGATGTAGGTTTCGGATGTTATTACGTTCTGCCTTCCGCGAAACTCTTTAAAACCCTTCGGTAGAGTTGACGGTTCCTTTACTCGGATCAGCGGTTCAATCGAATGGGAATAGTATGCAGGGCCCGCGAAGCTCAGGGAAACGGGCCAACGGTATCCGTTCGTGTAGAATCCCCCCTTACATCGGCCTACCAGCCAGGAACCTTCTGATGTGCCGACGACTTCTCCCCTCACAGCGATCCGTTGTCCCTTCCACTCCGTGAGATCTTGAAACAGGTCACAGATCGGAATGACGCGCAATTCGGCCGCATCTGGGAGGGCCTCTACTTTCAGGTCATTCAGCGCGTCGAAGATGAGTTCGGCGGGTAAGTCCCCAGTCTCGTCCAAGTGGACCCGGCCAGTGAACGACGCTGACGCACTAACCGTTTTGCCTTCGCGCCGCAGACGATCGGCTTCTTTGGCAGCGTCCCGCAAACGAGTAAGCTGCTTTGCCGGAAC
>DASXAK010000027.1:0-1521 GCA_036406715.1 Bryobacteraceae bacterium | reverse complement strand
TGTAGGGGATCAGGCGGACGCTGCCGTCGTACATGACGAACGGCGGCCGCTGGCGTACGGCGCGCCCCAGTCCGAGAGGCTCGTGGTGCCGGAAGGATCGTGGTAGAGCTTGGGGCTGCCGCGGCAAACGCCGCCCCCCGTCCAGAAGAGCGGATCGTCCCAGCTGGCGCCGGTGCCGCTGTTGTAGCGGCCGGTGGACAACGCCTTCTCGCCGACGAAGATGGTGTTCGACGTCCCATCTTGGATGCCCAGCAGCGTCATGATCACTCTCACCTCGGACTCGCCGTAGTTACCGTTATTGTAATCCTGATCGAACACTTGCGTGTTGAGGGCGTAATCGCTAAGGGAGCGGCCCGAACTATCCGTCGACTGGCGACCGCGACCGGGGTCCATGAAAACCTTGAGCGTTACACCGGTGACGGGCGTTGAGGTCTGATTGGGCGCGTTGGCGCTCCAGGCGGCCATCTGGTAGAGGTTTTGTTGCTCGATGTAGGGCAGGAGTTGGTAGGTCCACGGGCCGGTTTGGTTTAGTCCCGTGTATTGGGAGCCGTTGGGCCACTGGTGCGACGCGCCGGGCATGGGCAGAAAATTCAGCGCGTCGTGGTGGTTCTACATGCCCAGGCCGAGCTGCTTGAGGTTGTTGATGCTCTGCGTGCGTGCGGCGGCCTCGCGGACCTTCTGCACGGCCGGCAAGAGCAGACCGATCAAGATAGCGATGATGGCAATCACCACCAGCAGCTCGATCAGCGTGAAACCACGCCCGCGACGCGCGAGAACTTTGAAGCGGGTCATAAAACATCTCCTCGATAAACGAGAAAAGGGAAATGGGCGAAAAAATCAGCGGCCACGGCCGTCACGAAAATACGCTAGCTGCTCCTCCCCGGATAAGCGTTCACGGGCCAAAGACTCGGCCGGCGCCCGATAGTCCCTCTGGCGCGGCGGCCCCTCGTGGGAGTCGAGGAGAGATCAGGGCCGCACTTCCTGCGCGCACAGGAAATCATCAAGTTCGGCTTGCAGGCGCTCCAGGACCGCGTTGCGGCGAGGATCGTCCCTCAGGTTGTATTCGGCTCCTTGGAAGGCCCTGCGGACAAAGTATTCCTCGACGAATTGCTCCGGCGGGTGATCTTCCGCGGAACACAGATGCGCCGGTTTACTTTCGCGCAGCGCGCGCAGGGCATCCGCGGCGTCGCAGAGCGATCGGCGTCCTTCGATCAAATCGGCGGTGATTTTCCGATTTTCGCCGTTGATATGGAAGATGATCGCGGCGTCGGCTTCGAGCTGCGGCTTACGCCACTCTTCACGCAGCCAGTCCGACAGGGTGAGATGTCGCATGTCGGGCGGATCCTGTCGGGACAACACCTCCTCGTCGAAGGAGAGGGCGATGGGCCACAGCACCCCGAACGCTCCCAGACACAAAACCAGCAAGGCGAATATTCTCATTGGGCCGACTCCGTGTGGACAGGGCCGCGCTGTTCCCGCGCCTGGGCGGGCGCGCGCTCCACATTCAAGTAGTCGGCGTGA
>DASXAK010000026.1:0-15232 GCA_036406715.1 Bryobacteraceae bacterium | reverse complement strand
CGCCTGAAATCGGACGCGGTGTTGGTGTGCGATACCGAGTTTTTCGCGCCGGAACTGCCCAGCATCTGCATCGGGCTGCGCGGCATGGTGTATTACGAACTCCATGTGCAGGGTGCGGATCACGACCTGCATTCGGGCATTTATGGCGGCGCGGCGCCGAACCCGATGATGGCGGTCGCGGAGATCCTCACGGCGTTGAAAGATCGCAACGGGCACATCCTGGTTCCCGGCTTCTACGACCGGGTGGTGGCGCCGGCGGCGAAAGAACGCGAAGCCTGGTCGCGCCTGCCCTTCGACGAAAAGGAATATACCGAGAAGGAGATGGGCGCGAAAGAACTGGTGGGCGAGCCGGGTGTTCCTCTTTTCGAGCGCGTGTGGGCGCGGCCCACGCTCGAAGTGCACGGGATCCGCGGCGGCTTCACGGGGGAGGGCGCCAAAACGGTAATCCCGGCGCGGGCGGTCGCCAAGATCAGCACGCGGCTGGTGGGCGATCAGCAAATCGACGAATCCATCCAGCAGATGCAGGCGGCGGTGAAGAAAGCGTGCCCCAAAGGCGTGACCGCGGAATTGAAGGTGGTGCACACCGGAGCTCCGTCGCTGACCAATCCCGACAATCCGTTCATTCACGCGGCCGCGGACGCCCTCCAGGAGGAGTTCGGCAAGGAGACGGTGTACATCCGCAGCGGCGGGTCCATTCCGATTGTCGGCGTGTTCGACCGTTACCTCGGGATTCCGAGCGTGATGATGGGTTTCGGGCTGCCCGACGACAATTTGCACGCGCCCAACGAGAAGTTCCACCTGCCGAACTTCTATCGGGGCATCAAGACGGTGGCGCGATATTTGGAAATTTTGGGAGCGAGCGATCGGGTAACCAGTCGCGCACGGGCGTAGCGAATTGGGAATTGCGTAGCCTGTCCCCGAATTTACGAATTTATTTTTCTTCGGCGCGCGCGGAGGACAGCATGCCGGTCATGGCGTAGTTGCCTTCGTGGCAGGCGTATTCGAAAATAGCGCCTTCGCTGCGCACACTCGGCACTTGAACGGTCCACGGCTTCGTGAAGGCCGCCGGATCGTCGACAGTGAATTCATAGAGCAGCGTGTCCGCGTCGACGCGCTTGAACTTCTCGACCAGCCGCATGTTCGGGCTGGAGCCTCGGAACGCCGTCTTGTCGGTGAAGTTCGTCGTTTCGATGACCAGCGTGTCGCCTTCCCAATGGCCGCGCGAATCGCCCAGCCACTGGCGAACCGTTCCGGGAAGATGGGGACGGCCGTCCATCGGAATGACGCGCGCATCGTGGATCATCTCATTAAAGATGACAACGGTGTCCGGCGACTGGATGATTTGATAGTTGTTGTTGTAGAAACTCGGCAGCATCGGCGGCCCGGCGGTCGCCCAGTTCAGACAGCGCTCCGGCAAGCTGCGGTCCTCGGGGCCGTCGGCGGGATGCTCGCGGCGGTGTTCGGCTCGCGCTGCCGCACGGCTCTGTGCTTCGGGTGTGAGGGCGGGCAGCCGGCCATCCGGAGGATCGACGATTAGAGACGTTCGTCGCGTCTTGATGGCTTTCGTGCCGCGGTCGTACCAGAAGTCGTTATAGGCCAGGCCGACGTCGGCGTCCGTTCCACGGCCGGCGCGTTGGTCCGCATTGTTCCTCTGAACGGTCTTCTGGGCGAACTCGGCGGCTTCTTCGTCGGTGAGCACGGCCTTGCCGGCCAGGTCGGCCGGGCGCTCGAGCGGCGTGACGGTCGCGTTCGACCAGATGCCCTGCAGATCCGGATGGCCATCGGGAGTGCGCGGCGCGGTCCACGTCTTGGAGCTGCCCGCCTTTGCCTTGGCGGGCTGGGCGAATGCAGGCAACGCGATCGCCATCCCACTGAATAACACCAACCACCGGCTTCTCATGGACCCTCCGCTACAGGCCACGGTACATTTCGCGTGAACGTAAAGTCAAGGTGCGTAGCCCAGGCACCCCGATTGCTACGATAAAAGCACCTCCCATGCACACCAACCGCCTCGCCCGCGAGAAGAGTCCGTACCTGCTCCAGCACGCGCACAACCCGGTGGACTGGTATCCCTGGGGGCCGGAAGCTTTCGAGAAAGCGCGCGGCGAAAACAAACCGATCTTCCTCTCGATCGGCTACTCGACCTGCCACTGGTGCCATGTGATGGAGCACGAGTCGTTCGAAAACGAGCAGACCGCCGAGTTGCTGAACCGCGATTTCGTCCCCATCAAGGTGGATCGCGAAGAGCGGCCGGATGTCGACCGCATTTACATGACATTTGTGCAGGCCACCACCGGCGGCGGCGGATGGCCCATGTCGGTCTGGCTGACTCCCGATTTGAAGCCGTTCTTCGGCGGGACCTACTTTCCACCGGAAAACCGATGGGGGCATCCGGGTTTTCCGTCCGTGCTGCGACAGATCGCGGACGCGTGGGAGTCGCAGCAGGATCAAATTGTCGAGTCCGCGCGCGACATCGTCGAACAGCTTCACAAGAGTGTTTCAGTTGCGCCTCGCCATTCCGGAGCGGTGGCGATCGATCCCGCCCTGCTTGACAGCGGCTTCTTCGCGTTCCGCCGCAGCTTCGACACCCGCCGCGGAGGCTTCGGCGGGGCGCCCAAATTTCCGCGGCCTTCGGTGCACAATTTCCTGCTGCGCTACTACGCCCGCACGAAGAACCGCGAAGCGCTCGAAATGGTGCTGCTCACGCTCCGCGAAATGGCGAAGGGCGGCATGCATGACCAGCTCGGCGGCGGCTTCCACCGGTATTCGGTCGACGAGCGCTGGTTCGTGCCGCACTTTGAAAAGATGTTGTACGACCAGGCGCAGCTCGCGATTTCTTACCTCGAGGCGTTTCAGATCGCCGGGGAAGCCGAGTACGCGGACACTGCACGACGCATCTTCGACTACGTGCTGCGAGACATGACGGACTCTGGCGGTGGCTTCTACTCCGCCGAAGATGCCGATAGCGTGATCGATCCGATCGAGCCTCAGAGGAAAGGCGAAGGGGCGTTTTACATCTGGAGGGAAGAGGAGATTCGGGACCTGGTGGGCGAGCCGGCGGCGTCGTGGTTCGGCTACCGGTATGGGGTTCAACCCCCGGGTAACGTAGAGCAGGATCCGCACGACGAGTTCACCGGCAAAAACATTCTGTATCAGGCGCACACCCTCGAAGAGACCGCGGCGCATTTCGATATACCCCTCGACGAGGTGCGGCTTGCCATCGACAACGCTGCGCGTATCCTTTTTGAATTGCGCGAAAAACGGCCGCGGCCGCACCGGGACGATAAGATTCTCGCCGGCTGGAACGGCCTGATGATTTCCGCTCTGGCGCTCGGCGGGGCGGTGCTCGACGAAACTAAGTACGCCGAGGCAGCGCGACGGGCGGCCGAGTTCGTCATCGCCCGCATGTATGATGAGCGCAGCGGCATTCTGCTGCGCCGTTTTCGCGAAGGCGAGGCGCTCATCCCCGGCTTCCTCGATGACTACGCGTTGTTCGCGCAAGCCTTGCTGGATCTGTATGAGACGCAGTTTGACCCGCGGTATCTCGAACTGGCGATCCGGCTCACCGAAAAACAGCGCGAGCGTTTCGAAGACTCGCAGGACGGCGCATTCTACAGCACCGCAGCGGGCGAATCGAGCCTCGTGCTGCGCGTCAAAGAGGATTACGACGGCGCCGAGCCTTCCGGCAATTCCATTGCTGCCGGCAATCTGTTGCGTCTCGCCGAAATCACCGGCCGCGCGGACTTTCGCGAATCGGCCGAGAAACTGTTTGCGGCGTTTGGGTCGCGGCTTTCGGGAGTTCCGATGGCCATCCCGCAAATGCTCGCCGCCTGCGAGTTTCGCGTCAGCGAACCGCGCCAGGTGATTGTCGCCGGTCCGCGCGAAGCCCCCGATACGCGCGCGCTGCTGCGCACAATCTACACGCGTTTTCTGCCGAACCGCATTCTGCTGCTGCTCGACTCAGACGAAACGCGCAAGGCCCTGGCGGCAGGCTCGCCCGCGGTCGCCTCGATGCGCCCGCTCGACGGCCGTGCGACGGCATACGTTTGCCGCAATTTTGCCTGCCAATTGCCGGTTTCCGACGTTGGCGCGCTGGCCGAATTGCTACAATAGGCACTTCATCCCACTCAAGTACAGAGCCGCGGCTGGAGATTTCCGGCGCGGCAGGAGGACACATGGAAAGACCAGGCGCTACGACAATGAGGGGCAACCCCCTGACGCTGATCGGACCCGAACTGAAGGCCGGCGACACGGCACCGGACTTCAACCTTGTGGACAACAGCCTGAAGCCGGTCACCTTGAAAGACACCGGCGGCCATGTCCGCATCATCAGCGTGGTCCCTTCGCTCGATACACCGGTTTGCGACGCGCAAACGAAGCGATTCAACGAAGAGGCCTCCAAGCTGCCGGATGTCGACATCTTCACGGTGAGCATGGATCTTCCGTTCGCGCAGAAGCGCTGGTGCGGGGCGTTCGGCGTCGACAAAGTCAAAATGCTGTCGGACCATCGCGACGGATCGTTCGGAACAGCGTACGGAACCTTGATCAAAGATCTGCGCATCGAGAGCCGGGCGATCTTCGTCCTCGATCAAAACAACAAAATCCGCCACGTCGAATATGTCAAGGAAGTCGCGGATTTCCCCAATTACGAAACTGCCTTGAACGCTGCCAAGAACGCAGCCGCTGCCAAGGCCTGAGGGTCAACATTTCGCGGCGGGACTGGCAACAGCCCCGCCGCGCCCCATCGAGGTACCACTGAGTAGCACCCCACCAACCCCGGCGGTGCCGGTTGAGAGCGCCATTGCGCGAGCTGTCGAAAGCCCGCTGGTTCGCGGCGGATTGACTCTGGCCGCGGGCGTCCTGGCCGGCAACGTCATCGGATTTCTGCGCGTGGCGCTCACCGCGTACCTGCTCGGCACGCACAGCCGGGCGGATTCATTGGTAGTCGCGCTTGGGCCGGTCGATACCGTGAATTCGGTGCTGACCAACAGCATGCTGTTCGCCTTCGTTCCGATGCTCACTCAACACGCCGGAGCCGAGCGGGCCGCGCTGTTGCTGAAACTGCGCCGCGCGTTTCTGTGGGTGTTCGTGTCGATTGCCGCGGCGGTCGTCTCCGGGGCGCCCTGGCTGATGCGGGTGCTCGCGCCCGGGCTCGACGCCGAGGCCTTCCACGCGTCAGTGAATATCTTGCGGATTCTCTCGGTTTCGACGCTGGCTTCCGGAGTGGCGGCCGTCTACTCCGCGCTCCTCTACACGGATCGGCGGTTTGCACCTACGGCGTTTTATCAGGCTTCGTTGAACGTGTTCACGATCCTGGCGGCGATCAGTTTGTGGAAGGTGGCCGGCGTCTATGCGTTCGCGATCGGCTATAGCGCCGGAGCCTGCGCGCAACTGGCCATAGTGGCCTATGTCGGCCGGGACCAACTGAAGGCGCCGGCTCTGCCGCGGTGTGATCTGCATTGGTCTCAGATCCTGGTCAAGCCTGGCTTCTTCCTGGTGTACGCAGTCGGTCTCGGGTTGAACATCACGTTCACGCGGGCATACGCCACGCATGCGGGCCCGGGAATGGCGGCTGCGCTGGAATACTGTATCCGATTGGTCGGAGTACCGCTGGCGCTGCTCGTCCAGCCCTTCTCCAATTCGCTGCTGCCGGAGATCGCGCGCCTGAAGAGCGCGTTCCGCTTGCCGGAAGCTGTGCGGCTGATCGGACGGACGGTGGGGCTGGCCGCATTGGCGGCGGTTGCGATCTGTGTCCTCGCCCTGGTGTTCCGGCACATCGGAATCATGCTGATGTTTCAGCGGGGCAAGTTCACACCGGAATCGACCGAGTTGGTTTCGGCGGTTTTCCTCGGGCTGGGACCGAGCCTGGTCGGCTGGAGCCTGATGGAAATTCTGTCGCGGTCCTTGTTTGCGCTTGACCACCGCTGGCCGTCGGTAGTGGCCGCGTTCATTCCGGTGTTCGTCAACGTCGTGATGACCTTGCGGTTCGGCCTCTCTCAACCCCATTGGATCGGCCTCGGCGCCTCGGTCGGCACCTTCGCCGGCTTCGCCGCGTTGTTCTCCATGGCGGTCGTGAGCCGCAAGCGGTGGCTGGGGCAGACAAAGGCCCCGATTCAATAGTATAATTATACATTATCGAGAATAAACATGCAGAACCGCTGTCGTGTGGGTGTTGCCGGTCACCGTGGATATAGCGGGGCGGAACTCGTCCGTTTGTTAGACCGGCACCCGTCTGTCGAACCGGTTCTGCTCGAACATCGTGAGGAGTCGGCTTCCGGTCCGGCCATACGCAATCGCAAGCCGCCGGCGCACGTGCCGTGTACGGCTGAGGCGGTGCGGAATGAAAAAATCGCGCTGGTCTTTCTCGCCACGCCGCCGGAGGCTTCGATGGAGCTGGCGGCGGCAATGCTCGCTGCCGATGTGCGCGTGGTGGATCTCAGCGGCGCCTTCCGCTTGCGCACACCAGAGAATTACATGGCGTGGTACAAGGAGCCGCACACGCAACCGGCCCTGCTCGCTGAGGCGGCCTACGGTTTGCCGGAGTTTTGCCGCGACCGCATTCCCGGGGCGCGGCTGGTCTCCAATCCAGGCTGCTACCCGACCGCGGCGAATCTGGCGATCCGGCCGTTGATCGAAGCGGGCGTAGTCGATCGCGCCGCCGGCATCGTTTGCGATGCGAAGAGCGGGGTCAGCGGCGCCGGACGCAAGCCGTCGCTCAAAACCAGCTTTTGCGAAGTGACCGAGAATTTTTCCGCGTACTCGATCTTGAGACACCGGCACGTTCCCGAAGTGCTCCAGATATCGGGCCTGGAGGAGCGCGAGTTCAGCTTCACGGCGCAACTCATTCCACTCGACCGCGGCATTCTCGAAACCATTTATTTCCGCGCAGTGAACGTCGATAGCGCGGAGGCCCTGCTGCAGATCTACGAGAAGCGCTATGCTGGCGAGCCATTCATCCGGATCTTTAACGCCGGCCACGTGCCAGACCTGCGCGGCGTGACACGAACCAACTTTTGCGATATCGGCGTGACGTTGGACGCCAAGACCGGTCGTGCGGTGGTGGTCAGCGCAATCGACAACCTCGTCAAAGGCGCAGCGGGGCAGGCGATTCAGAACATGAACCTGATGCTCGGCTATCCCGAGACCGAGGGCCTGCTGTGAAGCTTCTGGTGAAGCTCGGAGGCACACTGCTCGACACGCCGGAGTCGCGCGACCGGCTGGCGGCGCAGATCGCCGCTGCCGTACAGGCTGACGTCAGCCTCGTGGTCGTCCATGGCGGCGGCAAGCAGATGACGCGTTATCTGGCGGAGCGGGGAATCGAGAGCCGCTTCGTCAATGGTCTGCGAGTCACTTCGCCGGAGATTCTGGATGCGGTGCTGAAAGTGTTCGCCGGGACTGTGAATCACGAACTGGTCGCCAGTTTGAACCGTGCCGGCACGCGGGCGGTCGGGCTTTCGGGCATCGATGCGTTCCTGACGGAGGCGGAGCAGCTCGATCCGGAGCTTGGGGCGGTTGGGCGCGTGACCAAATCCGATCCGGCTCTGCTCGATCTGCTGACCGCGAACCGCTATCTGCCGGTGGTGGCGTGCGTTGCGGGCGACCGCCACGGGCAGGTGTACAACGTGAATGCCGACCGGATGGCCGTGGCCTGCGCCGCCGCCTTCGGCGCGCAGCAGTTGATTTTCCTGACTGACGTTGAGGGCGTATTGGATGAATCACGCCAGGTTCGTTCGGTATTGAGCGCCCGCGAGAGCGAGTCTCTGATTCGCAGCGGCGTTGCCACGGGCGGCATGCAAGCCAAGCTGGAGGCGGCGCTGGCGGCACTCCAAGGCGGAGTCGAGCAGGTTCGGATCGCTCCCGGCAATGCCGGCCAGGTGCTGATGCGGCTCCTGGCAGGAGAAGCGATTGGCACACGGATTGTCCTCGGGGAGGGGAAGGCGGCATGATCAGTGCGCTGACACCGGAGACGTGCCGGGAGGACCGGAAGGCCGGGGCGCACCTGACGGTGCGTAAGGCCGCGATGAATGATATTCCGGACATCCTCGGTCTGATCAACGGATATGCCGCGAAAGGCGTGATGCTGCCGCGCACCGAATTCGAGATGTCGGAGGCGATTCGGGATTTCACGGTGGCGACCGACGCCGGGAGACTGGTCGGTTGCGGCGCGCTCCATTTCTACAGTCCGACTGCCGGTGAACTGCGCTCCCTCGCAGTCGCCGAACCGGCGAAGACACACGGCACGGGCCGGCGGCTCGTCGAAGCACTGGTGGCCGAAGCGCAGGAATACGAGCTGGATGCGGTGTTCGCCTTCACGTATGTTGTTGATTTTTTCAACAAGGTCGGCTTCCAGCCGGTGGAGCGCGGCATCCTTCCATTGAAGGCGTGGAAAGACTGTTTGCGCTGTCCGAAGTTCCATGCCTGTGATGAAGTGGCGGTGATCCGGGTGCTACGGCCGGAGCGCTGGACAGGCTCGCTTCCCCAGGGCGAACCCGAACCGTACATCCAGTTGCCGTTGCTTCGCCGCTGACGATCCCCTCAAAGGCGGGTACACGCCCACCGCAAATGAACCGAAGAAATTTACGACATGTAGGTGCGAAATACGATAAACTTCTGATTGAGGATAATCAAACCTCGAATGGTGGGTTCCCGATCCTATCTTCTTGTGAGGCTGGCATGAGAGCGCAAACGGTTGATGTGAAATCCTCAACTGGGAGGATTCTCTGCTGCACGGTGTTCCGTCCGGGCGGGAAGAAGCTGCTGGCCAAAGGCCATGTGATCAGCGACGAAGACGTCCGGGTGCTGGAATCGGAGGGAATGGAGACAATTTGGGTCACGGAGCTGGAAGACGGCGAAGTCGGTGAAGACGACGCAGTCTGCGCCGTGGCGAGTGAAATGGGGTGCGGGAGCTTCGAGATTCGCCTTGCCGCCGGTGGGCGCGCCAATCTGATGGCCACCGAGAACTGCTGCCTGCTGGTGGATGACGAGCTGCTGAAGCAGATCAACTGCACCTCGAGCGTAGTGATTGCGACTTCGGCGAACTTCAGTTACGGGATCTCCGGCCAGCGGATTGCGACAGTGAAAAGCGCGCCGTTTGCCGTGGCCAAAGATCAACTGGACGCGGTGATCGGGATTCTGAAAGAACGCGGGCCGATTCTCCAGGCGCGGCCGGTGCGCACGCCGACGATCGGCGTGCTGTACACCGATCCGCTGAGCGGCGAGCGAGCGAGGCAATTGTTCGAGAACATCATGCGGCAGCGTCTGGAGCGGTTCGCGGTCAATGCGAACTTCGCGATGGCCTGCACGGAAGACGAGAGTTCGGTAACCCGCTGCCTCCACCACCTGCTGCGGTCGAAGCCGTGCGTGATTCTGGTGGCCTCGACGACGGCGCCGGCTGGCCCGGAGGATGTGATCGGACAGGCGATTATGAAGATCGGCGGTCAGGTCGAGCGGTTTCTGGCGCCTGTGGAACCCGGCAACCTGCTGCTGATGGCGTATAAAGATGAGGTCCCGATCGTCTCCGCTCCCGGCTGTTTCCGATCGGCCAAACCCAACATCGTCGATCTTCTTCTGCCGCCACTTTTGGCGCGCTATCACGTGACCGGCTGGGAGATAGCCGGTTTAGGGCATGGAGGCCTGCTGGCGTAACGGATGGAACTCCTCCACCTGTGCGTCCTTGTCACCTCCGAGACGCGCAGGTTCTCCTCACACCGGGCGTTCGCGAGGACGCCCGGTTTTTTTATTGGCCGCGGATTGAGATGACCGGATCCACGGCTGCGGCACGGATCGCGGGACGAAGACTGCCGGCCAATGCCATAGCGAGCGCCAGTACCGCCGCTGAGGCGTAGATCGCTGGATCGCCAGGCTCCACACCGAAGAGTAACGACTTGATGGCCCGTCCCACCAGGAATGCCAGCGGCAGCCCGGCCGCAACTCCGCCGGCGGCCAGCAGCAGCCCCTGACGGAGAAACATCCTCAATATGTCGGCCCGCGCCGCTCCCAAAGCGATCCGCACGCCCACTTCCCGGGTGCGGGCCGAGGCCGCAAACGAGATCAGACCATGAATGCCTACTGCGGCTAATAGAAACGCAATCCCCGCAAAGCCGCCCAGTACACGGAGTTGCGCTCGCCGGGTGGCAGTTTGCGCGGCCACCAGGTCGTCGAGTAGTTGCACATCGGAGATCGCCTGGTCCGGGTTGGCTTCATGAATGATTCGCCGCACCGCCGGTACAAGTGTCATTGGAGAGGCGTTGGCGCGAATCACCAGGTCCTTCGGTGCATAGAACGCCAGCCCCGGTGGTACCTGATCGGACGAGAAGTAAATCTGGGGCAAGCTTGACGTCTCCAGACCCCGAACGGCCACGTCTCCCACGACGCCGACCACGGAGCGGGAAGCGCCGCCGAGAATAATCTGACGTCCGATCGGGTTCTGTCCCGGCCAAAACCGGTCGGCTAGCGATTGGCTAATCACGGCGACAAGCGGGGCGTTCGCGCTGTCCCGCTCGTCAATATCCCGTCCGTGGAGCAGGGGGATTTGGAGCGTCGCGAAATAGCCGGGAGTCACAAACCGAGTGTGGGCACGCGTTTCCCGCGCCTGGGTTTGACCTGGGACACTAACGGGGAAATTACCGCCAATAAAGGTCATGGGAAGGAAGCTGACATATCCCACCGAGGTCACCCCTGGCAGCGCCCGCGCTCCGGTGAGGACGCGGCTATAGAATTCGTGGAGACGCTCGAGAGGTGTGGCGATAGGCAGCGCGGTTCGCAGCGACAGCACGCCATCGGCGCGAAATCCCGGGTCAACGGATTCAACCCGCCACATCGCTTTCAGCAGGAGCCCGGCACCGACTAAGAGAGTGACGGTGCCGGCGACCTCCGCCAGCACGAGGACGCCTCGCACTCTGGCGGTCCCGCCGCCGCTTGCCGATCGCGATCGCAGACCGCTGAGATCACCTTCGCGCGAGGATCGCCAGGCAGGCCCGGTCCCGAACAGAACGCTGGTCAGCCCTGTCAGCACGGCGGCGAATCCGAACACGCGCCAGTTCACGTCCGGCGTGGCCGCCATGGGCAACCCGCCGGGAACCAGCACACGAAGCGCCGGTATTGCCGCGACGGTCAGCAGCATGCCGAAGGCGCCTCCCACGATGGCGAGCACAAGGCTCTCGGTGAGCAATTGACGGAGCAGCCGCTCCCGTGCCGCTCCGATCGCGAATCGCACCGCGATCTCGTGTTGCCGTGCCAGGAAGCGCGCAAACAGCAGATTTGCCAGATTCGTGCAGGCGATCAGCAAAAGACAGGAGGCGGCGCCGAATACCGCGATCACCAGGATTCGCGACTGCGGTGAAAGATCGTCCCGCAGCCTCACCATTCCAATGCCGATACCCTTGTTTTCGCCGGGGTAGCCCCGCTCGAGTTGTTTGGAGATCACCTCCAGGTCGGCGCGCGCGCGGGCCAGGGAGACGTCTGGGCGTAGCCGGCCAACGACACCCAGCATCTGGTTTCTGCGATTGTCCCAGGATTTGAGGGGCAACCACAGATCTGTGTCACGGGAGGGAAAGGCGAAGCCTGGCGGCATGACGCCGGAGACGACAACCGGCCGCGTATCGAGGCGAATCGTCTTCCCCACTGCGTTCATGGCGGTTCCAAACAGACTTGTGGCGACGCTGTGGCTCAGAATGGCCGTCATCGCGGTCCGCGGGAGATTGTCCTCGGCGGTGAAACTGCGGCCGGCTACCGGCTGTGTCCCCAGAGTGGGAAAGAGATCGGAGCTGACCACCGCGGCATCGAGCCGGATCGGCTCGCCTGGCCCGGCAAGATTCATGGGGGTCAGGATTCCAATGTAAGCGCCCATGGAGACGAAGGTCCGGTTCATGGCGCGCCAATCCTGGAAATTCGGCGGAGTTGCCGCGGTGCGGGCGCTCCCTTGCGGGAAATTGGTTTGGTACAGCGAGACGAGTTGCTCCGATTGAGGAAACGGCAGAGGTCGAAGCAGGACATGGTCGAGGAGCGCGAAGGCCGCGGCGTTGGCGCCGACGCCGAGCGCGATCACCAGGATCGCCGTGATCGTAAACCCGGGCGACTGCCGGAGAACACGCAATGTCCAGGCAACGTCCCGGGCCAGGACTTCGGCGTGAACGCGGATCGCGTTTAGGAGCACATCGACTATGGCGGATACCCACAAGACAAGCGAATTCTCGCGCTCGCGCCGCGAAGCGAACACCGCGCACATCTCCTCGCCGTATTCGGCGCGAAACCAGGCAGGGTATAGCCGTAACAGGATTCGATAAAGCAGCATCACGCCCTCCCGCCGGCAAATCCGCTCTCCCGGGCGAACTTGACGAGTTGCGTGAGACGGCGGGCTTCGGCCCGAGCGGTCTCGATGCCAAACGTGGTGATCCGGTAATACCGGCGGCGCTCGTCATCGTCCTCCGGGGCCGGCCGATCTCGGGTTTCGACAATCAATCCCTGTTCCAACATGCGTTGGATGGAGCGGTACAACGTGCCCGCACCCAGCTTCAATTCGCCGCCGGTGCGGGCCGCGACGTCCTGGATGATCGCGTAGCCATGGCGATCCTGGTCGGCCAAAGCGAGCAAGATGTGAAAGGTTACGGGAGGAAGCGGCAGCAAGGAGGCCTGTTCCATGGAACGATTATATTCACTACGGCTATATTGTCAATGTCTATATTCTGGTCGAGGGTAGTTTGGCGAGCCGCAACGGCGGAGATCCTCAGAGCGGGCAAGGTGAAGGCGGAAGACGGCTAGCCCGGAAAAATACCCTTTTAGGATACTTTCCAGGGGTTCGAAAAACCCTGAAAATTATCTCCCTGAACAGCTTCGCACGACAGCAGCGAAAACGCTGCGAGTGAAAGCGCCGGTACGTCTGCTCGTATGAACCGGTGCTCTCGGGCGGAGTTTGTGGAGCAGGCCATGAAATTCGAATTGGTTTCGGCGGCTGTGATCCTGATGGGGGCACCCGGTATTTGGGGGGATACGCTAGGGAGGATCTCATGAAAGGCCTTCCGCGACCGCTATCTGTTGGGATCAGCATTGCGCTGTTGAGCCTGAGCGCCGCGACAAACGCGTGGCCGGAGGCATTCACCGACCTGACGAACCGCTTTTCGGTGGTGAAGTCAGGCCTGGTCTTGAACCGCGCGACCAATACGTATAACAGTCTCGTCACGCTTAAGAATGTTACCAACGGGGCGATCAACGGGTCGCTGGTGCTGCTGGTTTCGAACATTTCGTCGGGCACGGTGACTCTGGCCAACAAGTCGGGGCAGTCCACCGCGGGCATACCGTATCTCACGCTGCCGATGCCGGCGGGCGGGCTCGCCCCGGGCGCCGCGATATCAAACGTCGTACTGGCCTTCAGCAATCCCACCCGAATTGGTTTCACGTTCAATATCTCGGTCGCGATGCAGGGCGTGCTGCTTTCGGGCAGTTCTCAGACGCTAGCCAGCGGCGCCATCTTCGATTTGCCTGCGGTCAACGTGGATGCGACACAGATTCAGGGCGGCGTGATTTTGACACGCCTGGAATTGCGCCTGACGCCGAACGCGACGGTGCAGGACGTCAATTCGGCCCTGTTGAGAGTAGGTGGCGTGATCGTATCGATGAGCGCCGGGGATCTCGGTTTGACCATTGCAGTGCCTCGACAATCTTCGCTGAGCGCCCTCCGTCAGCTGGCCGCCATCCTGAAGGCGCAGCCGGGGATCAGCTCTGCGCGGCCGGCCTTCGAGGCTCAGGCGCTCACGTTGACGCCGGATGGCAGCACAACCGCCAGCGCGTCGTTGCTTCGCGAATATCGCTTCCTGATGCCCGCTCGCTTTCCGGCCGCAATCAATGTGGGCACGTCCCGGGCCGGGCTTGGGCCCCTTCTAGACCCGCAGGGAAAGTGCAAAGTGGCCCCCGTGATCATCTTACTTCCCGACTTTTTTGGGGCAACGCCGGACCCTTCTATCGGGGCGCTCGCTCCTTTCGCACCTCCGATCGTACCCGATTGGGCATTCCCTCCAGACGGGAGCGTGGAGGCGCTTCACGGCTATGTGACCGGCGGGGTTATCGGCGCAGTCAATCCGTTTTGGAATTGTCTGGATGTCATTCCGATCCAATCCTTCGGCTTGACTCTCGACGAAGCAACACGAGCGCTGGCTTCCTCTATGTCGGGCATCCCGGCTCAGGACAAGTTCATCGTCAGCCGGTCGATGGGTTTCCATCCTTGCGACACAGATCCTTGCATCGCTCCGGATGGCAACATGGTAGTACCATTGGACCGCGCCGAGGACGCGCTCACCTGGAAAAAGCTGACGCACTCCCGTTGGAGCGATTTCCTGATGGTCAATGCCGCCGGCAATTCCGGCGGTAGCGATGCGGCAAGGATTTATCCCGGTCTCGGACAAGCTACCTATGAATCCGAAGCGGTGATTTCCGAGCGGAGCGATCCGTTTTTCAATTTCGTCTCGGACCACGCATTCTGGGATCCGCTGATCCCTGTCGACGGGAACGGCGATTCCTTCGATTCGGTCGTGGCGAACCCGGCGGAGGTGACGGCTTTGGTTAATGACGTCAACGCGGCGGGCTTGAGCGGCCCCGACTCCGGTGAGAATAATGTGCTCATCGTGGGAAGTTCGACCAACGAACCGCGCAGCGCCACCCAGACCGCTTTCGTGCCGCCGGAACAACTCAGCGAGTCGCTGTTTTCCAACGCGGGCTCGGATGTGCTGGCCGTCGGCGAGAATGTTTTCGATCCCGGCCTGGCGCCGGATCCCAATGACCCAGTGGCCACGGGATTTCCGGGAACTAGCTTCGCAGCTCCGCAGGTGGCGGGGCTGGCTTCGTATCTGTGGCTGCTCTCCAGCGATCTGCGGGACAACCAACCCATCGAAAAGACCCGGCAGGCCATTCTCCAAAACCGCCGCGGCAATGGCATTGATGCCTATGCCACGGTCTTGTCGCTGGATAAGGCAGTCCTACCGACGACCGCGACGGCTCCCGTGCGGGTGGCTTTGCTGGACGTCAATGGCGACGGTCTGTTCGACGAACGAGACCTTGACAACATTTTGAGGTTCCTCTATTTCGTCGACGGCTCGGGCAACATCACTCACGAACTGCCTACGAATAGCCAAGCGGATTTCAGCCGCTACGACCTGAACGGCGACGGCTTCACCACGTCCAGCTCCAACCACCGTGAGCGCTTCGATCTGGACCGTGTGGGTTCGGTCCAATACGGCGCTAC
>DASXAK010000025.1:0-10274 GCA_036406715.1 Bryobacteraceae bacterium | reverse complement strand
CTCCCGAAACTGACTGAACGCTCGGCTATGCTGGGGCATGCCGTCCCGCATCATCAACCGCATTCTCGCCCAAACCGGCATACCGGGTCTTGCCAACATTCTCGAGCAAGAACTCAGCGCGAGCGATTTGCAATCGCTGCTGCTCGCAGTCTATCAAGCCCGAACGCGAGGAATTCGTGAAGCTGAGGTCCTCGCCCGCGCCGGGAGACAGGCGCTGTTGGCCCCCTCGACCGTCGACGCGCGCCTGCTTTACCGCTTCGACCGGATCGCCTTCGACTGCGCGCGAGATTTTGAAGCCGTCGATCTGTCGCCGGTGTGTCCGCTGGGCACCAATTTCGTCCTGGGATCGATCGACCAGAACAACGTGCTCACCACCATCCGCAATGCGGAAGTCCTGGGCGATTCGACTCCGGCACTCGCGTTGGAATGTGCCCGCCGCCGCAAGCCGCAGTCTCAGCGGGTGGCGGCGCAGCCCGTCCGGCTGGCGAGCAGCCATCGGGTGATCCGTCTGCAGCCGTTCGATTTCCCGGGCTACTCTCCGCACTTTCGTCTCTTTGGCCTGGTTTCTGCCGGACGCGATACGGGTTCGCAGGAGTTCGAGATGCAGCACTTGAACGAGCATGTCCGCGTGTACCTGGACCTGTTTCGGGCGTTAAATCGCGAAGGCTTTCAGGCGTCCACTCCACTGGTGGAGTTTGCGGACATGCGGATCACTGAGGCGCTACTCGAATCCGCCGGTGTTTCGCGCGAACACGTCCGAGCGGCGGTGCGGGCACACGCGCCGGGCAGCGGCGAACGATTTCTCCACGAGCGGGGAGTCAGCTTGCCGGCCGACGTTGCGGATACCGAGGCTCACCCGTCCCTCGCGTTGCTGAAGCGGAGTGTGGTGGAGCCGCTGGAGGCCGGCTATCCCGAGGCGGAAATCCGAATCAATCTGGCGCGGCTGGAAGGCCTGGGTTACTACACAGGATTTTGTCTGCGAATCTCTCCCATGGCTCCAGACGGCGTGCGCTATCCGGTCGCCGATGGCGGATTCACCGATTGGACGGCGCGGCTGCTGGAAGACAAAAAAGAGCGGCTGTTGATCAGCGGAATTGGGAGCGAATTTGTGTGCCGGCGATATTGGCAGTAGACGCTTCAGCGGTGGCGTTTGCCGATGAACTCAAACTCGACGTCGTCGCCGGCGGGATGCTTCTCGGGAGTTGGCTTCTTGACTTCCGGTTTGGGCGGTTCCACAGGAGTGGTTGGGGTTTGCTCCGCCGCTGGGGTCTCTGCAGGGGGCGCTTCCGGCGCGCGTTCCTCCTGGGGTGGCGTCTCACTCACCGGCGGCCGGATAGCGGCCAAGGCCCGCTCCGCCGAGCGCCGAACCTGCGCGTCTTCGTCCTGCAGCGCGCGCTCCAAGGGCTCGACAAACTCTTCGCCGCCCATCTTCCCCATCACCCAGGCGGCGGTCCAGCGGAACGGCGGCCGGGGATCCTCGATCATTCGCTTCACGAATTCGAAAACCGCGTGCTCACCCAGCTGGTGCAGGCCGAGCAAAGCGTTGCCGACCACCCGGTTATTCTTGTCCTTCAGTCCATTCCACAAGCACTGGCGCGCCGCCGGCGTGGTGACATCCCAAAGCCCCTCCACGACATTGGCCCGGATCCGTTCATCGGCGCTTTCCAACTGCCGATTCACCCAGTTCTGGTTGCGCAGGCGTTTGCCGATCAGCAGGGTGGCTTTGGACGCGATGTGCCGGTTGTGGTGACGGGTCAAATGATTCAGCAGCAGGATCAGGCGGCCTCCCTCAGAGATCTCGTTGAGGATGTCCAGCACCTGCACCACGCCATCCTCGTCCAACGAGGAATCATTTTGCCAGCGCGCGGGCGTGAGCCGGGCCAGCCGCACATCCAGAGTCGGATCAAGCGCCAGCAGTTCGCGGCAGATTTCCAGCAATCTCACCCGGCTGAAACACCCTGGCTGCATGAGCCGGATCAGAAATTCCGGGCATTCCACCAGCTGTTGATAGACTTTCTTTTTTACGGACGGCTCCGTCGCCGAGTCCAGCAAGGACAGAGCCGCCGGGCAAAATCCCTCCGGCGAACGCGCCGCAATCCGGCTCACTGCTTCGCCGAGATCGGCGGGTCGCGAGTGCCGTGCAAGTGCCGTCTGTAACAGGCCCGCTACCACCCGTTCTTGAGCTGTTATGTCTCGTCCGAGCAATCCCCGCATAGCGCTTATACAACTCATCGGACAACTCCGCGAATGTATGAAAATTGCAACCCGGCGGCTGCTTCGTCATCAGATAGACCATGTCTTTCCACGCGCAAGGTCTCGATTGGTTAGACTTGGGGGAGTCTATGCCCGCGCGCCAGGACCTCCTTCGCGAACTCCAGCAGGTACGGCAACTCACAGACGATCTGTTTCCGGTGGTTCATCCGAGTTTCCTTTACGAGCGCCCGATTCCGGAGCGCCACCGCATCCTTTTTTATCTGGGCCACCTGGAGGCGTTCGACTGGAATCTCCTGGCCCGCCATGCGCTCGATCTGCCGGCGTTTCACCCGGAATTCGACCGGCTGTTCGCGTTCGGCATCGATCCGGCGTCCGGCGATCTGCCCGATGACCAGCCTTCGGACTGGCCGGGCATTCCAGAAGTCCAAGGCTACAACCAACAGACACGAGACCGGATCGACCAAGTGCTCGCGGAGATTCCGGAGCACTTTCTACACGCGGCCATCGAGCATCGCCTCATGCACGCTGAAACTTTGGCGTACATCGTGCATCAACTTCCTTATGAGGGGAAATTGGCGTCGGCGGTGCCGGCAGCGGGAATCCACGGTCGGCCCGAGCCGCGCCTGATCGAGATCCCGGCAGGCTGCGCGGAACTCGGACGCTGTCCCGGCGACGGTTTTGGCTGGGACAACGAATACCACGCTCACCGCGTCGATGTTCCGGCGTTTGCGATTGGCAAATACAAGGTCACCAACGGCGAGTACCTCGAGTTTGTGCGCGCCGGCGGCGAGCCGCCGTTTTTCTGGTCGCAAAAGGACGGCGAATGGTATTACCGGGGAATGTTTGCCGAAGCTCCGCTGCAGCCTGATTGTCCCGTCTATGTGACGCTGCAGCAGGCGGAAGAGTACGCGAGGTGGCGGGGCATGAGGCTACCCACGGAACCGGAGTTTCATCGAGCGGCGGCGGGCTTGCCGCCTTCGGTAAACGCTGATTTCCGCTTCTGGGACCCGATCCCGGTTACGGCCGATGACACGCCGGAAATCGAGAATGTGCCTGCGCAGATGACCGGCAACGGGTGGGAGTGGATGTCGACCGTATTCGCTCCGTTCCCCGGTTTTCAGCCGTTTCCCTTCTACACGAACTACTCTGAGCCGTTCTTTGACGGCGAGCACTATGTGCTCAAAGGCGGCTCGCCGCGCACTGCCGCGCGGCTGCTCCGGACTTCTTTCCGCAACTGGTTCCGGCCGGGCTATCCTTATATCTACGCCACGTTCCGGCTGGTCGAATCATGAGCTTCGCGCAGGCGCTCGACAACGAGTTCGCGCGTGAGGTGCGCGCGGGACTGACGCGTACCGGCCAGAAGACGCTTCCGTGCCGCTATCTGTACGATGATGTCGGCTCGGCGCTGTTCGAAGCGATTACCTATCTGCCCGAATACGGGCTCACGCGGGCCGATGCCCGGATCATCCGCAAGCACGCGGGCGCTCTGATCAGCCGTCTGCCTGGCGACTTGCTGGTGGCGGAGCTGGGGAGCGGCGTCGGAAACAAGACCTACACAATTCTGGAGCGCCTCCGCGAGCGCCGGCCGATCACCTACTACCCGATCGACGTCTCGCCCGCGGCCCTCGATCTCTGCGCGCGGTCCCTCGCGCCCGTCGCCACCGTCATGCCCTTGGTCTCGAGCTATCTGGATGGCTTGCGTACGGTCTCCAGCCGGCGACTGCCGGGGCAGACGCTTCTCGTGCTCTTCCTGGGCAGCACCATCGGCAATTTTGAACCGGAGGCGGCATTCGATTTTCTCGCAGACGTCCGCTCGTTGCTGAATCCCGGCGATGCCCTGCTGCTCGGCACCGATCTCGTCAAACCGGAGGAGCAGTTGCTGATTGCCTACGACGATCCGGCAGGCGTTACGGCGGCATTCAACCTGAACCTGCTTGGCCGCATTAACCGGGAACTCGGCGCCGATTTCGATCTGCGCCAGTTCGCACACGTCTCCCGCTATCGCAGCGACGAACAGCGCATCGAAATGCATCTGGAGTCGCTGGTGGCGCAAGCGGTTTGGATTCCCGCGGCGGGTCTGACCGTCGAGTTCTCAGCCGATGAAACCATTTGCACCGAGGCCAGCCACAAATTCCGGCCCGAACAGATTCCCACCATGGCGCGCACCACGGGGTTCCGGCTGGCGGAGCAGTGGATCGATTGCGAGTGGCCATTCGCCGAGAACCTGCTGCTCGCGGTGTAATCCAGGTTTCAGACCTGATAAGCTGAAATCGTGGTACACGAGCAAAGGGCAGCTTTAGCGGACATCCGCCACTTTCTCAGCCGGCGGCGTCTGGCCATTGTCGGAGTGTCGCGCAATCCCAGAGACTTCACCAGAAGCTTGTTCCGTGAGTTCGCATCGCGGGGCTACGATGTCGTGCCGGTGCATCCCGGCGTCGAGGAAATCGAAGGGCATCGCTGTTATGCGCGAATCCAGGAGATCGCCCCGCCGGTGGATGCGGTTCTGGTGCTCACGGCGCCTGCGGTGACCAATGAGATCGTGCATGATTGCGCGGAGGCGGGCGTCCGCGAAGTGTGGATGCATCGCGCGTCGGGCTCCGGCGCCGTGAGCCCGGAGGCGATCGCCTATTGCGAGGCGAATGGCATCCACGTGATCCCCGGAGAATGCCCGTTCATGTTCTTGCCGGATGCCGGCTTTCCGCACGGCGTGCATGGATTCGTGCGGCGGATCACGGGAAGATACCCGCACTGAGCGCGCTTAGTCCAGGTCGATGTCGCGCTTAGGCGGCGTGAGATCGGGGTTCTCTTTGGCGCGCTTGAAAAGCTCGTCGAATTTCTTTTCGAGAACTTTGCCGTGCGTCTTCTCCGCCTCGAATTGCTTCCGAAACAATTCCTCCCGCCGCGCCCCTTCCCCTTTGAGCTTGGCGACCTCGGCGGCTAAATCCTCGATGGCCGGTGGTTTTTCCGGAATCGTGTGCGCGATCACTGCGCGAGTGTCCGGATCGATTTTGAGAATTGCCTGACAGCACGGGCATTCCACATCGAACATACCTTGGGCCATAGATTCTATGGTACGGCAAGCGGGGAGTACCACGAACCCCGCGGAGAAAAAGTTGGGAGGAGAGTTGGGGACAGCTAGGAGATTTTGGTGCAAGGTGTCAGGCGGGCCAAAAACGGGGAAGTCAACTGTCTCTCCGCGGGGCCGTGTATCTCAATCACGGCCTCTCTTCTTGCAACCTTCTCACCAATTCAGAACTGCTTTAAAATCATAAAACTCTCGAATCGAATGAATCGGCGAGATGCAGAAATGGCATTCAGTGGCAATCGTTTGTCCCGGAACGGCCTATGGCGCGTTGCTGATTGGTACTATCGCAGGCGCGAGCGCGTGTGAAAACCGCGTGCTCACGCTCGCGGCGGGACCTATAACTCAGCCGCGGCCATAACGCCGCGGTCGGCGGTGCGCGTTTTACTCGATGCTATAGTAAAGCGTCTGTGAATCACCTTTCCGAGCGCCACTCGTCGTGTGTCGAGCGCGTGCCGCCTGCCCGGGCGGGCTTCCGTGCGGTCTGATGCGTCGCATCAAGACTAAGATCGCGTATGACGGCGGCGATTTTCACGGCTGGCAGGTGCAGCCCGGGCTGCCGACGATCCAGGGCATCCTCGAGCAGGTCGTCTCGGAAATCGAAGGCAAGCCCGTCCAGGTGGCGGGTTCGGGCCGCACGGACGCCGGGGTTCACGCCCTCGGCCAAGTAGCCGCGTTCACGCTCGAAAACCCGATCCCGCTGGCGAATTTGAAGCGCGCCATGAACCGCCTGCTGCCGCCGACAGTGCGGATTCTGCATCTCGACGAGGTTGCCCCGAACTTTCACCCGCGCTTCGACGCGCACTCGAAGGTCTATGAATACCGCATCGGCCGGGACGAGGTCTGCAGCCCGTTCGAATGGCCGTATGTCCATCACTACCCTTACCCGCTGGAGGAAGCTCCCATGGTGCAACTGGCGGCGGTTTTTGAAGGAACGCACGATTACACCGCCTTCGCCGCGGCCGACGACAGCGACGAAGAGGGCAAGTCCAAAGTGCGGACGATTTATTCCTCGGTGCTGGAATTGCAGAGCGGTCGACTGACGTATCGTGTCCGCGGCAACGGGTTTTTGAAACACATGGTGCGCAACGTGGTCGGCACCCTTATCGAAGCAGGGAAGGGCAATATCACCGATGTGACGGCCTTACCGGAGAGGTCCGGGCCGACAGCTCCGGCCAAGGGCCTATTTTTAATTGAGGTGGATTATGGAAACGGGCGGGAATGACTTCTCCGTCCATTGCGAGCAATCCGGCGCCGTCGAGGTGATCCGGTTGGCCGACAGCCGGCGCGAGATGGAGGTCCGGCTGGCCCCGTCGATCGGGAATATCGCCTACTCCTTTACCGTGAAGGGAAAGGACGTGCTTTGGTTTCCGTTTTCCAGCCTCGAAGCGCTGAAGTCGCAGCCGGCGCTGTGCGGCATTCCCTTTCTTGCGCCGTGGGCAAACCGCATCGACGGCGACGCGTATTGGGTGAACGGTAAGCAATTCGTGTTACACCCCGCTCTGGGGAATCTGCGGCGGGACTCGTTCGGGCAGCCCATCCATGGCCTCCTGAGTTTTTCTGCGGAGTGGAAACTCGTAGCGGCGGGAGCCGACGCGCGTTCCGCCTATGCGACCAGCCGGCTGGAGTTTGCCCGGTATCCCGGGATGATGGCGCAATTCCCGTTCGCGCACAGCATCACGATGACCTACCGGCTCGAAGAGGGGTCGCTCGCGGTCGAGACCAGTATCCACAATCTAAGCGTCGAGCCGATGCCGGTCGCGATCGGATTCCACCCGTATTTTCGACTGGCCGACGCGCCGCGGGACGACTGGAGCGTACACCTGGCCGCGCGCGAACATCTGCGGCTCAACGAGCATCTGATTCCAACCGGCGAGCGCCAGCCAGTCGGCTTCTCCGACCCGCATCCGCTGCGGACGAGGCACTTGGACGATGTCTTTAGCGATTTGATCCGCGATGCGGACGGAGCGGCGCGGTTCTGGGTCGAAGGGAAACGTCAGAGGATCACGGTCGCCTACGGTCCGAAGTACCCGGTTGCGGTCGTCTACGCGCCGCAAGGGCGCGATCTCATCTGCTTTGAGCCGATGGCGGCGGTCACGAACGCCTTCAATCTGGCACACGCGGGCATCTATCGGGAGCTGCAGGCGATCGAGCCGGGCGGGGAATGGCGCGAGACGTTTACCATCACGCCGAGCGATTTTTGAGACTGGTTGCGTTTGGGCTTTTCTGTTTATTCCGAGGAATTTTGAGGCAGATCCCGAGCAATTACGTCGGTTGATTTTCACCGATTTCTACTTAATTCAGGTTAAGTTGCGGCCTCTTGCCTGCATCTGCGACACTGGCGGTGCATGGCCCGGTGGTTGTGGATATTGCTGGTCTCTCCGCCGTTGGTTTGGCCGCAGAGCTTTAGCCTGCCGTCCAAGGAAGTTCTTTCTTATAACATCGAGTGGCGCCTGATTACGGCAGGCAAAGCGGAAGTCGAATGGACAGCCACCCAGGGGCCACACCCCGGATATCAGATCAATACCCACGTCGAATCGGTGGGTTTCGTATCGAAGCTTTTCAAAGTGGAAGACGACTATCGCGCGAACCTCAATTCGGCGGGGTGCGTTCAGAGTTCACAACTGACCGCACATGAGGGAGTCCGCCGGCGGGAAACCCGGGTCACCTACGACGCGGAAACCCGCAAAGCGACCTATCTGGAGCGGGACACAACGAAGAACAGCGTTGTTCTATCCAAGGAAATCGAGATCCCCGAGTGCGTTCACGATCTCATCGGCGGAATCTACTTCCTGCGTACCTTGAACCTGGAGCCGGGCCAGAGCACCGAAGTGGCGGTAAGCGATGGCAAGAAGAGCGTTCTCGCCAAAGTAGAGGCGCAACAGCGAGAGGACGTCAAAACGGCGGCAGGCTCCTACAAGACGATCCGATATGAGATCTATCTGTTTAACGATGTGCTCTATCGGCGGTCTGCTCATCTCCAGGTCTGGATCAGCGACGACCGGCGCCGGTTGCCGGTGCAGATCCGCGTTCGAATGCAGTTTACGATCGGCACCATCACCTTGCAACTGGTCCCCGAGGATTCCGCGGCGCGATAAGGTCCCTTCTCTGGCAGCGGCGCGGCGACGAGCAGTAAAACAGGTACGCAAGTTTGATTTTCCATAGGGTCTGGTAGAAAATAGATTTGCGCTAGGGGGAATTTCATGCCGCCCGGCGACAGAGGGGAAACACTCACCAATAAAGACATGCCCGATATCGCCCACCGCAGTGAGCAGATGGTGGTGGCGCTGCTCGAATCCGCCTCTCAAGCCATCGTCAGCATCGATCCGAACGGACGCATTGTGCTGGCCAATCGCCGGGCCGAGGAAATCTTCGGCTACACGCACGACGAACTGATCGGGGCGCGAATCGAGATCCTGCTGCCGGAATCGCGGCGCGCGGCACACGGGCGGGAGCGGGAGGCCTTTTTCCAGAAGCCGCGTAACCGGCCGATGGGAATTGGCATGGATCTGGCCGGGCGGAGGAAGGACGGAACCGAGTTTCCGGTGGAAGTGAGCCTCAGTTACCTGGAAAGCGAGCGGGGTGTGTTCGCCATCGCCTTCGTAAGCGATATCAGCCAGCGAAAGCAGCTCGAAGAGCAGCTCATGCAGGCGCAAAAAATGGAAGCGGTGGGCCGCTTGGCCGGCGGCGTGGCGCATGATTTCAATAACATGCTCACCGTCATATCGGGCTACAACCGGATGATCCTCGACGAGCTTTCGCCGTTGGATCCGCTGCGGGGCTATGCCGAGGAAATTTTGAAAGCGGCGGATCGCGCAGGCGCCCTCACAAACCAGTTACTCGCGTTCAGCCGCCGGCAAATCATCCAGCCGCGCGTCATGAACGTGAACGCGGTGGTGGGACAGACGGAAAAAATGCTCCGCCGGCTGCTCGGCGAAGACATCCAACTCGCATTCGACCTCAGCGCGGATGCCGGCAACATTCGGGCCGATCCCAACCAGATCGCGCAGGCCATCGTGAACCTGGCGGTGAATGCCCGCGACGCAATGCCGACGGGCGGCCGGATCTCGGTCGAGACGGCCAACGTCCACCTGGATGAGAACTACGTCCGAACCCACATCGGTGTGCAACCTGGCGACTTCGTGATGATCGCGATGAGCGATACAGGGCACGGGATGGATGCCGCAACGCGCCAGCGAATCTTCGAGCCGTTCTTCACCACCAAGCAGCAGGGAAAGGGCACCGGACTCGGCTTGGCCACCGTCTATGGGATGGTGAAGCAAGCGGGCGGAGACATCTGGGTGTACAGCGAATTGGGGAAGGGTACGACGTTCAAGTTGTACTTTCCGCGCGTGCAGGAGATGGTGGCCGACGCCGCGGTCGGAGAAGCCGAAGGGCGCGGCGCCGGCGGCGAGACTGTGTTGGTGGTGGAAGATGAACACGCTGTTCGGGATCTGACGGTGAGAATGCTGAAGCAGCTCGGATACCTCGTTTTGACGGCGGCTTCGGGCGTAGAAGCGCTGGAGATCAGCAAGTCGTATGCCGGCCGCATCTCGGCGCTGGTGACCGACGTGGTGATGCCCGAGATGAGCGGCCGTCAGGTAGCGGATCAGCTATTGGCGTCGCGTCCGGATTTGAAAGTCCTCTATCTGTCCGGGTACACCGAGAACACGGTGATCCACCACGGTGTGCTCGACAGCGGCGTCGATTTTCTGCCGAAGCCATTCAGCCGCGAGGCCCTGGGACGCAAGGTGCGGGAGATTCTCGGCCGTCCGGTATCGAGCTGACGGCGCGCTCGTTTTGTCCGCGAGTGGCGGGCAAGCCGGCATTTCGAGTAGACTCAGAGTTGGCGCGAGCAGCGCCACAGCCCTTCCGCTGCAATAGCCTTTCAAAGGGGCGCGTAGCTCAGTTGGTTAGAGCGCCTGCTTCACACGCAGCAATGGCAGGTCCAACCTCTCCCTAGATTTTTCTCTCCTTT
>DASXAK010000024.1:0-66535 GCA_036406715.1 Bryobacteraceae bacterium | reverse complement strand
CCTCGGGAGACGGCCGGCGCCTGGATGGAGGATCTGGCGGCCTACACCGCGGCTCCGACGCCGCACCGGTTGCGCGAACTTCTGGCCGCGCTCGATGAGCGGCGCGAAGCGCTCGTGATCTTCAACCATCCGTATTGGGACGAAAAAGGAGTCGGGCCGAAAGTCCATCACGAACTCGTGCTCGGTTTCATCAGCGAATACGGGCGCTGGCTGCACGCGATCGAGTTCAACGGCACGCGCCCCTGGCCGGAAAATCAAGCCGCCATCACGCTGGCGGCCGGCGCCGGCCGCTGTGTAATTTCCGGAGGCGACCGCCACACCAGCGAGCCCAACACGGTTCTGAATCTCTCCAATGCCGGAGGTTTCGCAGAGTTTGCCAGCGAAATCCGCCGGGATCGGTTCAGCGACGTGATGGTCCTGCCGCGCTATCGCGAACCGTATCGCCTGAGGTACGCGGAAGCAATCTGGGACACAGTCCGTGAGTATCCCGAGCACCCGGGGCGGGTGCGCTGGACCGATCGGGTCTTCTGCCGCTCGACAAGCGGCGAATACGTGCCGTTATCTAGTGCCTGGGTGGGCGATGGCCCCGCGATCGTGGGCACGTTCATGGCCGCGGTCCGCGTGCTCAGCAGCCCGGGGGTCCGCCCAACACTTCGGGTTGCGCTCAAAACGAAAGGAGAAGTTCTCTCGTGATGCATCAATCCAGCATGCCGCGAGTCGCTTTGTTCGCGGATTCTTTTTTCGAAGTCAATGGCGCCGCCTTGACTTGCCGCCAACTCGAAGCTTTCGCGTGCCGCCGGGTGTACCCGTTCCTCCAGTCGTTTCCGGACAAGGCGGGCCCAAGTATCTCGTTCAACCCGGCGTTACCGGATTCGTCGCCGGGAGCGACGGTGCGTTCGTTACTTCGATACTCACCTTGATGAACGCGCCCGGCATGCTCTCGCACATGCGAATTGCCGCCCGCGAGAGCTCACGCGCGTTTTCGTGGGACCGCGTATTCGAGGACGTGTACGCCGGCTACCGGCTGTGCGTAAAGACTCGCCGCTATCCGGTGGCGGAACCGGCATTCAGTGTATCGAGCTAGCGCGCCGGAGCTTTGTTTCCGGTGAAACGGTGTGCGCGATCGTTCATTTCATCTTAGTTACAAAGCGCCACAAATGCGTGGGCTACGATATAGACTCGCTCGATGCGTTTGCCGCTGCCAACTCTCTTCCTGCTGGGCTGGGCCGCGGCGCCGCTCACGGCGCAATTGCCGTTTTACACCGATGACCCCGCGGTAACAGAGCGGGGGAAGTGGCACTTTGAGTTTTTCAACGAATTTGATGGGCTGCAGCAGCAGTATCCGAATATCCGCCAAAACACAACGAACTACAAACTCAATTACGGATTGCCTTTCAACCTCGAAGTTGACGTGGATGTGCCGTACCTTGCCATTCTGCGTGCCGTTGGGACGCCGAACGCAATTGGTGGAGGCGACACCAATCTGGGTATCAAATGGGAACTCCACAAAGAGTCCCGCGGCTCGCGGATTCCGGCATTGGGCGCCAGTCTTTATGTCGAGCTGCCGACCGGCGATTCCAGCCGGCAGCTTGGTTCCGGATTGATCGACTACTGGCTCAACCTGATCTCGCAAAAATCGCTTTCGGAGAAAACCCGTTTGAACCTGAACCTCGGATACCTGTTTGCGGGAAACACGAGCACCGGTGTGGTTGGGATAGAAAACGCGCGCGGCCACGTATACACGGGAGGCCTCTCTATCCTTCACGATTTCAGCGCGCGGTGGACGCTCGGCGGCGAAATTTACGGCGGATATGCGGACAACGACAATCTCGGCAGAAAGCAGCTTCAGTTCCTGCTCGGTGGGCAATACCAGCTTCGGCGCGGGCTGAGTCTTGATTTCGGCGTGCTCGGAGGCAGGTATGAAGCGAGCCCGCGGATCGGCGGTCAGGCGGGGTTTTCGGTGGACTTCCCAGACGTGTTCCGTAAGGCGGGTAACGCCCAGCACTGAGTCATCATTTTTAAACAATCGCGCGCAAACACATCTGGTACGATCGACTTCTGCCGGAAGGAGACCGTATGGCGTGCAAACCGGAAGTCTTGAAGGATATTCCCCTTTTTGCATTACTGGACGACGATGAACTGGCGGTGCTGGCCGCCCAGGTGGAACTGAAGACGTTCGCGCCACGCGAACGAATTTACAAGATGGGTGAACCCGCTCCGCAAGCCTATGTGCTGATTTCGGGAAAGGTCCGGGTCACCACTCTGGACGAGGATCACCAGGAAGTAATTGTCGATGAGCCGGCTGAATTCGACTTCTTCGGGTTTGCCTCCATGCTGCAACAAACGCCCCATCAAACCAATGCTCATGCGCTGGAAGAAAGCGTCTGTCTGGAAATCTCGCGCGATGACATCCAGATTCTGCTGGAGCGGAAGCCGCATGCGGGGATGGACCTGTTAACGACGCTCGGCCGGCAGTTTCACGCCGCGCAAAACCTTGTGCGTTCTCGCGCCAGCCGCAATCCCAATGAGGTGATTGAGGAGAAGACAACGCTGGGTGAGAGCATCGCCGATTCGGTAGCCCGATTCGGCGGATCGTGGACGTTCATCATTCTGTTTGCGATCGTGTTGACGGTCTACACGATTGTCAACGTGGTGCTGGACAAAAGAGCGTGGGATCCGTATCCCTTCATTCTGCTCAACCTTTTTCTTTCGATGCTGGCGGCCGTCCAGGCTCCCGTCATCATGATGAGCCAGAACCGGCAGGACGCCAAAGACCGGCTCCGCGGCGAACTTGATTTCGACGTAAACCGCCGAGCGGCGTCCGACATTCAAGGCCTGGCGCGCAGGCTGAGCCTTCTGGATGACAAGATCGATGATCTCGGCGAACTGCTCCGGACCGCCGCCAATTCCCGCTAAGGGCGCGACGGAACGCGGCGCCTTGTGGGGTAGCTTTCAGAGGAAAGGCTTGGCAGGCTGAAGCCTGCCCCACCAAAGGCTTTTGCGGCGGCAGGCCGGAGGCCTGCCCCACTTGCTCATAGGATCTGGCGGAAGGCCCAGAACAGAAACGCGGACAGGATGATGGAGGACGGCAGCGTCAACACCCAAGCCATTGCCAGCGAACGGACCGTGTTCCATTGCAGGCCGGAGTGATTGGCCGCCATGGTGCCGCCCACACCCGATGACAAGACGTGCGTCGTGCTCACCGGCAGGCCCATATGATCGGCCGACCAGATAGTGGCCATGGCCGTGATTTCGGCGGCGGCTCCCTGCGCATATGTCAAATGTTGTTTGCCGATCTTTTCTCCGACGGTGACGACGATGCGCTTCCAGCCCACCATCGTGCCCAGCCCGAGAGCCATCGCCACCGCGACCTTGACCCATGTGGGAATGAACTTTGTGTTGTTGTCGATGTGCTTCTTGTAATTGTCCAGAATGACCCAGTCGGATGCGTCGATCTTCGGGCTTCCCGATTTCTTCATCAACCGCATCGCTTCGCTGGTCAGGTACATGTCGTTGCGGAAGTTGGGCGTCAGTTTTTCCGGCACGTTCTTCAACTGCTTATACAAAGCCGCCTCGTTGCCGAGGTCATTGATGATTTGCTGCAGCGCAAGCATGGTGCTCGGCGTGAACGTGCGCGACGACACGTAGCTCTTGATCTCATCGTGAGGATCCCCGATGGTCGCCGCAGTCGATACGTATTTGTGAATCGTATCGGCCGTTTGCCGCGAGACTGCCACGAAATCTGTGGTCTGCTGTGTCGTAACCGCATGATTGAGAGCGTACGCCGTGGGCACGGTTCCGATCAGGATCAGCATAATCAGTCCCATTCCCTTCTGGCCGTCGTTGGAGCCGTGAGCAAAGCTGACACCCGTGCACGTGCCGATCAACAGCAGACGAATCCACCATGGTGGCGGTTCGGCGCCTTCCGGAGCCTCGTAAAGGGCGGGATTGCGCAGAATGAGCTTGGAGATCAGCAGCAGGGCGGCGGCGCAAACGAACCCGACGACGGGTGAAATCAGGAGAGTCTTGCCGACATTGGCGGCTTGGCCCCAATCCACGCCGCTGGTTCCCGTGTGAGCGGCCATCAACTGGTTGGCGATGCCCACTCCGATGATCGAGCCCACCAACGTGTGCGAACTGGAAGATGGCAGCCCGAAATACCAGGTACCGAGATTCCAGAGAATTGCCGCGGTCAGCAGCGCGAACACCATGGCGAACCCCGCGCCGCTGCCGACCTGCAGGATCAATTCCACCGGAAGCAGCGTGATGATGCCGAACGCCACGGCGCCGGTGGAGGTGAGCACTCCCAGGAAATTCCAGGTGCCCGACCACACCACCGCCACGTGAGGTTCCAGCGAATGGGTGTAGATGACCGTGGCCACGGCGTTCGCGGTGTCATGGAACCCGTTCACGAATTCGAAGCCCAGCGCGATCAATAGCGCGATGCCCAGCATCACGAACGGATACAGGGAACTCGGATGGAAAGTAGAAAGATCAGACAGCAGATTGGCGGTCGCGTAGATGAACCCGACGATCAGGGCCAGGCCAAAGATCGCCATTCCGATTTTGCCCGGCTTCCGGGAGAGCTTGGTGTGCAAACCCGGAGCGGCTGCGGTAGCAACGGTAGCCATAAATTACCTCGGTTGAAAGAGTCTACCGGGCGAATGTTTCAGGCTTGTGAATTTCTGCGCACCTAGGCCGCGATTACTTGGGTACGAGGGTGGCCGCCTGTGGTTAGTAGAACGAAGGGGGGAATTGTCCTACACCCCGATGCCGAATTCTTTGCCGCCGCCGTATTCCTTGAGCTTATTGTGCAGAGTTTTGAGGCTGATGCCGAGAATCTCGGCCGCGCGCGTCTTGTTGTTCCGGGTGTGCTCGAGGGTGCGCAGAATGAGGCCCTTCTCGGCTTCTTCCACGGTGGTGCCGATCTGGAACCGGATGATGCTCGGGTCGTCCTGCGCCGCGGCCGGCGGAGTCTCCGAACCGCCGGGTTCTCCGGGAACTCCGCCGGCAACCGGGCTGCGCGTGGTTGCCTGCAGGAAGCTCGGCAGGTGCTTCATCTCGATTGTTCCTTCGCCCGCGAGAATCACCGCCCGCTCGAGGACATTTCGCAATTCCCGTACGTTTCCCGGCCATGCGTGGCGCATCAACGCGTCCATTACGGCCGGAGACAGATCGGAAACACGGCACTCATGCTTGCGGTTCAGCTCGCCGATCAGGGCTTCGGAGATCGGCCGGATATCGTCCATGCGTTCACGCAACGGCGGCAGGTGCACCTGAAACACATTGAGACGGTAGTAGAGGTCTTCGCGCAAATGCCCGCCGCGCACCGCCTCTTCGGGCACTTTATTGGTGGCCGCCACGACGCGCACGTCGACTTCGAATTCGCTCTTGCCGCCCAGGCGCCGAACCTTGGAGTCTTCCAGGATCCGCAGCAACTTCGCCTGCGTCCCCATCGGCATCTCGCCGATCTCGTCGAGCAGCAGCGTCCCGTTCTGCGCCACTTCGAAACATCCGGCCCGCCGCTCGGACGCCCCGGTGAACGATCCCTTCTCGTGGCCGAACAGCTCGCTTTCGATCAGCGTCTCGGGAAGCGCTGCGCAGTTGATGGCGACGAACGGCCCCTGCGCTCTCTGGCTCAGGAGATGAAGAGTGCGGGCCACCATCTCTTTGCCAGTGCCGCTCTCTCCCGTGATCAGCACGCAGGCCTTGCTTGGCCCGGCTTGCTGCAACAGCGAAAAGATCTCCTGCATCTTGGGCGAGGTGCCCACCATCTCCCCGAGCGATCCTTTGTAGCGAAGCTGACGTTCCAGGTTGCTCTTCTCGGCGCGCAGACCCGCGTGGCTCGCGGCGCGCCGCAGCAGCACTTCCAGCGTCCCCGGCTGGATCGGTTTTTCCAGGAACCAGAAAGCCCCCAGCTCGTGCACCGTTTTGACCGCAGTTTCGATGCTGCCGAACGCCGTCAGCACAATGGCGGGCGGCATATCGCCCGATTCCTGGAGACGCTCGAGAAATCCAAAGCCGTCCAAACCGGGCATGTTGAGATCGGTGATGATCACATCGGCCGCAAAGTTGGCGAGCTTCGTGAGCGCCTCGTTGCCATCGCCGGCCATTTCCGGCTTCATCCCCCAGGCGGACACCATGGCTGCCAGCCCTGTCCGCTGGCTGATCTCGTCATCAACAATCAGAACTTTGATTTGGCTCAAGAGGCAAGTCCTTCGGCGGTGGGCGCCGTGCTTTCATTGTAAACCGCGCGCGCCCAACGCGCCGCTATTGAGCCGTCGCCAAGCCGACGCGGCGCAGCAGGTCGTTGTACCGGGGATCGGTTCGGATACCGTCGAAGAACGGATCCACTCTCAAGTTCACCAGCCACCAGGACCGGTCTGAATAGGCTTTCTCCAGCCAATCAAAAGCCTCGTTCCTGTCGCCCAGCGCCAACTCGATTACGGCGATCCATACCGGCTGCACATAGGTGTCGCGCGACCGCTGCATCAGATTGTCGAGCGTCTTGCGCGCTTCCGCGTTCTGATGAGCGACCGCTTCGCCGTACCCGAGCGCGGCGAGTTCGTTAGTGTCGCCCTCCGAAAGATCGAGAGCCTTGCGGAACTCCGCCAGCGATTCTTCGAAGGAGCCCTTCTGAGCGTAGATGCGTCCCAGAAGAACGTGCGCCGGGACGTAGCGCGAGTCGATCCCCAGCACCTTCTGCGCTTGCTCGATGGCTGCGCCCGGCTGACGGGCGTAGTATGAGCGCGTGGCCAAGGCCAGGCTGGTTTCGGCCGAAAGCGGGTTCTGTTCCAGGGCTCGATTGACCTCGGTCAGCGCCTCGTTAAATCGTCCGAGAGCGGAAAGGTACTCGCTGTACCACAGGTGCGCCGTGGCATAGCGCGAGTTCAATTCCAAGGCACGCTTGAACTCCCGCTCGGCGCCTGCCCAGTCCCACACGTGATAATTCGCCCACGCCAGAGAGGTATGCGCTTCTGCCAGCGTGTTGTCGAGCTCCAAGGCTTTCGCTGCGGCGCTCTGGAGCTTGGGCGTCACCTCGCGAGTCGGCAGAACGTTGAAATCCGCCAGCAGCGCGTAGGAATCCGCGAGACCCGCATAAGCCAGCGCGTAGCGGGGATCTTTGTCAATCGCCTGATTGAAGAAGTCGATGCTCTGTTGCAGGCCCTCCAGAGTGCGCTTGTTCCATTGATACCGCCCTTGCAGGTAAAGCTGGTAGGCGACCGTATCATCGGTCGTGTGCCGGTTCATCCGCTGCATCTCGGCCCCGGTCAATTGCAGCCGCAGCTTCTCCGAGATTTCCTGCGATATTTGCTGCTGGATCGCCAGCATGTCAGCGACCTTGGGCGTATACTGGCTGCCCCAGATCTGCCGGTTTCCCTCGACATCCACCAGTTCCGCGCTGATCGCGAATTCATCGCCGCGACGCACCAGCCGCCCGGTGAGCACGGCACGAACGTTCAACTCGCGGCCGGCGGTCTGCGGGCTGATGTCTTTGTTCCTGTAATGCACCACAGAGCTGAACGACCGCACCGAGAGCTTGGGCAGTTGCGACAGATTGTTGATGATGCTCTCGGAGATTCCATCGCTGAGGTATTCGGTGCGGGGATCTCCGGCCATATTTACGAATGGCATCACCGCCAGTGAGTCTAGCGGCTTGGGACGCGTCATCCAGTAGACGCCGGCCGCCGCTGCCGCGAGGACCACTCCGGCGACAATCCCCGCCACCCGCCGGTTGCGTCGGAGCGCGCCAACGAGATACTCCGCGCTTGACGGCGGTGGACCGATTGTTTCAGTGGACGGCGGCGCCGAAGCGCGTGCCGATGCCGGCGCGGAACTCAAGTTGGGCGCGGCCGCCATGCTGGACAGCGTTGGCGTTCCCGCGCGCGAATCGGCGTCTCGCCGCAGCCGCTTCAGATCTGCCCGGATCTCGGCAGCGCTCTGATACCGCATATCCCGGTTCTTTTCCAGAGCTTTGGTGACGATCCGCTCCAGCTCAGCCGGAACCTCCGGCCGCCGCTGCGCCAGCGGCGCCGACGCGTTGTGCAGAATCGCCACGAACGTCAGGGCCGTGGTGTTCCCCTGGAACGGCGACATCCCCGTGATCATTTCGTACAGCACCACGCCAAACGAGAACAGATCGCTGCGCGCATCCAGTTCTTCGCCGCGTGCCTGCTCGGGCGACATGTAGGCAATCGTCCCCAGGGTCGACCCGGGACTGGTCACCAGCTCATTGAGCGCGGCCGTGGGCGCCTGCGAATCACCCAACGTTCCTCCGCCGTTTCGGCCGCTCACCTTGGCCAGTCCGAAATCCATGATCTTGATTTGCCCGCGTCGGGTCACGAAGATGTTCGCCGGCTTGATATCGCGATGCACGATGCCCGAGCTGTGCGCGGCATCCAGCGCGTCCACGATCTGGATGGCGAGCTCGAACACTTCCTGCATGGTGAGTTGCGTGCTCAGGAGGAGATCGCGCAGCGTCTTCCCCTCGAGGCATTCCATCACCAGGTAGGGCCGGCCTTCGAACACGCCGATATCGTGGACAGTACAGATATTCGGATGGTTGAGGGCGGACGCCGCGCGGGCTTCCCGGAAGAACCGTTCCAGGGCCATCCGGTCTCCGGCGAGCGTCTCCGGGACGAACTTTACCGCGACCGTCCGGCCAAGCCGCGGATCTTCGGCCTTATAGACGATCCCCATTCCGCCCCGTCCCAAGACGGAGAGAATGCGGTAATGCGAAATTGTCTGGCCTTCCATGCGGCGGGAATACTCTACAGTGTACCGCGCCCCCCCAACCGTTACACCGAAGAAAGCCGTTCGTCCACGGGTTGACTCCCGCGCGATAGACTGTATCGATAATGAAGCGGGCAAGGATCGCCGGTCTGGTCGTACTGGGCGCCTCGGTGGCCGCCCAAGCGCCCGCAACCGTCAAGCAGCTCATGCTGGATCTGATCCACCCGGCGAGCAACGACATCCTGCTCTCTATTTTTCGCGGCGGTCCCCAGACCGAAGCCGAGTGGGCGGCTGTTCGCCGCGGCGCACTCACGCTTGCCGAAGCCGGCAACCTGCTGCGCGCGCGTGGCCCCGATCAGCCCGACTGGATCAAAGACGCCAACCTTCTCGCCGCCGCCGGTACCACTGCGTACCGGGCTGCCCAATCAAAAGATACTAAGGCGCTGGCCGCCGTCGCCGACTTGCTGGATGCGTCGTGCACCGCCTGTCACAAACAGTACCGGCCCAATGTATTTCCTCGCGAAGGAGTATCGAAATGAACTACTCGCGCAGAAATTTCCTGAAAGCCGCGGGATCGGGTATTGCGCTCACAGCCGTGGGCGGGCCGGCGGTGTATACGGCCTCCGCCGCCGTTTTGCCGGCCCCGCTCACGCGCGAAAAAGCCTCGTTCCTGATCAACGGCAAACTGCACGCCGCCGAATATGAAGCGCGCACCACGTTGTGGGAAGTGATCGCCGTGCAACTTGGCCTCACAGGAACCAACCGGAGCTGCAATCGCGCGAGTTGCGGCGCCTGCAGCGTCGTGGTGGACGGCAGGCCGCTATACTCGTGTCACACACTCGCGACCGAAGCCGCGGGCAAAAAGATCCTCACCATCGAAGGCGTCGGCGACGAGAAGAACCTGCACCCTCTCCAACGCATCGGTCACACGCGTGTCGCGGCGGACTGTGGCTTTTGCACCGCTGGGTGGGTAGTGACTGCGAAAGCCTTTCTCGATCAAAATCCCAATCCCTCGGAAGACCAGGTGAAAGCCGCGCTGGCCGGACACATCTGCCGGTGCGCGTCCTATCCGTCGATCATCCGCACCGTGATCGATACGGCCGCCGTCCTGCGCGGCGAGAACATCGAGATCGAGCCGGCGCCCGAATCGATCATCCACAAACCGTTGCCGATGGTCCGCGACTACTCGACGCATGGCGGCCACCTTCCCGGAGATGAAGTCGTCGAGGGGAAATCCGTGACGCGCAAATGGCAGGGTTATCCACCCGAGAATCTGAAGGTGCTCGGCAAGCCGCTGCCGCCTATGCCGGAAGTCTCCATCCCGCGGTTCACCGGCAAAGCGCAGTACGCCAGCCGCGTCTGGTTCCCGAACCTGTTGCACACGGCTTTTCTCACTTGCCCGCATCCTCACGCGAGCATCAAGAGCATCGACACCGCTGCCGCCGAAAAGATGCCGGGGGTGGCGCACATTCTCACATACCAAAACGCGCCAAAACCCAACGCCTCGATCGCGGTCTCCACCGGCGGCCGGATCGTCGGTCCTCCCGCGCCCGCCGACTATCGCTCGTTGCCCGAGCCGCTGCCTCAAGAGCTCAACCTGCAAGGCGAAGTGGTGGCCATCGTGGCCGCCGAAACCGAGGACTTGGCCGAGGACGCGGCTGCGGCCATTCAGGTCGAATACGAAGTGCTTCCCTTCGCCTCCATGCTCCACGAGTCGATGGCCGCCGATGCGCCCGACCTTCGCGGCGGCAAGGGCAATCTGTTGCGGCACCCAAATTCCCCCAAGGACTATCCCAATGCCACGTGGGCCGACCACCGCGGCAACCTCGAACAAGGCTTCGCCGAAGCGGACGTCATTAAGGAGTTCACGTATCACTTCGTCGGCGGCGTCTCGGTTCCGATGCAGCCCAGCGGCAGCGTCGCTAAATGGGATGGCGATCGCCTCACCTTCTGGGGCATGGGCCAGGGAATCTACCCTGTGCGCGCGGCTCTCGCCGCCTCGCTCGGTATTGATCCTTCCAAGATCCGCTTCATCAATAAGTGGAACGGTTCCACCTTCGGCGCAGCGCGGCTGGCAGCCGAGCGGTTCTATCCGCTGGTCGCTCACCTCGCGAAGGTAACTGGCCGGCCGGTCAAAGTGATGCTGCCGAAAGACCAGGAACTCGCCCAGCTTCAGATCAAGCCGGAAACGATCACCAAATTCAAAGTCGGCGCGAAAAAAGACGGCCGCATCACCGCCATCGATCATACCGTCTACGTCAGCGTCGGCGATCTGGAAACCGGTGGCCACGCGTCCACTCCAGGAAACGCATCCAACCAGTTGGAGCTGTACACCTCGCAAGTTCCGAACTGGCGCTCTCTGTGGTGCGCTTACCGCACCAATGCGCCGCGTCCCGGCCCTTCCCGCAGCTATTACCAGCAGGAGACCAAGTGGTCGTGGGAAAGCATGATGGACGAAATGGCGGAGGTGGTCAACGTCGACCCCGTGCAGTTCCGGCTACTGCACATCACGCGGCCCAAGCCTGGCGATGCGCGGTATCCCTACGATTCGTTTCCCTCCGTCGAAGTGCTCGACGAGGGCGCCAAGGCGTTCGGATGGGAGAAGCGCAATCCGGTTCCCGGCGGCGCGCCGGGCCGATTTAAGCGCGGCTTCGGCGTCGGGATGTCGCAGCATCATGGCGGCCTGATGGGCTATCACGAAGGGGAAGAGGAATTCGCAAAATTGGCGGCCGCCAACGGAGCCGGCGTGTTTGGCACCGAACTTGATCTGACTGCCGACGGTTTCGTCACGATGAAGGTGGCGCTTCCCGATAGCGGCTCGAATGCAGCCACGGCTCTCGCGCACCTCGTCGCCGAGATGCTCGGCTTCACGACGCGCGACCGCATCCGGCTCATCTGGGGCGATACCGACATTGCGCCCTCGAGCGACGAGTGGTTCGGCGGACGCACCATCACGCTGCAAGGCGCGGCGATCTGCAACGCCGCCGACAAGCTGCGGAAAGATCTCCTCCAGCGCGCATCGAACGTCCTGAAAACCAACGTTGCCGTTCAGATTCGGGACGGTATCATATCGTCCACCGATGACCCGAAGAAACGCGTTACGTTCGCGGCGTTGGCGAAAGCAAACGGCGGTGTGATTCGCGCGGCAGGCCGTGGTGTCGCGGGCGGCCCCCGAACGGCCTCCAACAAAGGCGTCGGGGCGTGCTTTGTCGAAGTCGAAGTCGACACGTGGACGGGTAACTGGCGCTTCATCCGGGCCGTTTATCCGCACGATACCGGCCTGGTCATCAACCCGCTGGTTGCGGAGGCCGACATGGTCGGCTCTCTCGTCGAGAGCACCCAGGTTGCTACCGATGCGATTCCCTGGGACCGCGAATTCCCCGGCACCCGCCACTACAGCGTCGGATACCTCTCTTACCGGCTGCCGACGATCATGGACGTCCCCAGGCAGACCCAGCTCTACATCGACAGCCTGGAGCCGCGCTGGTTCTACGGCGTCAAGAGCTTTAGCGAAACCAGCATCGGCGCGGTGCCGGGCGCACTCGCCAACGCCATCTACAACGCCTGCGGCGTCCGAATCCGCGAACACCCCATCACGCGCGACAAGATCATGGCCGGGCTGCGCGCCCAAGGGAGGCGGGCATGAAGAAGATTTCCATCTATCGCCCCACCACCACCGGCGAAGCCATCCAGATACTCTCCCAGCATGGAACCGAAGCCGCGGTCTATGCCGGCGGAACCGATCTGTTGGTCCGGCTGAAGAACCGTTTGAAGCAGGCGCCCACCTTTCTGGTCGACATCAAGAAGATCGATGACCTGCGCTATATCAAAGATGACGGCCAGGGCGGCGTCCGCATCGGCGCCGCGACGAAGCTCTCCGAACTCGCCGACTCCGAGTTATTGCTGAAGCGCTATCCAATGCTGGTCGAGGCGGTCCACATGATCTCCTCGCCCGAACTGCGCAATGCGTCCACCCTCGGCGGCGACCTGCTCCAGGAAGTCTGGTGCCAGTACCTGCGCGGCGGCTACCCTTGCTGGCGCAACGGCGGCTACCTCTGTTATGGCGCCATCGGCGACAACAGCTACTATCATTCCGCCATGGGCGGACGATTGTGCTACGCCGTTTATCCCGGCGACGCCGCCACCGCTTTGATTCCCTTCGACGCCACAGCAACACTGGCGACGCCCGCCGGCATGAAGCAGCTTTCGCTTGAGCAGCTCGTGCCCGGCGACATGATGGTCGACGGCCGAATCCAGTCGCATGTTGTCCGGTACAACGAAATCCTGACCGAAGTCGCCATTCCCGCGCCGAAGCCCGGGTTGCGCGCATCGTTCGAAAAATTGCGCCCGCGCGGCGTCTGGGATTTTGCCATGGCCTCGCTCGCGATGGCGCTCCAGACCCGCGGCAATACCATCGAAGACGCTCGTGTTGTGTTCGGAGGCATCGCCGGCAAGCCGCTGCGCGAACGTAGCGTCGAGGATTTTCTCAAGGGCAAAACACTCAGCCCCGATTTGGCAAACCAGGCCATTTCGATCGCCCTGGCCAACGCCGCTCCGCTGAAATACAACGCGGCGAAGATCGATATGGCCAAGGGCCTGCTGGCCTCGGGTTTGGGCAAGCTGGCGTAACGCCGTGCGCCGCGCCGCTGTTTCTCTTCTCTGCTGGATCGGTACGATCTCCGCACAAACACCGCCGTTCCACGTACAAACCCAGGTCGTGCAAGTCCCCGTAAGCGTGGCCGACCGGAACGGGCATCGCGTCGAGGGCCTGGATGCCGACGATTTTGTGCTGTTCGACGACGCCGTCCGGCAGGAAGTCACCGTCGACGACTACGTCGGCTTCGATCCTATTTCGCTCGTCATCGCCGTTCAGACCTCGGGCATCTCGACGCCGGCATTGGCGAAGGTTCGCCGCATTGGCGGCTTGATTCAGCCCTTCATCAGCGGCCAGCGCGGCGCGGTTGCCGTCGTCACGTTCGACCGCCGCGTCACATGGCTCCAGGACTTTACCTCGAACGACGACGAAATCCGCTCCGCGCTGAACAGCCTCAGGCCCGGCAAGGCCTTGCAAGACGCTCGAATGCTCGACGCCGTCGGCGTGGTCGCCGGCCATATGCAGCACCGTTCCGGGCGCAAAATACTTCTACTCATTTCCGAGAGCCGCGATCGGGGAAGCGAAACTACCATCGAACAAGCTATTGAAGCCGTCGAACGTCAGAACATCGAGGTTTTCGCCGCCCGCTACTCGGCCTACGCCTCGAGTCTCATCGCAAAGCCGAAAGATTTGCCAGATCTCTCTTCGCCTCCCGAGTTGCCGGACGACCCGACCCAGATGCCGAATCCGCCTCCCGCGATCAATTTCATGAGTATCTTCGCAGAACTCGCGCGTCTCGGCCATACCAACTCTGTCCAGGCTCTGACCCGTGCCACCGGAGGCTTGGAGCATTCGTTTGTCAAGCAGAGTGGAATCGATAGTGCGATCGAGAAATTAGGCGCGGCCGTCCACGATCAATATGTTTTGAGCTTCCCGCAGCGTCACGATGCGGCGCCCGGAATTCATCAGATCGATCTCTCGGTGGCCGGCCGCGCCGACGTGCAGCTCCGGTGGCGGCATGCCTATTGGGCGGAAGGTCCCGAGCCCGCTCAATGAACCCGATTGAAGGCATTTTGTTCGAGCCCGTCGGCTGCCTTGCCGAATTTCCGGCCGCGCCTTTTATCGAAATTGCTACCCGTGTGTTTGGCCGCAAGCGCAAGCCGAGCCGCTCGGGAAGCCGCAGCTATTGGCACTTACTGAACCTGTTTGAAGCATCTGCCGAGGCGCTCGGCGACCCCGAGATCGTGGCCTTCGAGTGCGAAGCCGTCGAGCGCGCAACCATCTATGACGATGTTCTCCCGTCGCTCGCGGAACTTGAGAAACTGGGCGTTCGCTTGGTCCTCGCGTCGTCGCTCTCGGAGCAGGCGGTGATCGAATTCGTTCGCAAGTGCCGCGGATTCTCCGGCGTCTGGAGCCGGGACGCTGCCGCCGGCATCAAGCAAGCGCCGCTCCAGTGTGCGCTCCGCGGCACGCGGCTTCGCCCGGATCACACGCTGTATCTGGCCGACACTGCCGAAGCCCTGAATGCCGGCAAGAGCGCCGGCGTTCACCCCATTCTGATGATGAATGACCCAGACGAAGCGCGCCGTCTGGCGATGCAGGAACCGGCCGGTGGAATTGTTTCCCTACACGAGCTGCCCGATTTTGTCCGGCTCGTCGCCGCCAAAGCGGGGTAGGCGGCCGATTCGCAGGCGAGACGCCTGCGCCACACTAGCGCAACGGATACCCCGCGTCTCGCGGCAGCAGCCCGTTAATCCGGACCACCTTCAACCCGCCCGGAATTTGCGATGAATCCATGAACGCCACCGCGCCCGGAATCGCTTTCACTAACTCCGCCGCCATGTCATTGGAATAGACGGTCCGCGGCCCGCTCGTGGCCTCGGCTCGGAAAACTTTCGCGATCCAGTATTGGCGGAACTGTGCTTCCGACATCTGGTAGATCGCCTTCAGCACCGCATCTCGCTCATGCGCGCCCGGTGCGCGCAGAAGTAAGGTGATCTTCAGGTTGGAGGACCAGTATTGCCGGTCGCCCAAGACGATCCGGCGCAGCTCCGCAAAGCTCAGGTTCTCGACGGGAACTTCCGGCCCTACCACCACCGCGATCGGAGTCTCGTCGGCCGCCTGCGCCGGGGCGGCCGCGGACGCAATCAGCGTCCGCATCATCGCGCGTCTGGAATGAAGGTTCTTCACGGTCGTCTCCATGGCGCTAAAAGGTGAAGCTCATCTGCGTGAAGATGCCGTGGAACCCAGGCAGCTCGCGGCGCGTGTAATTGCGGTATTCGAGCTTGAATGCCGCGAACGTTGTGAAGTCGTAGCGTGCGCCGGCGGTGGATGCCGAAAACGTCGGAACCACTGATCGAAAGATTCCATCCGACTGCGGCACGTGAATCTGTTCAAACCGGTAGTACGGTTTCCATTGTTTGCTGAACCACGGTAGCCGGTACGCGACCTGCGCGTAAAACGCCTGGCTGTTGGAGCTGGCGCCGTTACTGAACTGGTGATGGACATTGGCGAACTCGCCAATCAATTCCGGATTCTCCTTCTGCCACACGATGTGACCGGATTCAATCCACTCGCGCGCCGTCAGCCCGGTGGACAACTGGTTGATCTCGTCCCGATAGACCGAGCCGCCCACCTGCAAGCCGAACGGGTGGTCCGGCCGGACGAACAGGTTGACCAGCCAGGCTCGGTTGTTGTTGATGTCGCTGAAATCCCCGGCCCGGCTGATCACCTGGCCGCGTCCGTTGCCGAGCCCGACGTTGTAGTTGAGGTTCAAGCCTCCGGCCGGCGTCACGCCTTCCACCAGGGCGCCGACGAAATGGACCGGGATGAAGCTATTCCCGAACTGCGCCATCTCGGGGCGGCTGATGGTGGTCTGCAGCCATTGCCCGTGATGGAAGGCCGTGTTCCAGTAGTTGATCGGTGTGTGATAGCGCCCGAATGACAGCTTGAAGTAGTCGTTGAAATCGTAGCGTAGAATGATGCGCTCGACCTCGGGGTTGAAGCCGGGCGCCGGCGTGGCGCCGGTGCCCGCGTCCGATCTCGCGGTGAAGCTCAGTTCGCTGAACACCGTCGCTTTGGGCGACAGCGCGGAGCTGAATTGTAGAACGAACTGTCCTTCTGCAAAGCCGCTATGTGTGCCCAGCAGGGTTTGCGGCTGGAACCCGGCGGCCGGCGCGTGCAGATTGCTGGCAGCAAAATCGATGTCGCTGAATCCGGCGATCTTTAGGGAGGGATAGATCGGCTGCGCTTCTGGCCCGGAAATCTCCGGTACTGGAGGCTGCTCATGTGCTTCATGGACGGCGGCCGGCCCCGGTACCGGAGGCTGGCCGGGCGGGGGTGGCGGGGAAGGAGTCCGCGCGGGCCCCGCTACCTTCTCTTGCTCCAGCTCCGTCACCCGTTTCTCCAGGCTGTCGATCCGATTCATGAGCTGCTGAATCAGTTGTTGTGTCGCCGGATCCGTCGCCTGCGCGGCGGCCGGCCGCGCCTGCGCCAGTACCAGGCTCAACACGACCAATCCAAACTTCATCGTCCCTCCTTCAGCCAGTCGGATTCGCAACTTGGAATGAGTGCGGCGCCTCTAAAATGACATTCATTATACGCTGTGTTTTGGATTGCACAGCCCGCCGGCCACAGCTTTTCTCGGAAGCCGATCTCGAAAACGCGATTCCCTCCTTCAACGTCAGGGCTGGCGTCGCCGCGGGGTGCCGCCGGTCTCTCCCGGTGTTTCCAGAATGCGGGAATCCGCTTGGAACTTTTGGTATCCGGTGTAAAGCGTCTCCTGCTCGGTGTGGACGTCTCGATGCGTGTGGACCGCGAACGGCACGGTCAGGATGGGAAGCGGAAGTCTCGTGTTTGGGCAGCGGCGGCGGCCGCCAAGAGGAGCCATCGATTCGCGCGCGCCCGGTAGATCCTCGTCAGCCTTCGCATTGCGGCCTGCAATGCCCTCAATTCTAAACAATTGACAAATTTGGCCTGTGGGTACCGTTACCCTTGGGAAACCAGCAATCGCCGGAAAATGATAGGATGAGAACGACTCGTTCTTCAGGAGTACGACCGTTCCTGAAGTCGTGCGCGCTACTTCAAGAGGACGGACTGTGCTGGCACTGATCCGGAACGCCCGGCGGCGGCTCCTGTACAACCAACTGTTGTCTCAGGGTGTGATCGCTGTCTGTGCGGCCTTGTCCGCGTTCATCCTCCTGCTGGTCCTGGGAACCGAGATCCTCAACTGGTATTGGGTCATTCTCATTCCAGCCGTCACTTTCGCGGTGGCGCTTTACCGCGTTCGCAAACAGGTTCCGCCGCTCTACGTTTCCGCGCAGATCGTCGACCGCCGGATGCATCTGGCCGACGCGCTCTCGACGGCGATCTATTTCAACACCGAGGGCGCTTCCCGGGCTCCCGCCGAGATTCGCCGCCGGCAACTCGACCAGGCCGAACAGATTGCCGTGGGTCTGGATGTGCGGCGCGCCATTCCGTTCACACTGCCCCGGTCAATCTACGCGATGGTGGCCCTGATCCTGGTGGCCTCCAGTTTGTTCGCGCTCCGTTACGGTCTCACGCGGCGTCTCGACCTGACCGCGCCCATGGCCCGCATCCTGCAAGACGCGCTCGGTCTCGATCGCCCGCAAAAGGCGAGCGTCCCCGAGAGGAAGAATCTTCGGCCCGGCGAGATCCCGCAGGACGACAATGACAGCCCGCTCGAAGCACAGAACCCTCAGGACGACCAAAACCAGGCCGGCGATCCGCTCGAGGAATCCAACGATCAGAACAATTCCGCCAAGCCCACCGAGAAGAACTCCAAGGATCAAGACGCCAAAGCCGATGGCAATAACGGCGATGACCAGCAAAACCAGGGCCAGGAGCGTGCCTCCGACGATGAGAACTCCAACCGTCCCGGCGACGCGAAGGACAGCCAAAACCAGCAATCCGGCGGAAAGGACTCGAACAGCTCTAACAGCTCCAGCCTGCTGAGCAAAATGCGCGATGCGGTGCAGAATCTGCTGTCCAGCATGAAGCAGCAGCCCTCCGGCAACAACGCGCAGCAACAGCAGCAGCAAGCGTCCCAGCAGAACAGCAAGCAGAAAGGCCAGCAAAACGCGGGCAAGCAGCAGAAGGGCGAAAAGGCCAACGGGCAGGCCGGTGGTGAAGAGCAGGATCCCGATCTCAGCAACGAGTCTCAGCAGGCCGAAAACTCGCCCGGCCAGGGCAATGACGCGCAGCCGTCCAACAAGCAGCCTGGCGGTGGCGTCGGCAACCGCGACGGCGCCAAGGATCTCAAGCAGGCCGAACAACTAGCCGCAATGGGAAAGATCAGCCAGATCATCGGCAAACGCTCGGCCAACCTCAGCGGTGAAGCCACCGTTGAGGTGCAGTCGACCGTGCAGCAGCTTCGGACCGCTTATGCCGACCGCTCCGCGCAGCACACCGACGCCGGCGGCGAGATCGGCCGTGATGAGATTCCCGCCGCTCTCGAAAGTTACGTCGAGCAGTATTTCGAGCAGGTGCACAAGCAGCCCCCGGCCAAGAAATAGTCCGGCCGCGGGGAACAATGAGAAATTTAGCCTGCTTTATTTGGCCGGTGGCTTGTACCCATCAAGCGAGTAGTGGTGCTCGCGATAATATTTGCCGGCATCCGTCAGCTTCCAGGAATCGGACGGATGGCAGAAGCTGCAATCTTTTTTGGTCTTCCGGCTATATTCCGGTTTCGCCCAACTGGCGGTCGCATTGAAAAGCAATCCGGCGGCAACAATCCCCACCGGTACGATCAGTTGAAAAAGACGCCGCATACCTGTCCCTGAAGCCATTGTCACACGGCCCCTACTCGGCTTCGTAGTGCGTCAGGATCTCGCCCCAACGGTTCTGGGCCTTCAGCAGCAGTTCGGCCACTTCGCGAATGGCGCCCCAGCCGCCTCGCGCCTCGGTCACGTAGTGGGCCGCACGCTTTACCTCGGCCCGCGCATTGGCGGTCGCGATCGCCAGCCCCACGCGACGCAGAATTACGAGGTCTGTCAGATCGTCGCCCGCATACGCCACTTCGCTGCGATCCATCTGCGCTTTGGCGAGAATCTCCTCCAGGATCGGAATCTTTTCGATGTGCCCCTGATAGACATACGTCATCTTCACCTGCCGGGCGCGCTCGACGGTCGCGGGCGACTCGCGGCCGCTGATCACTCCCGTCTGGATCCCCTTCCAGTTGAGCCACTGCAGCGCGATGCCGTCCTGCGCATCGAAACCCTTCGTTTCGACCATACGTCCCTGCGCATCCGGCACATAGTACAGCTTGCAGTCGGTGAGGACGCCGTCCACGTCCATCAGCAGGAGCTTCACGCGCGCGGCGCGCCGCAGGATGTCATCATTCATGGAACTCCTACGATAACCCAGTGCGTACAATGAGAACGGAGAAACCGTGGTTGACCGCGTCCGGCAGACGATTGCCCGATATCGCATGTTCGACACAGGCCAGAAAGTCGGGGTGGCGGTGTCGGGTGGCGCCGATTCAGTCTGTCTGCTCCATGTTCTTCGCGAACTCGCTCCGCTTTGGGACCTGCACCTTCGCGTCCTGCACCTTAACCACCGGCTGCGCGGCGACGAATCCGAGCAAGATGCGGAATTCGTCCGACGGCTCGCGGCCGAATTCGGACTCCCGTTCACCGGGCACGACGCGAATCTTTCGGCAGCGTCGGAGAATCTCGAGCAAAGCGCGCGCGAAGCCCGGCTCTCGCTCTTTCGTAACGCGATTTCCAGCGGAGACGTGTCTCGCGTGGCGACCGGCCATACGCTTTCCGATCAAGCCGAGACCGTGCTGTTCCGGTTCCTTCGCGGCGCTGGAACCGCCGGACTTTCCGCAATCCGGCCGGTGACGGCGGACCGGATCGTGCGGCCGCTAATCGAGATCGACCGCACCGAAATAGTGCAATTTCTCCGCGATCGAGGCATCCCGTGGCGGGAAGATTCCACGAACCGCAGCCTGACTTTTGCCCGCAATCGAATCCGGCACGAATTGCTGCCTCAACTGGTTCGCGACTGGAACCCGGGTTTCGAGCGAAACCTCGCGCATACCGCCGACTGGGCGCTGGCCGAGGAGAGCTATTGGGAGGCGGAAATCGGCCGGCTGGCCGAAAGTTATCTGGTACCGGGCGTAGATTCGGTCCTGCTCGACACCACCCGTCTCAAACTGCTCCCGCTGGCGGCGGCGCGTCGCCTAGTCCGGCGGGCGATCGAGACTGTCCGCGGAGACCTGCTCGGGATCGTTTTCGATCATGTTAATGGAATCTTGAAGATGGCGCTCGCCACCGAAGGCCACGGGCGGCTCCAGGCGCCGGCGGTGGACGTCATGCGGTCGTTTGAGTGGCTGCGGTTCGCCCGGCCCGTCGCCAATGGTCTTTCCGCCCGGAACTATCGTTTTCCGGCACCCGTCCCGGGGATTCTCCGTATACCTGGTACAGAACTAGAGTTATGCCTGGAAGTATTTGAAAAATTGGACACTTCGGACGAAGCGAATTCCGTATATAATGGGACGATGGGTGCTGTGAACTGGCATCGCGTGGCGGGCCCCCTGGAGATGCGAAACTGGCGCCCCGGCGATCAATACCAGCCCCAAGGTGCTGAGGGACCCGAGAAGATTAAAACCCTGTTTCAGCAGTTCCGGATCCCGCTCTGGGAGCGGCGGCACTGGCCCGTATTGATGGACGGCCAATCGATCGTGTGGGCGCACCGGTTCGGGCCTGCCAAGGAGTATGCGGCCGATCCCGACACCCCGACCCTGCGAATTCGAGAAACGAGAATCGTTCCGGGGGCAGGTGGCGTCTATAACAATGTATCCGGTAGTAGTGAAGTTGGTAGGGAGGACTAGTGAATTCTAATATTAAAACCGCGGTTTTCTGGGTGGTTCTGATCTGTGTCGCGGTGCTGTTGTTCGCCGTGGTGCGGACGGGCCAGGGCCGGAAAGAACAGCAGATTACCTTCACCGAGTTCATGGACAAGGTGCAGCAGGGCCAAGTGAAGGACGTTACCATCAGCGGAAATGAAGTTCACGGGTCCTACACGAGCCCCAACCAGGGACTGCACACGCTGATTCCCACGAATTATCCCGACGTCTACAAGTTGCTCCAGGAAAAGGGTGTCAACGTTGAAATCAAAGACACCAGCTCCGGTAACTGGATTTCAATCCTGCTGAACGCCTCGCCATTTATCGTCCTGATCGCTTTCTGGATTTTCATGATGCGGCAGATGCAGAGCGGCGGCAACAAAGCGCTCAGCTTCGGCAAGAGTCGCGCGCGTCTGCATTCGACGCAACAGAAGAAAGTCACGTTCAAAGATGTGGCGGGTGTCGAGGAAGCCAAGGAAGAGCTACAGGAAATTATTGAATTCTTGCGCGAGCCACAAAAATTCCAGAAGCTCGGCGGTCGAATTCCTAAGGGCGTATTGCTGATCGGGCCTCCCGGAACCGGCAAGACGCTGCTGGCGCGCGCCATCGCCGGTGAGGCCAGCGTGCCGTTCTTTTCCATCTCCGGTTCGGATTTCGTCGAGATGTTCGTCGGCGTGGGCGCGAGCCGCGTCCGCGATCTGTTCGAGCAGGGCAAGAAGAACGCCCCGTGCATTATCTTCATCGATGAAATCGACGCCGTCGGCCGCCATCGTGGCGCCGGTCTGGGCGGCGGTCACGATGAACGCGAGCAGACACTCAACCAGTTACTGGTCGAGATGGATGGTTTTGAATCGAACGAAGGCGTGATCCTGGTGGCGGCGACCAACCGCCCCGACGTGCTCGACCCCGCTCTGCTGCGGCCGGGCCGTTTCGATCGCCGCGTGGTAGTCGGCCGTCCCGACGTGCAGGGCCGAGAGGCCATCCTGCGCGTCCACACCAAGAAGATTCCGTTAGGCGACAATGTCGATCTTTCGGTGCTCGCTCGTGGCACACCCGGCTTGGCCGGCGCCGAACTTGCAAACCTGGTGAACGAAGCAGCGCTGAACGCCGCGCGCCAGAACCGCAAAGTCGTCACGATGATCGATTTTGAATTGGCAAAAGATAAAATCCTCATGGGCGCGGAGCGCAAATCGCTCATCCTCAGCGATGCCGAAAAGAAGAACACCGCGTATCACGAAGCCGGCCACGCGCTGGTGGCAGCCATGCTGCCCAACGCCGACCCGGTGCATAAAGTGACGATCATCCCGCGCGGTATGGCGCTAGGCGTCACCATGCAATTGCCGATCGACGACAAGCATTCCTACAACAAGGATTACCTGCTGGCGCAGTTGGCCATCCTGATGGGCGGCCGCATCGCCGAAGAAAAATTCATGCACCACATGACCACCGGGGCGGGCAACGACATCGAGCGCGCCACCGACATGGCCCGCAAAATGGTTTGCGAGTGGGGCATGAGCGAACTCGGCCCGCTGAGCTTCGGCAAGAAGGAAGAGCAGATCTTCCTCGGCCGCGAGATCGCTCAGCATCGCGACTACAGCGAAGAGACCGCCATCCGGATCGATGAGCAGGTGAAGAAGCTGGTGCAGGGTGGCTACAACACGGCCGCCGGCATTATCGAGGAGCGCTCAGAGACCCTGATCAAGATCGCCGAGGCGCTGCTCGAGCGCGAAATTCTCGACGGCAACGAAGTGATGGCCATCATCAACGGCGAGCAGTTGCCGCCGATCTCGGCGAGCGGTTCGAAGGATTCCGAGGATCGTACCCAGCAGGTGCTGCGTCCCGAGACCGGCCGCCGCGCCCCGGGCTTCTCCGAAGGCCAGCAACCGGCGTAATGGCGGGTGTCCGGGTGGCGCACGGACAAGTCCCGTCGTTCCCGGTCTATCTGTTCGATATTGACGGCACTCTGCTGGATTCTGCTGAAGATATCTGCGGCGCGATCCAGCAGGTGCTCGTCGCTCACGGTTCGCTCCCGCGCGATTTCGAATACCTGAAAAGCTTCGTTGGTCTGCACCTGAACGAATGTTTCCGCGATGCCTTACCGCACTTCACGGATGAGATCTCCGCGGACCTGATCGCTCAGTACCGCGCTCTTTATTTAGGAGCCGGCCACGCGAAGACGCGGGTCTTCCCGGGAGTGCGCGAGGGCCTGGCGGCGCTCGGCGGCCGCAAATCCACCGCAACCACGAAGGGCAGCGTGACCACCCGCGCCGTCCTCGAGCAATTCGACCTGCTGCGGCACTTCGACCACGTGCAAGGGACCGACGGCTTTCCGTGCAAGCCGGCCCCGGATGTGATCCACACCGCGCTTGCCGCACTCGGTGCGAAACCCGAAGACTGCCTGATGGTCGGCGACAGCGCCCCCGACATGCAAGCCGGCCGCCGTGCAGGCGTCAAAATCTGCGCCGTCCGCTACGGCTATGGTGACCCGGAAGAGTTGGCGCGCTTCGAGCCAGATTACTGGGTGGACGACCTTCGCGAACTGAGTGGGCAGCCAGTTCTGCCCGCCGCCTGTCCAGCCGGCATAACTCGCTGAAAGCGGTTCCGGCTACCGTGGGCCGGTTGGATCTTTCGGACTCAGCGGCAACAGAGTGCTCGACGGCTGTAACTCCGGAGTCGGTGGGATCGCGGGACCCCGAAGGTGTTGCTGTGAGTGTTCGTTTTCCTGACAGATGTACTCGATAATGTCTCCATCAAACACGTGCGCGCTGAAGGTGACAGTGAAAGGCTTGGCATAGGCTCCCGGGTCGTCGATCGTGATCGCGTTTACCAGCGTTCCGTAGTCCGGACGCGTGTAGCGCTCAACTGTGTGCAATCGTTCCGTATGGGGGTGGCCGCGGAAATCGAACCAAAACTTGTCATTGAAGCCGACAGTATCGATCACCAACGTGTCCCCTTCCCAGCGGCCGACCGAATGTCCATACCACGTCGGATTCAGATCTGTTGGATGGGAGCGCCCATCCATAAAGATTTGCCGATAGCTGTGAATGTTCCCTTCGAATAGGATATATAACCTGCCTGGGGCGGTCGTGAAAGTCCAGGGATAGGGCGCGATTCGTGGGATGCCCGTTGGCAGGCAGTTCGCTTCGGGGTCGTCTTTTGCGAACCGCTCACTCATGAGCTTCGCGGCTGCGGGCAACAGCGGAATTGTTTGTCCCTTCGGCAAACCCTCAGCTAAATCGGCTAACGGGCCGCCGCCGATCCAGATGCCGGAGAAATCCGGCTTGCCGTCGGAGAGCCGCGGCGCGGGCCGCCGAGATTTCGATTCGGTGTTCGCAGCAGTGCCACCTTGTCGAGAGTTTGGTGCGCTCGGCGCGATTTGCGACCACAGGCAGGCGCCAAGAAACAAGATGAGGCTCGCACGCCAGGCATTGATTCTCATCCCGTCCTCCTAATGGTCCGAATTATGGCACAAGCATTACCAGGAAAAACAAGCCGGTTCCGATCCCACCTCCCGCAAGCTCCGACACGATTCGGTCGGCAGGGCGTCTAATGGAAGATGATGAGCCTCGCCCAGGATGTTCGCTTCGCGTTCCGGGGATTCGCCCGCCAGCCCGGATTCACGGCGGCCGCGGTCGTGACCCTCGCGCTGGGCATCGGGGCCAATACCGCGATCTTCAGCGTGGCCGACGCGCTGCTGCTCCGGCCGCTGCCATATGCTCACCCGGAGCGGCTGGTGCTGCTCTCGGCGGACCAAAAAGGAACGGCCCTGAGCCGAGGTCCGCTGTCGTGGACCCGCTTCGAGCAATTGAGCCGCGAGAGCCGCTCGTTTGCCGGTCTGGCGGCCGTCACCAACGAAACGTTCACCCTGACCGGGCGCGACGATCCCGAGCAGATCACGGCGGCGCGCGTCACGTGGAATTTTCTCCCCGTGCTGGGGATTCAACCGGCGCTCGGCCGTGGATTCACCGCGCAGGAGGATCAACCGGGTGGCCCGCTGGTGGCGCTTCTCAGCGATCAGTTGTGGCGCAGGCGCTTCCACGCCGACCCCGGTGTGCTCGGCCGGCCCATCACGCTGGACCAGAAGGATTACCTCATCATCGGCGTATTGCCCGCCGGGTTTCGGTTCGATTTCCTAGGTCCGAAGCTCGAATTGCTGACTACGCGCGTGGTCGAACTGAAACTCGCCACCCCGCAACAGGTGCAGGGCGGAGCGGGATTTTTGAACTTCATGGGACGGCTGCGCGACGGCGTCCCGGTCGAGCAGGCGCAAGCGGAAATGAGCGCACTGGCAGCACGGTACCGCAGCGAGCGGCCGGGCTTTCCCGATACGGATCCGTCGCTGATCGTGCGCACTGGAATTTTGAGCGAGGAGACAGTGGCGAACTACCGGCCGGCGGTGCTGATCCTGTTCGGCGCGGTTGGTCTGGTGCTGCTGATCGCCTGCGGCAATGCGGCCAGCCTGGTGCTGGCGCGCGCCCTCGGGCGGCGCCGGGAAATTGCCGTGCGTACCGCCTTGGGCGCGGCGCGCGGGCATCTCGTCCGGCAGTTGCTGACCGAAAGTGTGATGCTGGCGCTGGCCGGCGGAGCGGCGGGGATGGCGCTGAGCTCGTGGGGCACGCGGCTGATCGTGTCGCTGGCGGGGAACAATCTTCCGCGCGCGCAGGAGATTGCGATCAATCCGCGCGTGCTGCTGTTCACGCTGGCGCTCTCCACCGTGGCCGGCCTGCTGGTCGGTCTGGCGCCGGCGCTGCAGATGTCCCGCCCGCAACTGAACGTGGTGCTGCGCGCCGAAGGAAGAGGCGCCACGCCCGGCCGTCACCGCAACCGGATGCTCCAGTTGCTGGTCGTGGGGCAGGTGGCGCTCTCGACGATCCTGCTAATCGGCGCCGCCTTGCTGCTCCGCAATTTCGTCCAGTTGCGGAACGCTCCGCCGGGGTTCGATCCTCACAATCTGCTGACGATGAACATCACGCTGCCGCCTGCTCGATATGCGAACGGGCCGCGAATGATCGCGTTTTTCGATGACCTGTTGCCGCGCGTGCGCAGCCTGCCGGGGGTTCGCGCCGCGGCTGTGGCGTCGGCATTGCCGGCCAATCCCGACCGGTTCTCGCCGGCGCTGGCCGAAGGGCAGCCCGCAGTGCCGCTGGCCCAACGCCCCTTGTTCAATATCCAGACATTCACACCGGGTTACATCGAGGCGCTGCGCGTTCCCCTTCTGCGCGGGCGCGGTTTCACTGAGCACGACGGCGCAAAGGACTCTCGCGTGGCATTGGTGAATCAAACGGCGCTACGGCGCTTCTGGCCGCATGAAAATCCGATCGGAAAGCACATCTGGCTGGGGCGGCAGACCAATCCAGTGGAGGTTGTGGGCGTGCTTGGCGATGTCCGCAACGTCGGCCTGGCCGCCGAGACGCAACCCGAGATCTATCTGCCGTACGCGCAACTGCCGTGGGCGTTCATGAACCTGATCGTGCGGGCAGACGGCGACCCACGCCTCCTGACGAAGGCAGTGCGTGAGCGCGTGCTGGCTACCGATCGCGATCAACCCGTCACGCAGGTGCAGACGATGGAGGAACTCCTCGACGCGGCGGCGGCGCAACCGCGGTTCACCACCGTCTTGCTCGGCACTCTCTCCGGGACTGCTCTGCTGCTGGCGCTGGTGGGGATTTATGGCGTGATCGCCTACTCGGTCGCCGAGCGTACGGGAGAGTTGGGTGTGCGCATCGCGCTCGGTGCGCAGCGCGCCGATATCCTGCAGTTGGTGCTGCGGCAGGGGCTCGGAATGGCGCTGGCCGGAATCGCCATCGGGGTGGCCGGTTCGCTGGCAGTCACACGGCTTCTGACCAGCGAACTCTATCATGTGAGCGCTACCGACCCGCCGGCGTTCACAGCCAGCGCCGCGCTGTTCCTCGCGGTTGCGATGCTGGCGAGCTACGTTCCAGCGTGGCGTGCGATGCGTGTGGATCCGATCGAAGCGCTGCGCGAGTAGGGCAGCGGCTGGCTACACGCCTATCGCCGCGCCGGGATATTGCCGGATCGTTTCGCGCTTCAGGATGTGGTCGAGGTGGTGCTGCATGTGCAAGATGTAATCCTCAATCAGGAATCGAAGCGTCACCGGCCGGCTTCCACCGACGACGCACTCGCGCTCCAGAAACTCTTCCGGAATCCGGCGGACCAGGCCTGCGAGGAACAGGTTGTAGCGCCTCCAGAATTCGAGCAGGTCCGCCCACGGCATCTCCTGGTAGCCGTGCAGGCTCACCCACGCATCCTGCTGATAGCCCGGGCCACGAAAAGTAAGCTCGAGCGAGGCACGCACGAAACGCATGTGGTTATTGGCCGCGGAATCGACGAGATGCCCGAGCTCTTCCTTCTGAGACCATTTACCCGGCGCCGGCTTCACGCCCGTATCGCTCTCTGCGATGGCTTTCAGCAGAGCGTATTCGCGATCGACGGCTTGTTGAAGAGAGAGTGCGAGAGGTTCTGGCATGCACTATTATAGTCAGTGTCCCCCTGCCGATGACCGCTGCCCAACCCATACCGCGCACGGAAACGCCGTGGATCATCGGACGGCGAATCGATTTGTCACTGATCATCGGTGGCAGTCTCGCGGGCTACCTGTATCTGGGTCTCTTCACAGTCGTGCATCTGCCGAGTTCGTTTCTGTGGTGGTTCTGGTCGCTCGGTTTTGATGGCACCCATATCTTCGGAACGGCGTCCCGGACGTTCTTCGATCGCGAAGCGCGCCAGCGCCACTCGCGTCTGCTATTCGGCAGCTTGCTTTTCTTCTTCCTGCTCGGGCCGGCGATGGTGCTGGTGGGATGGCGCGGGTATCTCGCGCTGCTGGTGGCCGTGTGGGCCTACTACCACGTGATGCGCCAGCATTACGGCTTCCTGGTTTTGTACAAGGTAAAGGGCCGCGATCTGCGGCCGCTCGACAACACGCTCGATCGCGCCTTCCTCGGAATCATGCTGGTCTTTCCTCCGTTTCACCGGTTCTTTATCCATCATCCGGAGGAACTGGGGCTGCCGTTTTCACTCGCGCGCTGGGAAACGCCCGGCTGGATTGTCATTGGCGTGACCGCGGCCGTCTACTTCGCACGGCAGGTGCTCCGGTGGCGCGCCGGCGACTCTTTCAACATTCCCAAGTACCTGCTGCTTTTCTCCGTCATTCCCCTGCATTGGCTCACCTTCGCGTACTTGAGTTGGCAGGCGGCCACGCCGACGGTGACGATTGTGCACAACCTGCAATACCATGCGCTGATCTGGTTTCACAATCGCAACCGATATGGACTGTCGGGCAATGAAGGCCGGCACGGACGGATCCCGGCGGCGGTGAGCCGGAGCCTGCTGGCGTATGCGGCGATCGCGCTGGTCTTCAGTGCGGCCTATCGCATTCCGGGATTTCACCTCGGCAACGTGTCGAATCTGGCATTCGGTTTCTTTTGCGGTTTTGGGCTGACGCACTACTATCTCGACAGCCGGATCTGGCGCGTGCGCCACGACCCCGGACTGCGCGAGGCGCTGGCGTTGGCGTAAGACCGATCGATCGAGCGTACGTGGCCGAATGTGGGGGTGGAGGTGGGATAAGCGGATGGTCAAGGCGCGTCGCGTGACCCGGGAGCGTACGCTACTCTGATGGTTTGCTGCTGAAACTTCCTAACAACGAGCCGAGCCGCCGCCTGTCACGGTTCGGGCCGACCGTGCGCTACCTGATGGAAACCGAGGCGCACGTGTATGCCCTGGCGATCGCGGCCAGTGTCCTGCTATCGTTTTACCCGTTCGTGATCGTGATGCTGTCGTTCTGCCGCAACATCCTTCACTGGAACGCCGCAGAAGCGGCGATTTACCTGGCTCTCGACGACTCGTTCCCCGGTGACATCGGCGATTTCATACGGCGCAACCCGCCATCCCATGCCGTCGTCCAGGTCGGCTCGATGATCCTTCTGTTATTCACGGCCAACGGTGTGTTCGAACCGCTGGAGGTGGCGTTGAACCGCGCCTGGGGGGTCGCCAAGAATCGGCCGTACTGGAAGAATCAACTGGTCGCGCTGGGCATGATCTTCGCCTGCGGCGGGCTCGCGTTGCTCTCGTTTTTATTGACGGCGCTCAACACCGGGTGGCTGGCGGAGTGGGGAGTTTCGCATGCGGCCATCCAGAATTGGATCAACCTGCTGTTCTTTAAGCTGGCAGCGCTGCCGATCTCGATTCTGGCGCTGTTTCTGGTCTACTGGCTGCTGCCGAATCGAAAGATCGAGCCGGCGAAGGTGGCGCCGGTCGCGATTTTGGTTGGGTTGATTCTGGAAGGCATGAAGTATCTCAACCTGCTGCTGTTTCCGCTGCTGCGTGACAAGTTGCAGCGCGAATACGGCGTCTTTCGCAACTCGGTGACGATCCTGCTGTGGACCTTCGTGGCGTCGCTGGTAGTATTGGCGGGGGCCGAATGGAGCGCGCGGGGCAACCGCAAGGAATCGATATGACGGATTGGAAGGCGATTGCCCGCGCGCGCGGATTGGCGATTCCAGAGGCGGACGTTGAAAAGATCGCGCCGCGGCTCGATGCATTGGAAGCGGCCTTTCGGCCGCTCGCTGTCAAACTCACGCCCGACCAGGAGCCGGCCGTAGTCTTTCACGCGGACCCGGAGAGCGAGTGACGATCGGCGAGGCCGTCCGGGCGCTGCGCGACGGCAGGATATCCTCGACCGAACTCACGCGCGAAGCCCTGGCGCAGATCGAGCGCCTTAATCCCAAGCTCAACGCCTTTATTACGATAACGGGCGAAAGCGCGCTGGAAGCCGCGCGCCTCGCTGATGCCGAGTTGGCAGCGGGAACCGATCGCGGTTCCCTGCACGGCATCCCGATTGCCCACAAGGATCTCTTTTTCACGCGCGGCGTACGCACCACGTGCGGCTCGAAAATCTACGAGCATTTCGTGCCGGACCATGATGCGGCGGTGGTCGAGAAACTGATGGTGGCCGGCGCGGTCTCGCTGGGCAAGCTGAACATGCATGAGCTGGCCTTCGGGATTACGTCGACCAACCCGCATTTCGGGGCCGTCCGCAATCCGTGGAACCCCGGCCACATCCCGGGTGGATCGAGCGGCGGATCGGGAGCGGCGGTCGCGGCCGGGATGGTATTCGCGGCGACCGGGAGCGACACTGGCGGATCGATTCGGATTCCCGCTGCTTTGTGCGGAGTCGTCGGCTTGAAACCCACGTATGGCCGGGTGAGCCGGTTCGGAGCATTGCCGCTTGCGTTCAGTCTCGACCACATGGGGCCGCTGACGCGCAGCGTGCGCGACGCGGGTCTGATGCTGAACGCTATCGCCGGGCATGACCCGCGCGACCCGGCCTCGGTATCGCGCCCCGTCCCGGACTTCGTGCCCGAACCGCATTGCGACATCCGCGGGCTGCGCATCGGAGTTCCCGACGCGTTCTTCTTCGATCGTCTCGACCCGGAGGTCGAAGCCGCGGTACGTCGCGCGCTGGCCGAGGCCGAGCGATTAGGCGCGATCGTTAAGACAGTGCGGCTGCCGGACGTGGCTGCGATCAACGCGGCGGGGATGGTGGTTCAGTTTGCGGAAGTGGCGGCGGTGATCGAGCCGCACTTTACCAACCGCGACCAGTTCGGCAAAGACGTTCTGGCGCTGGTCGATCAGGGGCGATTTCTCACTGCCGCGGATTACATCAACGCGCAACGTTTGCGGAGGCAGGCGCAGCTCGATTTTCGCGAAGTTTGGCGCGAGGTGGATTGCTTGATTACTCCGACCACCGCGATTGCCGCACCCCGGATCGGGGAGACGATGGTGAAGGTCGCGAATCGCGAGGAGGAGATTCGCTCCGCCACGACGCGTCTGGTCCGGTCCTTCAACGCGCTCGGCCTGCCGGCCTTGTCACTTCCTTGCGGGAGGACTGTCGCGGGGCTGCCGATCGGGCTGCAGATCATCGGACGCCCATTTGGCGAACCACTGATTTTGCGCGTGGGCGCGGCACTGGAGGACTCGGGCGTGACCATTCCAACCTGCACGTTGGACTGAACAGGACAGAGCGTAACCCCGAGCACATTGGACTGCTCGTTAGGCTCTAGACACCACACGTTTTCCCCAAAACCGGATTCGCCCGATGAAATCTCATAACGAGGATTCGCGGGCGATGCGCGGCGTTTTTGATGCGTGAAACCGCCACTTTGAGTGGGTGGTGCTTGAAAATCGGACTTTGAGATCGCCAGCTTCGCCCGATGTTGATCTACGAGCCTTGGAATGGTTCTGGCGGCAACCCGTCCCATCGGAACGCGGCAAATCATGCGTTCGCAGCAGGTTTGCGTGCCCTTGCGTGCCGTTCCAGACGCTGGTCCCCTCCATGCACTCCGAGCGGCAACGACCATTCACGTTTTTCAGGAGGAACATGCCACAGAAGAACTATCGCCTGGCGAAGCTTGTCTGGCTTTGTACGGCGGCCCTGGTTTTCGCTATCGTGATCGCGCCGGCTCTCCACTCGCAGACCGTCAGCGGCGATCTCGTCGGTACCGTGTTCGATTCAACCGGCGCCGGAGTTCCGAATACGACAGTGACCGCGACGAACACCGCGACCAACATTAAAGCGACGACGACGGCCAACGCGGCCGGCGAGTATCGTTTCAGCAATCTGCCGGCTGGAAACTATGACGTCGCGGCTACGGCGCCGAGCTTCACGGCAGCCACGCTAAAGAACGTGGCCGTGCAATTAAACCAGGTCGCTACCGCGAACCTGACGATGCAAGTGGGAGGCGTGACGACTACGGTCGAAGTCGCCGAATCCGGGGCCGTGATCGACACCACCACGGCGCAGATCGAAAACACGTTCAGCTCGGTTCAAAGCCAGGACCTGCCGATCGCGGCGAATGGTTTCGGCGTGATCAATCTGTCGATGTTGGGCTCGGGTATTGCGAGCGCGGGAGGGGTTGGCGTGGGGATCGGCACGGGTCCGGCTGTCGGCGGCCAGCGCCCGCGTGAAAATAACTTTACCGTGGAAGGCATCGACAATAACGAAAAATCGACGACCGGTCCTTCCGCGAGTATCCCGAACGACGCCGTTCAGGAATTCAGCGTGTTGCAAAACCAGTTCACCGCCGAATATGGACATTCCGCAGGCGGGCAGTTCAACACCATTCTGAAGAACGGTACGAACGACTTTCACGGGATGCTTTATGAGTACTTTCAGAACCGCAATCTGAACGCTTTGGATGAGCATCTCGCCGTGCAGGGCATTCTCTCTCAACCCCGGTACGATCAGAACCGCGTGGGGGCCAATGTCGGTGGCCCGGTAATCAAGGACAAATGGTTCTACTTCGGGGATTTCGAATACAACCCGGTGGGTTTGTCATCGACGGCATCCGGGCAAGTGTTCACGCCAACGGCGGAGGGCTACTCGATTCTCGGCGGAATCCCGTCCGTGAATAAAACCAATCTCGGAGTCTTCCAGAAGTATGTCCCGGCGGCGGCCACGGCCTCCGCGACGGAAACGGTTGGAACCGTTTCTGTGCCGGTTGGCGTCCTGCCCATCGCCGCGCCGAACTTTCAGAACAACTACAACGCAATTGGAACCACGGACTACAATTTCTCCGATCGCGATCGTATCAGCGGCCGATTCGCGTACAACCACATTTCGTTCATCGATACAAGCGCAACTCTGCCGGTGTTCTATACGACCGTCCCCCAGGCGGCGTATCTGGCAACCTTCACCGAGTACCACACGTTCTCGCCCAACCTGGTGAACGAATTCCGGTTGGGATATAACCGGTTGAGCCAGGACTACCCGGCCGGCAATTTCTCGTTTCCAGGACTGGACCAGTTTCCCAACTTGACGATCGACTCCATGAGTCTGCAGGTAGGACCCGACCCGAATGCGCCTCAATCGCAATCGCAGAACACCTATCAGGGCACGGACAATCTCACCTGGACCAAGGGCAAGCACACCTTTAAGTTCGGCGAGGATTTCCGCCGCTACATCGCGCCGCAATCGTTCACCCAGCGCGCCCGCGGCGATTACGAGTATTCCGATCTCGCGACGTACATGCTCGACATCGCACCGGACGTGTTCGGCGAGCGCACGCTGGGAGCGCCGCGGTATTACGGCAACCAGACTGCAACCTATTCCTATGCTCAGGACACCTGGCGGTTCCGGCCGAATCTGACCATCAATCTGGGTGTCCGGTATGAGTTCACGACGGAGCCGCTCAGCGCCGGCACTCAAACCTTGAATGCGATCGCCAATGTCCCGGGTGTGCTTGAGTTCAATAACCCCCGGCCGCAGAAGACCGCGTGGGCGCCGCGTGTCGGTATCGCTTATTCACCCGGAACGAGCGGAACCACCTCGATCCGTGCCGGATTCGGAATGGCGTACGACGTTCTGTTCGATAACATCGCGATCCTGTCGCTACCGCCCCAGTTGACTTCGACTGCGGATATTACGGATGCTCAATTCGCGAATCGCGTCGGCGTGCCCGGTTTCCTCGCCGCCGGCGGATTTGCCCCGACCGTGAACGTGAGCACGCAACTCACTCCCGAAGAAGCGCGGCAAAACACGTCCGGCTACATATTTCCGGGCACTCTGCCCTATTCCCTGCAGTGGAACGCAGGCGTACAGCATGTCTTCAAACAGAACTATACGTTCGAGGTGCGGTATCTGGGCACGCGCGGCATTCATCTCCCGATGCAACAGGAGATCAACAAAGCGTCTCCGGTGACCGCGGCCCAAAACATACCGACCTACCTCGCTGCTCCTGGCGCCGCGACCCTGGCTTCTCTCCCGCTCACCGCCGGGCAGTTGATCGGCCAGGGAAATCTGCTGCCGCAGTTCGCCGCGGCGGGATTCACGAGCGCGATCACAGGATGGGAGCCCCAGGGATGGTCCACGTACAGCGGTCTGGCGCTCCAACTGACGCGGCGGTTCACGCGCGGTCTGCAACTGCAGGGCTCCTACACGTGGAGCCATCTGATCGACAACAGCACGACGGAGTTCGGGGCGACCTATTTAACGCCGCGCCGGGCGCAGGATTTCCAAAACCTCAACGCGGATAAGGCGAGTTCGCTTTTGGATCGCCGCCAGCGGCTGACCTTGACCGCCGTATATCAGAGCCAATGGCTGAACGGCAGCCGGAACTGGTTCATGAGAAACGTGGTGGGGAACTGGGAAATTGCCCCGATCTACATCTACGAAACACCGGAGTATTACACCGTTCAGAGCGGGATCGATTCCAATCTGAATGGGGACGCGGCCGGCGACCGGGTCATCGTCAACCCGGCGGGCGCCGCGGGCACGGGAAGCGACATTGTCGGTCTGGACCGCGCCGGCAACACCATCGCCACTGGCGCCTGCACTACCCCCGCTTGTCCGGTTGTGGCTTGGGTCGCGACGAATCCGAATGCCCGCTACATTACAGCCGGATACGGAAGTTTTCCAAACGCCGGACGCAACACCGAGGCGATGCGGCCCATCAACAATATCGATCTGTCCTTAGTGAAACGGTTCACGATTAAGGAACGGATGAATTTCCAGATCTCAGCGGAGGCGCTGAACGCGCTCAATCACCCGCAATACATCGCGGGAACACCCGATGCGGCGCAATTGCCAAACAACTACAACATTTTCACTCCCGGCGTTCACAGCTTTGTGACTGCGGGCAGCCCCGCCTTTAACAGCTCCCGGACTACGTTCAGCAGTAATCCGAGAACCATGGTGATCGTCGCGAAGTTCACCTGGTAAGCGGCCACTCATAAACAAGCTCTCTGGAGGCGCTCCTCGCGAGCGCCTTTTTTTTGTGTCGTAGTGATCCTCCTCGAATGCCCCGAATTTTGCTTGCATTTCAAGGTATGGAATCGTACAATTGGTCCCCAAAGCGCGAGTTGCGGCGACCCAGGCGGGTCGGGCGCTCGTGCGCGGGACGGCGATTCCTTTGGGTTGGCTCTGGGTTCTGCTGGCAAGCTCGGTGGTCCATTGTGGCCTTTCACCGGAACCCGCCCGCGTTCGCATCGGGCTTTACGCCGAATTCCAACAGCCGGTGGCAACCGCCGTTCGTGACGTGGTTCATGAGGAACTCGCGGCGATTGCGACTCCCCTGGGAATGGTGGTTGACTGGCGGTCAACGGCCGACGCCGAACGCGACCAGTGGCGAACTGCCGTCGTCACCGTGACGTTCCGTGGTCACTGTGATGCGACAGAAGCCGCTCCCCGCCCTTCACACCCTTGGATCTTCGGCGAGAGTTACGTTAGGAACGGCGCGGTCGTTCCTTATGGGCAAATCCACTGCGATCCGATTCGAGCGTCCCTGACGCCGCTGCTGCGTTCTCTGGATTCCAAGAGCCGAACCGCCGTGTTCGGACGCGCCGTGAGCCGGGTGCTGGCCCACGAACTCTATCACATTCTGGCGAAGACTCCGATCCATGGCTCGGACGGAATCGGGAAGAGCTTCTACAGCGCGCGCGAACTGGCGGCGGACGCATTCCCGTTTCGCGAGCCGGAGATCGAGCGTCTGCGGCTGGCGCTCCAACCGGAATCCCCGGAGCCGGCGATTGTGGACCGAGCCGCCGCGTGCCGCCTAACCGACTTCAAGTAATGATGCAACCCCGGCAAAGCCGACTTCTCCTCAAAACCGTATCCCGAATCTCATAGCGCCTTGTTTACCCTTCGTTAACAAGCGGTTCCTGCGCTTCGCCCACTTTCGCGAGGTGGTGCTTTGAAATCGGACCGGCCTAAAACCCATTCCAGTCTACAAGCCATGGAATTCAGGGATTCCACGAATGTGCCACAACTCTTAAGGAATGATATACTTGCGCACGCAGTATGCTGGCATCCGGATTGCAGGCTCGGACGCCCATCTGAGGAGGGTTATGCGAAATTTCACATTCGCAGTACTGGGGACGCTCTGTTTCGCGGCTTTCGGGTTTAGTCAGGCCACGGACGGAACTATTGTCGGAAAGGTCAGCGACGCCTCCGGCTCAGCAGTAGGCGGGGCAGTGGTCACCGCGACCAACAAGAATACGGGGGTGAAGTACACGTCTCCCGCCAACGAGACCGGCGAGTACCGGATGAACAACGTGCCGGTGGGCCCGTATGATGTTTCCGTAACGGCCAAAGGTTTTGCCACCGCCACGGTGGCAGGGATCCAGGTAGAGCTCAACCACACGGCTTCGGTCAATCTGACCGTGCAGGTCGGCACGGTAACGACCCAGGTAGACGTGACTGAATCGACCGCGCTCATCGACACCTCGACCGCCCAACTGCAGACGAACTTCGATTCGCGCTTAGCGGTAGATGTGCCCATGGCGGGAGTCGCCCACGTAATCGGCACGTCCGGGATCTGGAACCTGAGCCTGGTCGGAGCGGGCGTTAGTTCCTCCGGCGGAGTCGGCCAAGGCACGGGTCCTTCGATCGGCGGCCAGCGTCCCGAGAACAACAGCTTCAACATCGACGGCGTCCTGAACGACGATCACTATACGACGGGCCCGCAGGTCTTCATTTCCAACGAAGCGATCTCGCAATTCAATGTGGTGCAGAATCAGTTCAGCGCTGAATTCGGCGGCGGCTCGGGCGGTGTGTTCAACGTGATCGTCAAGAGCGGCACCAATGACATCCATGGCTCGGTTTATGAGTACATGCAGAACCGCAAACTGGACGCGGTCGATGCCAACAATACGCACCAGGGGATCTATTCGCTGCCGCGCTTTGACCAGAATCGCCTCGGCGCTTCGATCGGCGGTCCGATCAAGAAAGATAAGCTGTTCTATTTTGGCGATTTCGAATACGCACCGCTGGGACAGGCCTCGCAACCGGCCAGCGCGGTATTCGCGCCCACCAGCGCGGGCCTCGCACTGCTCAACAGCATGAGCAATCTGAGCAAGACGAACCTGGGTGTTTTCACAAAGTACGTTCCCGTGGCGGGCACGGCAGACCCAACGAACGTGGTTACGGTGAATGGGGTCAACATTCCGAATGGCCCGCTCTCGTTCGCCTCGGCCAACTACAACAATCAGTACGACGCAGTGGCGGCGGTGGACTATAACATCAGCGAGAAGGATCAGCTGCGCGGGCGTTTCATATACGCCAATTCGACGGGCATTGATTTCAACGCCAACCTGCCCATCTTCTATCAACCCAACCCCAATATCAGCAAGGCCATCTCGATTTCGGAATTTCACACTTTCTCCCCGACGCTGGAAAACGAGTTGCGCCTTTCATATAAGCGCAACAACCAGAACATCGGCGCCGGAAACTACGACTTCCCGGGTTTGAGCGTGTTCCCCAATATTTCGGTCGATGACCTCACGCTGCAAATCGGCCCCGATCCGAACACCCCGACCGGCTCAATCGAGAATACTGCGCAACTGCAGGAGAACATCACGAAGTCGTGGGGACGGCATACGATCAAGGCCGGGTATTCGTTAGTCGACGTCATCCTCTCCGGTTATTTCGTGCAGCGCGTCCGCGGCGACTACGACTACACAAGCCTCGAGGAGTTCTTGCTGGACCGCGTGCCGTCAGGCGGCCTGTTCGGGACGCCCAACAGCGGCGAACGCACCGTGGGCGCCACCAACGGCGTGCCGTTTGGACACCTGGAGCATGCGTTCTTTGTGAATGACGATTTTCGCGTGCGGCCGAACCTGACGCTGAACCTCGGCGTGCGTTACGAGTACGTCACGATACCAGTCGGTTCCCGGTACCAGGCGTTGAGCTCGCCAGCCGACGTGCCGGGCGTGCTCACGTTCGCCTCGCCCAAATCCAATCCGAACGAGTGGTCGCCGCGCATCGGTTTCGCTTACTCGCCGGGCAGCCGCGGCGTATGGTCAATCCGGGGCGGCGTCAGCCGGTCCTTCGCGAACACCTATATCAATCTGAACCAGAACGCGTCGCCGGCCTACTTTGCGACCACGGTCGATGTCAATCCGACCACTCCACCCACGGACTTCCTCAAGAATGGCGGTTTGAACTACGTCGCGCCGGGTGTCCTGACACCGGCTGCCGCACGCGCCGCGATCTCGACCTACACCTTCGACCAAACCAGGCCCTACGCCCTCAACGGCACCATCGGCGTTCAGAGGCTGCTCGGGCACGACTACACGCTGGAAGCCCGTTATGTTTACACCAAGGGTGTGCACCTGTGGAATCAAACTCGTCTGAACGTCATCTCCCCGGTGACGCCGACCAGCTACATTCCTACGTTCCTTTCGGCGCCTTCGGCGGCGACCCTGGCGGGAATGACGACGACGCTGGGATCTCTCCAGAATATCCAGCGCAACTTCCTCGCCCCCTACGGGTTCCCCAATAACATCGTGGGGTATAGGCCCTGGGGCAACTCACGTTACAACGGGCTGGCGCTGCAACTCACCAAACGCTATTCGAAGGATTTCTCGATGATCGTTGCCTATACCTGGAGCCATGCATTCGACGATGCCACAGCGACTAACTTCTCGACCATTCTGTCGCCGAGGCGCGCGCAGGATTACCAGAACATGCGAGCGGAATGGGCGTCCTCGGCCCTGGACCGCCGCCAGCGGTTCACGATCACGCCGATCTACGACTTCAAGCCTTTCCAGGGAAAGAGCTGGCTGCTGAAGAACGTGGTCGGTAACTGGAACATTTCCGGCACCTACACCTATCAATCACCCGAATACGCGGTGGTGCAAAGCGGCATCGATTCCAACCTGAACGGCGATTCCCTGGATCGGGCGATCATCAACCCGGCCGGATCGGTGAACATCGGAAGCGACGTTACAGGCTACACGGCAGCCGGGGTAGCGGTACCGGCGGCCACCACCTGCGCCGCCGGTGCGCCGTGCAAATCGATCGTGGCCTACGTCGCCAATAATCCCAACGCTCGCTATATCTCCGCCGGGCTTGGCGCACTGTCCAATAGCGGCCGCAATACCCTGCCGCTGGACCACACCAACAACGTCGACGCGGCGCTGATGAAGCGTGTGAACCTTACCGAGCGAATCCGGTTCGACCTGGGCGTTCAGGCGTTCAACCTGTTCAATCACTCCCAGTTCGTCGGCGGCTACCTGAACGACGTCGCGCCGTTCAGCACCGCTTCGGTCAGCACCGCTTTCCTGACCGCGAGGAATGCGGATTTTGGCAATTACAAGGGATACTTCTCGAACAACGCGCGTACCGCCCAAATCGTCGCGCACATCACGTTCTAGAGGGCTCCAGTTCGTTTGCTTCTCCGGGCCGGACTCGCCAGAGTCCGGCCTTTTTCTTATATCCCCGTTACTCATTTTCGTTTGTTGCATTATGGATATAAGAGTCTTATATTAATCGTGTTTGTGGATCGCCCATGCGCTCTAGAGTAAGCCGTGCGGCGCTCGCGACCGAAAGCGGCAGTGTGAGTCCAGTGTTCCTGATCCTGATGCTGCGTGCGCCCGCGCCTTGTGGGAGGAATCCGGAGCCGGGCCGGATCCAGTTGGGGCTGTATGCCCATTTTCAGCATGCGCCTCCAGCAGCAGTTCGTGAGGCACTTCGAGAGGAACTGGAGGCCGCCGTGAACCCCGTTGGAATCGCGGCGAGATGGCGCCCACCACCTGGCGCCTTGTTGAGTAACGATGGAACGAGGTTGCGACCGTCGACTTCAGCGGGCATTGCGGCGTTTCCGACTTGAAGATGCCTCCGCCGCATCCTTGGGAATTTGGACATACCTGGGTGATTGACGGCCAGGTGATCCCCTATGCCGAAATCCATTGCGATGCGCTCCGCGCGTATCTGGCGCCAATGCTGGCTTCGATGGGGCAAAGCAGGCGCGTTCAATTTTTGGACGGGCGCTCGGCCGGGTGGTCGTGCACGAGCTCTACCACATCCTGGCGCGGACACGGCGGCACGGAACGAGTGGGCTCGGTAAGGAGTCGTTCACTGCCGCGGAATTGACGGCAGATGAATTCGATTTTCGCCGGGAGGCCCGCTCCACTGACCAGGGCTGCCCGGCGATTTTGTCCCATGGGCGAGTAGAAGAAGATCATTTTGGCCTACTTGGGTCCGTTAAGACGTAATTCACCTATACAGATTTTAATAGCCGATATATCTCTTTGTGATTACAGTAGCTTAGGGGAGAATTGCGACACCTGGCCGTATTTACCACTAAAGGACCTACAACTCTTTAAAGTTATGCCCGTCCGGCCGATCCTATATCCTCCGTAAATTCAGTGTCTTAGCAGGCCATCCGAACTGGTCCGCCGCGTGCATGAGCCACGGTGTCAACGAGATATTGCAGCCGCTGAGAGTCGCTTGTCTGCACACAGGCCCTCCGCCGGCCGCTCCGAAATAAAATTCCGGGCGGATCCCTGGAAGGTGAATCGGAAATCGAGGAGGAATATGAACAAGTTTTTGACATGCCTTGTCTGCGCCATTGTCTTGGCGGGCTTGGCGCCTTTGTCCTTCGGCCAGGCAACCGACGGCAACCTCGTCGGCACTGTAGTCGACGCGAGCGGCGGCATGGTGCCGAATGCGAACGTTGTCATTACCAATGTCGCCACGGGCATCAAAACCGAGTCGAAGACCAGCAGCGGAGGCGAATACCGGTTCAATAACATTCCGGTGGGCCGGTACAGTCTGACCGCGAGTGCATCGGGGTTTTCCAATGCGACTATCAGCAATCTTACTGTCGAGCTGAACAAGACTCTGACTGCGAACGTAACGCTTCAAGTCGGCAGCGTGACCGCCACAGTGGAAGTGAGCGAGGCGGCAGCGGCGATCGACACCACCACCGCCCAGGTTGGAAGCTCGTTCGAGTCGAACCAAATCGTCAATCTGCCGATCATCGAGAACGCACAAGGGAATTTCGGCGCGCTGCAGCTTTCTCTGTTGAGTTCCGGCGTATCCAGCAACGGCGGCGTCGGCCAAGGCACAGGGCCTTCAGTCGGCGGCCAGCGGCCGATGAACAACAATTTCATGATCGAGGGCGTGGACAACAATAACAAGACTATTACCGGCCCTTTGGTCTACGTCCCAACCGAGGCCACCGCCGAATTCACGCTGCTGCAGAACCAGTTCAGCGCAGAATTCGGACACTCTACCGGCGGACAATTCAATACGATCGTCAAGAGCGGCAGCAATCAGATCCACGGGTCCCTATACGAGTATTTTCAGAACCGCAACTTGAACGCGGTGGATGCGCAGTACGTCAACTCCGGAATCCGTGAACTTCCGCGATTCGACCAGAACAAGCTGGGCGCCACTGTTGGCGGTCCCATCAAGAAAGACAAGCTGTTCTACTTCGGCAATTTCGAATACGGTCCTCTAGGCCAAGCCTATACTCCGGGCAGCCCGGTGTCCGCTCCTACGGCCGCGGGCTTTGCCCTGCTGGACCAGATGACTACGCTGTCGAAGACCAATTACAACATCTTCAAGCAGTATGTCCCCGCCGCACCGGTGGCCAACGATCACACGACTGTCAATGGCGTCAACATCCCGATCGGCGTGCTTCCGATCTCCGGCTCGTTCTTCAACAATTACTACACCGCAGTCACCAGCCTGGACTACAACCTCTCGGACAAGGATCAGATACGTGGCCGGTTCATCTGGAACCGCAGCGATTCGCTGGACAATGCAGCGAACCTGCCCTATTTCTGGACGACGCTGCCCCAACGGTACTATCTGGTGTCTCTGGCCGATTACCATACGTTTTCTCCCAGCGTAACGAACGAACTGCGCGTCGCCTATAACCGGTTCAGCCAGTTCTTTACGATCACGAACGACAAATTCCCGGGTTTGGATGCATTTCCGAACCTCCAATTCGACAACGACCTGGGACTTCAAGTGGGGCCGGATCCAAACGCGCCGCAGTATGCCATCCAGAACACGTATCAATTGGTCGAGAACATCAACTGGACGAAGGGAAAACATACGTTCAAATTCGGATTTGACGGCCGGAACTCGATCTCGCCGCAGCACTTCATCCAGAGGGAACGCGGGGACTACGACTACGCCACCATCGAGGAGTTCCTGCTCGACCAGGTGGCGAGCGATCAGGCGCAGCGCAATCTGGGCAGCACGAGCTACTACGGCAATCAATGGGCCACATACCTCTACGGCAACGACGCGTGGCGCGTGAAGAAGAATCTGACCGTCAACCTGGGCGTCCGATGGGAACGCACGACGGTTCCGATTGGGATGACCTACCAATCGCTAAACAAGATATCCGATGCGCCTGGAGTGATCACGTTTGACGCGCCGGCGACGTTCAACCACGCGTTCGCGCCGCGCTTGGGCATCGCGTATTCGCCGGGCAGCAGCGGCCACACCTCAATCCGCGCGGGATTCGGGATGGCCTACGACGTGATTTTCGATAATGTCGGCAGCACGGCCTATCCTCCGCAGTTGAGCTCGACTTACGATGCCAACAACTACCCAACCGTCTTCAAGACGCCGTTCCTGGCCAATGGCGGCATCCGGCCGGGCAGCCTGTCTGGCGGCGGCAATTTGAACCAGGCCGACGCGCGGGCAGCCACATCGAGCTATCTGCCGAATCAGATTCCACCCACTTCCGTTCAGTGGAACGTCGGTGTGCAGCATGTTTTCCACAACGACTACACGCTGGAAGTCCGATACCTCGGCAGCCACGGCTATCACCTGATCACGCAGAACCGGCTCAATATTCAGAACAAAGTGACGTCCGACCGCTACCTGCCGACGTACCTGCAGGCTCCCTCGCAGGCGACGCTGGATGCGCTGCGGTGGTCCTACGGTTCAGCGACTTCCGCAGCGGTGACCGATATCAACTCTCTCTCGCGCTTCGTTCCAGCGTTCGCCAACACCGGGTTTAACAGTGCGGCAGTGGTGGGATTCATGCCGTGGGGCAGTTCCAATTACAACGGCCTGGCCGTGCAAATGACGCGGCGCTTCACGCATGGATTCCAGATGGTGGGCGCGTACACCTGGAGCCATAACATCGACAACAGCACCGCCACGCATTTCTCGACCATCCTGTCGCCGCGCCGGCCGCAGGATTTCCGCAACATTGCAGTGGAGAAAGCCTCGTCCGCTCTGGATCGCCGCAACCGCCTCACCGTGAGCTGGCTGTGGGACACCCCGTGGATGAAGGATGCCAATAGCTGGTTCGCCAAGAACCTCATTGGCAACTGGCGGTTCGTTGGGACGTACACGGCCGAGACCGGCGAACTGGTCACGCCGCAAAGCCAGGCGGATGCCAACCTCAACGGAGACACCGTGGACCGCACCATCATCAATCCGTCGGGCACTGCCGATGTAGGCAGCGACGTGACGGCTCTCAGGAACTCCGCTGGAGATACGGTGGCGTATCTGGCCAAGAACCCGAATGCCCGCTACATCAAGGCAAACTTCGGTGCTCTGCCGAACGCGGGCCGCAATACCCTGGGCATGCCCGGCATCAACAATTTCGATCTGTCGCTCGCAAAGAGATTCAATCTAGGCGAGTCGAAGTCTTTCGAAATTCGAGCCGATGCTTCGAACATCTTCAACCACGCCCAATACACTGCGGGGTACATTAATTCCATACGGCTGACTTCGCAGATCACGACGAATATCTTCCTGCAGCCGGCGAGCTCGTCGTTTGCGCAATGGCCTAACAACTTCTCGAGCAATTCACGGACGATGCAGCTAGTCGCCAAGTTCGTGTTCTGATCGCTGCATTTTAGTTCTCGCTGTGAGAGGCGCCTCTTTGCGGGGCGCCTCTTTTTTTGAGCTGCTGGGGGCGGCGCTTCAGAGCGCCTTTTCCGGTACGATGAAAGGGCTTCCATGTCCTCGCCCCCCATCCCGCCGTCCTTGGATCACCTCGCGACGCGGCCGTTCTCGTTTTATCCGCCGATCATCAATATCGAGCGGAATGAGTGGCTGTACCGAAAGGCGACGTGGTCGGAAATCCAGGTGGTGAATTGCAAGAGCGGCGAAGAGATCTGGATCCCGCGCCGGTTTTTGGGCGAGGTGTCGAGGGTCGATGACCCGGTCCTGATTGTAGGGCTGACCCAGGAGTTGGAATACAAAGCCGGAGCGGTGTGGCCGTTTCAGCGGCGCGTGATCGAGATGCCGATGGCGGTTGGAGGCACGGCCCCGTCGTCTGCAGCGCCAGAACGCGTGGACCGCGCACCCGTCGTCGACATTCGGATCCCGCCGAACACCGACCGGCGTATCTTTCGGCTAATCGGAGCGGTTCTGGCGGTGGCGATTCTGCTCTACTGGGGCGCGGTGAACCTGACGCGGGTGGGCGAAATCCGCCAGCGGCCAGTCGTCGTGACGGCGGTGGATCAGTCGTACCTCGAACTGACAAGCCGCGACGACTATACCAGCGTCGTGAATAAGCTCGGCCAGCCGCAGGCAGATCGCTGGCTGAGTGAGAGCGGCGAGCTTCAATATCGGGGCCTGACGTATCCGCAGCGAAGGTACACGATCATTCTGATGGGGAGCAGCCGCACGGGCGCCACCTACATCGGCACACTGGACGAGCGCTGGCGGCCGCTACATTCGGTGCAACTGCCGTCGGGAGGCACCACGGCTTCGCTGCTGCGCGGCCTACGGCGGTTTTAGTAGACTCTAGGGCGTGAAGATCCTCGCTCACATCGTCTGGGCGGCCGTCGCCGTGCTCGGGGCTTATTGCCTGGGCGGCATCGCCCTCAACCACGGCGAACCGATTAACAGCATCTGGCTGGTGGTGGCGGCGGCGTGCACCTATGCGGTCGGATTCCGGTTCTACGCCAAATTCATCGCCGCGCGCGTCATGGCGCTCAACGACAAGCGCGCCACACCTGCCGAGCGGCTGCGCGACGGCCTGGACTTCGAGCCGACCAACAAGTGGATCCTGTTCGGGCACCACTTTGCGGCAATTGCCGGTCCGGGACCGCTGGTCGGCCCGGTGCTGGCGGCGCAGTTCGGATATTTGCCGGGCACGCTGTGGATCATCATCGGGGCGGTGCTGGGTGGCGCCGTGCAGGACTTCGTGATCCTGTTCGCCTCGATGCGGCGGGACGGCAAATCGCTCGGGCAGATCGCGCGCGAGGAGGTCGGCACCGTCGGCGGTTTCACCGCACTGGTGACGGTGCTGCTGATCATGATCATCCTGCTGGCGGTCATTGCCCTCGTGGTGGTAAATGCGCTCAAAGGAAGCCCGTGGGGGACCTTCACGATCGCGGCAACCATGCCGATCGCGCTGTGGATGGGCATATATCTGCGATGGATCCGGCCGGGCAAGGTGCTGGAGTGCTCGCTAATGGGCGTCGTGCTGGTGATCGCGAGCATCTTCGGCGGGCAGTGGGTTTCCGAATCGGCGACCTGGGCGCCATGGTTTACGTTCGGGGCAATCGGGCTTTCGATCGCAGTGATCGTCTATGGTTACTTCGCGAGTGCGCTGCCGGTATGGCTCTTCCTGGCTCCCCGCGACTATCTCTGCACGTTTATCAAACTCGGTGTGGTGCTGGCGTTGGGCGTTGGCATCCTGTTCGTGCGGCCGGAACTGCAACTGCCCGCCTTTACGCGGTTCACGGACGGCACCGGGCCGATCTTTGCCGGCAAGATTTTTCCGTTCTGCTTCATCACCATTGCATGCGGAGCCGTTTCGGGCTTCCACGCGCTGATTTCATCGGGGACGACGCCGAAGATGATTGCCCGGGAATCGCATGCGTACCCCGTAGGGTACGGCGCGATGCTGATGGAGAGCTTCGTGGCGATCATGGCGATGATCGCGGCTTGCATGCTGCAGCCGGGCGTGTACTTTGCGGTGAATTCGCCCGCTGGTGTGGTGGGTGCAACGCCGGCGGCCGCAGTGGCGACGATTTCGAATTGGGGTTTCCCGGTGACCACGGCCGATATGGCTACGCTGGCCAAGAATGTGGGTGAACAGACATTGTTCTACCGGACCGGCGGCGCTCCGTCGCTGGCGCTCGGGATGGCTGCGATTTTCGCGCGAAGCGGCGGGGGCGCGTCGGTGCTGGGTTTCTGGTATCACTTCGCCATCATGTTCGAAGCGTTGTTTATCCTGACGATCATTGCGGCGGGAACGCGCGTCGGGCGCTTTATGCTGGTGGATCTGACCGCCCAGTTCTCGACCGCGGCGGCGCGGAAGATGACCGGGCTGGTTGGCGTCAACGTGGTGAGCGTTGTGGTGTGTGCAGCGTGGGGATATTTCCTTATACAAGGAGTGCGCGACCCGCTGGGCGGAATCAATTCCCTGTGGCCGCTATTCGGGATTTCGAACCAATTGCTGGCTTCGGTGGCGCTGTGCGTGGCCACCACCATTCTGCTCAAAATGCACGGGCCGAAATTCATGTGGATTACCTGCGGGCCGCTGGTCTGGCTGCTGGCCGCGACGTTCACAGCCGGATGGCAGAAGATCTTCGCATCGGAGCCGGCGCTCGGCTTTCTGGCGCACGCGAACCAGCTCGAAAGGGCGATGCGAACCAACCCATCGGGTAATACGGCAACGCTGATTTTCAACGACCGCCTGGACGCGGTGGTCACCGGGATCTTTCTGATCCTGGTGGCCACGATTCTGGTTGACTCACTGCGCGCCTGGATCGGGATCCTGCGTGGAACGCGCGATGCGCGGATCTGCGAAGCTCCCTTTGTCTCCTCGGAGCTGCAGCCGGAGGAAGTATGACGACGCTGCGCCGTGTCGCGGAGGCTGTGATGGCGCTACTGCGCGAGCTTTCGGACGAGAACGCGTATCAGCGGCATCTGGCAGCGCATGGACGCGCACACTCGCCCGAGGAATGGCGCCATTTCTCCGAGCACCATCTGCAGGCCAAGTATACGCGCGCCAAGTGCTGCTAAGTGGCCAGGCCTCCGGCCTGCCAACCGATCCTATCTGCCAGCCGGGGCCTGCGCCTGCATTTGAGCCATGCGGGCCTGCATTTCCCGCGTCAGGTGGGGCACGATGCCGAGCACCCGCTCGATGAGCATGAGCTGGCCGCGGTGGTGCATCTCGTGCTCTTTGACGCTGATGAGCATATCGAATCGGGTGCGGGAAGGAGGCTGGCCGCCGGGAGGCATAGTCACAACCTCGCCCAGGAAGTCATCCGAAACGCTCTCCACCCAACTGGCGAACTCGTCACCGCCGTCGCGCAGCCGGCGGATGATTTCGGATTTGGAGGCGGGCTTCTGTTCCTCTGCCATCGTGGCGCCGAAGACGCTCTGAAAATCGAACCCGGCAAGTGTCTTCAGCTTCTGGTCGCGATGTAAGATCAGTTGAAATCTCGGAATATTGGCAACATGGATCAGCGTTTGCTCCACGGTACGCGTGTCGGGCGCCGGCTTGAACCCGTACTTGTCTTCGGGAATCTCTTCCGCGATAGTCAGCGTATTTTTGCGCACCGTGCGGAAGCTGGCCGCGATCTCTTTCGCTCCGTAATAAGTCATACGCACCATTTTAGCGGGCTGGCGGACGGCTTCACGCGATTCGAGCTGTTAATTTCTGAGAATTCCCCCCGGGCGCCCGCACTACCGCTTCGACACCCATGAAGTGGATATGTGTGCTCGTATGGGGCGCCGCCGCGCTGGCCGGCCCGGCGGAGTACCAGGCGCAATTCGTCGGGGGAACGATTCCTAAGATTTCGGCCAGATCCCAGACATACCTCGATTTCGGCGGCAGCGAGGCGCTGCTTTTGCGCAGTTCGCAAACCGAGATGCGGATCCCCTACCGCAGGATCAACACGCTCGAATACGGTCAAAATGTCAGCCGCCGATATGCGGAAGCAATTCTGATCTCTCCGGTGCTGCTGCTGGCGAAATCGCGTAAACACTTTGTCACAATAGGGTATCTCGACGATTCGGACCAGCAGCAGGCCATCGTGCTGCGGGTCAGCAAAGGCGATATCCGCTCCGTGCTGGCAAGCCTGGAGGCGCGCAGCGGCCGCCGCATCGAGTATCAGGACGCGGAAGCGCGAAAGGCGGGCCGCTAGATGACGGGGCTGTGGCCGATTACGGTGTGTCTGCTGGCTGCGGGCGCGGCAGCCGAAGAGCCGCCGAGTCCGGCAGCGCTGGAGGAATCGGCGCTGCGGCAGTTGCGGCAGGTACGGCGTGTGTACGTAGACCGCCTCACAGGCGGCGAGACGGCGGCCCAGATGCGGGATATTCTGATCAGCAGTCTGGAGGCCGCCAAGCTCTTCGTGCTGACGGAAAACCAGGAGCGAGCCGACGCCGTGCTGCGGGGCGGGGCCGAAGACCTGATCTTCACCGACGTCCACACTTCTTCCGACAGCCTGGACGCGCACGCTACGTTCGGTAGCGGACGGGCGAACTCCACTTCGCGTGGTTCGTATGGGGGCGTGGGCGCCGGCCAGAACGAGTCCGAGCACTCGGCCGAGCGGCGCCACGAGGCGATCGCCTCGGTACGGCTGGTGAGCAAGGAGGGCGACGTCATCTGGTCGACCACGCAGGAGAGCCTGGGCGCGAAATTCCGCGGCGCGAGCGCGGACGTGGCTGAGAAGATCGCGGCCCGGCTCAAAGCCGATTTTGAAAAGGCGAGGGGGATGAAGTAGGGTGCAGGTTGGAAACCTCAGGTGACCCGTTCGCGGATGACGGCCAGCAGTGCCGTATCCAGGATGCGGCGGATGTGCATCAAGCCAATCTTCTGTTCGTAAGATAGAGATTCCGGTCCGGCAGTCCCGGAGTAGCCGTATGCCAACACTAAGAGTGGACGGAGCTGACCTCCATTACGAGACGACGGGAAGCGGTCCATCGGTCGTCCTGATTCAAGGCTCAGGCGTTGCGGGCAGCGGCTGGGCGCCTCAAGTTGCACCGCTCTCAAAAGACTTCCGGTGTCTTTCGTTCGACAACCGCGGGATTGGAAAAAGCACGATTCGCGAACAGGCATTGTCAATCGAACAGATGGCGGAGGACGCCAGAGCGTTGATGGACGCCCTCGGATGGGAGTCGGCTCATCTAGTCGGTCACTCAATGGGTGGGCTGATTGCTCAACAACTCGCGCTCGACATTCCGAAACGGATACGAAGTCTGGCGCTTCTATGCACATTCACCAAAGGACCGGAGGCGGCGCGCATCACGCCACAAACTCTGTGGCTCGGGCTCCGAACGTACGTTGGAACTGCCGCGATGCGGCGGCGGGCATTCTTGAAAATGCTATTCCCAGACGATTTTGTAAAGCGGGAAGGCGCCGAAGATTTAGCTCGTCGCGTGGGGAGTGTCATTGGAAGGGACCTTGCCAGCAACCCGCCAATTCTGATGAAGCAACTCGCGGCTATGAAACGATATGACAGCTCGCAACGGTTCGCCGAGCTTGCCGCTATTCCGTCACTTGTGGCAAGCGCTGAACATGATCCGATTGCCCTGCCCAAATATGGTCGCGAGTTGAGCCGGCTGATTCCGAAATCTCGCTTTGTAGAAGTACCAAACGCGTCTCACGGCGTCACGATTCAGATGCCTGAGCGCGTGAATGAAATGCTGCGGCTTCATTTCGACCGCGCCGGCGTCTCGCGAGATCCTGGTTCAAGAGAATAGCCGGCCGCAGAGCTTGGTGGGGCAGTCCTGCCAGTCCTTTTTCCGCAGCCTCTGGAAGCCGACGCCACGTCAGCTGACCAGGTCGCGGATGGCGGCCAGCAGTGCGGTAATCCGAACCGGTTTGACCATGACGCGCGCGACCATGCTCTGCTCCGGGCTCCCGTGCAATTCCTCAGGCCAGCCGGACATCACGATCAGCGGCGCCCGGCAACCCGAATCGCGGATGCGGCGAATCAAGGAGAGGCCTTCCTGCGCGTCGGGATAACCGTCAGCATTTCGAAACCGCAGGTCCATCACCACGACGTCCGCAGAGGGAACCAGCCGGAGCGCTTCTTCCACGCAATACCCGACCAACACCTGGTGGCCGCCTGTTTCCAGCAGGCGCGCGCACAGCTCCAACTGCGTGGGATCGTCGTCGGCGAGCAGAACGTGCGACATTGCTATCTGAGCAAATCTTCGAGCTGAAGCTTGGCCTCGGTTTTGCTGTCCCGGTATTTTACGATGATCGGAGTGTAGATCGAAATCCCCCAGTCCTTGCCCGGTCCGTGCGTGATGGCGCGCGACCCGGCGATCACCACCGCGTCTTCGGGGATCACCAGCGGATCGTCATCCGTCGCTTTGTGAACAGTGTTGCGAACCAGATCATAAACCGGCGTGGAGCGATTGAGAATCGTTCCCGTGCCGAGCACAGCGCGGCGTTTCACGATGGTGCCTTCGTAGATTCCGCAATTGCCGCCCACCAGCACATTGTCTTCGACAATCACCGGCATCGCGCCTACCGGCTCGATCACGCCGCCAATCTGGCTGGCCGCCGAGATGTGGCAGTTCTTTCCGATCTGGGCGCAACTGCCTACCAGCGCGTTTGAGTCGACCATCGTGCCATCGTCCACATAAGCGCCGAGGTTGATGTACATGGGCGGCATGCAAATGACGCCGCGGCCGACAAACGCGGTGTCGCGAATGCTGGAGCCGCCGGGAACGATGCGCACGCCATCCTGCGCGCCCACACGCTTGACCGGATAAGTCGATTTGTCCAGGAAGGGCTGACGTTCCGGATCGACCGACATATCCACAATCTGTCCAATCCGAAAGCCGAGCAGCAGCCCTTTTTTGACCCACGTATTGACGCGCCAGCCGGTGCGTTCCGAAGGACAGGGCTCGGCGGCCCGCACACGGCCCTCGTTGAGAGCGGTTTTGAAATCAGCGAACAGTTGGAAATCGGCGCCCGTATACGTTGCCGGATTCGCGTCAAACAATCGTTCGATGTCAGCCTGCAACGCGCACCTTCCCGAGCAGCCCGACCGAGTCCAGAATTTTTTCGATGCGAGATAGGTTGGCCGACGAGGGCGGACACATCGGCAGCCGGTAAACCGGATCGAGCAGCCCCATCAGCCCCATGGCGGCCTTCACGGGGCCGGGATTCGATTCTACGAAGTTGATGTTCATCAACGGCAGGTAGCGCCGCTGGAGTTGGCGCGCGGTGTCGAAGTCGTTCTTGAGGCAGGCCTGAATGAGCTGCGTCATCTCGCCTGGGATCTGGTTCGACACCACCGAGATGAGGCCGCGACCGCCGAGTGCGATCAGCGGCAGCGCGATCGAGTCATCCCCGCAAAGAACGAGAAAGCCGGGCGGCGTTTCGTGCACCACGTTGGCCATCTGCGCCATGTTGCCCGAGGCTTCTTTCACGCCAATAATGTTTTCGATCTGCGCCAGGCGAGCCACCGTGGCCGGCTCGACATTGATGCCAGTGCGTCCCTGAATGCTGTAGACCACGATGGGGAGGCGCACCGCCTTGGCGATCGCCTGGTAGTGCTGGAACAGGCCTTCCGGTGTGGGCTTGTTGTAGTAAGGAGTGACCGAGAGGATGCCGTCGGCGCCCCTGTGCTCGAGCTCGCGGGCGAGCTCGATGACTTCCTGCGTGTTGTACCCACCGGCGCCGGCCAGCACCGGGACCTTGCCCTTGGCCTCTTCGAGAGTGATCTCGACTACACGCAGGTGCTCGGCGCGCGTGAGCGTCGGGCTTTCGCCGGTGGTGCCGCAGGGCACCAAAAAATTGATGCCGGCCTGAATCTGGCGCTGGACCAGCTTTCGCAGCGTCACCTCATCGAGCGAAAGGTCGCGCCGGAACGGAGTCACCAGCGCCGTGCCGCATCCTGTAAACATGTCCCCCTCCTCCTAATTACTGGCCGCCGATGAATACCGATGAGCACTGAGAAACCATTCTTTATCGGCGTTCATCGGCGGCTCTACCAAATACGATCTCTCCGAACTCGTAAAACCCCTTCTTGCCGATCACCCAGCGTGCTGCTTGCAAGGCGCCGCGTGCGAATCCTTCCCGGCTTCGCGCCGTGTGGCGCAGCGTGATCGTGTCGGCGCCGGAATCGAACCCAATCTCGTGCGTTCCGGGAACCGTTCCCGCGCGGCTGGCGCTGACATCGATCGATCGCGCATACCCCGCCTTCTTCATATCTTCCACCAGCTTCAGTAGTGTACCCGACGGCGCATCCTTTTTGGTGGAATGGTGAATCTCCCACGCCCAGGCGCCGTATTCGGGCTGCGCCGCCAAAAGACGGGCAGCTTCGGAAACCAGGCGGAAGAAGGCGTTGACGCCCACCGAGTAGTTCGGACTCCACACCAGGCCGATGCCATTCTGCACCACCACGCTCTTCACGCCGTCCATCTGGCCGGTCCAACCAGTCGTGCCGATCACGAGGTTCACGCCGAGCTTGGCGATGGCTTCGACGTTGCCGCAAACCGCCGACGGAATCGAAAAATCCACCGCGACATCCACGCTCTCGAAGTTCTCGCGCGTCACGCCCTCGCCATTGGAGTTGTTGAATTCGTCGAGCTTGAGGGTCACCGCGAAACCGTACTCGGAGGCGAGCTGCTCGATGAGTTTGCCCATCTTGCCGTAGCCGACGATTGCAAGATTAGGCATGCACGGCCTCGCTGCGCTCGAAGACAGCGGGGTCGAGTTCGGCAAAGAACTCCTCGTGGAGCGCCTGCACGGTGCGCACTAGGTCGGCCTCGGCCACGACAAAGCTGAGATTGAGCAGCGAAGCGCCCTGCGAGATCATCCGGATGTTGATGCCGTCGAGCGCGCCGAAAACGCGGCGCGCCACACCGGGCGTGTAGCGGATGTTTTCTCCCACCAGGCAGACGATCACCTGGTCTTTCTCGGTATCGATTTCGGCAAACTGCCTCAACTCGGCGGCAATTTCGTCGAGCCGCTGCAGGTTGTCGATCGTGAGCGAAACGCTCACCTCTGAGGTGGCCACCATATCGACCGGTGTTTCAAAGCGGTCAAATACTTCGAAAATGCGCCGCAGGAACCCGTGGGCCATGAGCATGCGCGTCGAGTGGATGTTGAGCAGAGCGATCCGGCGCTTGCAGGCAATCGACTTTACGACGTTTCCGCATGGCACATTCTCGGCCACGATGCGCGTCCCCGGCACATCGGCCCGCCGCGAGTTCAGGATCAGGACCGGAATGTTCTTCTCGACGGCCGGCAGCACCGTGGCAGGGTGCAATACCTTGGCGCCGAAGTACGCGAGTTCGGCCGCCTCGGCGAACGAGATGGTCTTCACGCGATGCCCGCCAGGCAGAATCGTCGGGTCTGCCGTGAGCATGCCGTCAACATCAGTCCAGATTTGAATCTCGTCAGCGCCGATTCCTGCGCCGACGAGTGACGCGGTGAAATCGGAGCCGCCGCGGCCGAGCGTCGTAGTGACTCCTTCCTCCGTGGAGCCGATAAACCCGCCCATCACCACGACGCGGTTCTCGGCAAGAGGCCGCAGAGTATTGGCGAGCCGCGCATAGGTTTCCGTGTAATTGGGAGCGGCCTGGGTGTGGCGTTTGTCCGTGACGATCACACGTCGCGAATCCAGGTGCTCGGTCGCCATGCCGAAATGGCGAAACGCGAGCGTGACGATGTAGCTCGAGAGCCGCTCGCCATAGCTCGATATGGCGTCGATCGAACGAGGCGTCAGCTCGCCCAGTACCGCCAGCCCCTTCACCAATTCCGTCAGCTCTTGAAAATGATCGTCGAGCGTGCGGTCGAGCTCAGCCCGGTGATCGAGCGGCGTCACCTGACGCGCCTCGCGCGAATGAAAATCCCGCAGGTCGTGCAACTGCCGGATGTACTCCGCGCGATTACCGGCGAGCGCCGCGGACGCGATAGCCAGGAGCTTGTTGGTGGTCTTGCCCATTGCCGAGACCACCACCACGGGGCGTTGCGCCTCGCGCGCTTTGACAATCCCGGCGACGCGCTCGATAGCGGCGGCCGATTCCACCGACGAGCCGCCGAATTTCATGACGATCATTCGTTTTGCATTCCTTCCACGCGAGTGGCGCTGCCACGGATTAGACGCCGCACTAGTCCAGCATCCCTTCCGAATGCATCAGTTCTGCGTTCAATACGGCGATTCCGGCTGCCCCGCGAATCGTGTTGTGCGCCAGCACGACGAACTTATAATCCAGCACCGGGCACGGCCGCAGCCGGCCTACGAACGCCGCCATGCCGCGCTCGCGCTCGGCGTCTTTGCGCGGCTGCGGGCGGTTGCCTTCGTGCATGTAAATCACCGGACGCGGCGGCGCGCTGGGCAGCTTCCGCTGCTGCGGCACGCTGGTGTAGCCGTCGTAAGCCGCGTGAAGTTCAGTCATCGCCGGCTTGGCCGACAGCTCGACCGACACCGTCACCGTGTGCCCGTCGACCACCGCCACCCGGTTGCAGTGAGCGCTAACTCGCGCCGCGAGCGGCTCGATGTGATCGCCGCGAAATTCGCCCAGGATCTTTTGCGTCTCCTGCTGCATCTTCTCTTCCTCGCCGCCGATGTGCGGGATGACATTACCCACGATGTCCATCGATGCGACGCCCGGATAGCCGGCGCCCGAAATCGCCTGCAGCGTAGTCGCGATCACTTTCGTAATACCGAAATGCTTCAGCGGCGCAAGCCCCATGGTCAACGCGATTGTCGAGCAGTTCGGATTCGTCACGATCTGCCCTTTCCACCCGCGCGCCCGCTGCTGCCCGGGAACTAATTTCAAGTGGTCGGGATTGATCTCTGGCACGAGGAGCGGCACGTCGCGCTCCATGCGGTGGTTCTTCGAATTCGACACCACGATGTGGCCGGCCTTGGCGAAAGCCTGCTCGATCTCAGTAGCTACCGATGCATCCATCGCAGAAAACAGAAGCCTCGGCGCGTTACCCGGCTTACAGTCTTCCACCGTAATGTCGGCGATGGAGGCAGGCGTCGTTCCGGCCAGATGCCATGTCATCGCCTCGCGGTACTTCTTTCCCGCCGACCGGTCGCTGGCCCCCAGCCACTTGAGTTCGAACCACGGATGGCCTTCGAGAAATTTGACGAAATGCTGGCCCACCATGCCGGTGGCGCCCAAAATGCCTACTTCGATGCGCGTTTGCATAGTTGTCTGACCATTTGTTGATAGAGTTGGACTGCATTCTCCAGTTCTTTTTTCGGCACGCGCTCATCGAGCGTGTGCGCGACGTGGATCGTACCTGGCCCAATCAGGTACGGTTCGCCCCACCGGCCGGAGAATGCGGGAATATCGGTGGTGTACGCCACCACCGTGGTTTCGATGCCGTCGAGCGACCCCAACCGCACCGGCGGAATTTCGAGAACCTCGCGCAGTTCCGCGCGGCCCGCCACGGCTCTCGCCAGCGCCTCGCGCGTTTCGCTTGAATCGCTCACCAGCCGCACGAAGATTTCGGCGCGCGCTTCGTCGGCGATGACGTTCGGCGCGCGCCCGCCGCTGATCGTTCCGATGTTCAAGGTGCTGGCGCCCAATACTTCATCGACGGGCAGCGGAATCTTGCGGATCTCGCCGAGCGCATCCACCAGCTTGTGAATCGCAGAATCGCCCAACTCGGGATAAGCGGAATGGGCCATTTTGCCCCGGGCGGCCACTTCATATCGCAGCGCTCCTTTGGAGCCAAGCGCCAACTTGTTCTCGGTCGGCTCGCCGTTGATAATAAACCGCGACCCGCGCGACTCCTGAGCCGCGCGATACGCGCCCGCGCTGTTGCGCTCTTCGCCGACAACGAAAAGCAGACCGAAATCGCGCTGACCCGCTTCGAGCAGCGATTCGGTAGCCTTGATCATGCAGGCGATGATTCCCTTGGTGTCGCAGGCGCCGCGGCCCCAGACGTGATCGGCGTCCTCGCGAGACGGGACAAACGGCGGCACCGTGTCCATGTGGGTCGAGAGCGTCACGGCCAGTTTCTCGCCCCATTGTGCGAATACGTTGAACCGGCGTGGTTCGACGTCCATGCGCTCCAAGCGCCCGCCAAAACGACCGGCGATGGCCGACAGCCGGTCGTATAGATAGTTGCCGACGGCTTCTTCGTTGCCGGTGATCGATTCGATATCAATCAGCGCGCGCGTGAGTGCGAATACGTCCATACCATCATCGGGGAGGGAGGCGCGCGAGAAGGAAAATACGCGGGGACGGCTCGCGTGTTTCATTCCCGATAGCGCTCCACCCGCTCTAGCTACGGGTGACAGTGAGCCGGTATTAACCAGGCTCCCCAACCGGATGGGCTTGTGCTGCCTCCCCGGTTTCGGCGGAATACTGCCGGCCCCTTTCCCCCCGAGCCTCCGAAGCGCAATCGGAACTCCGGCCGGGCTACTCATGGCCGCCGCACCTCTACCGCGAAAAACCCAGGATACCAGATCCTCGGCGTTAGAATCAGCAGAGATGCTCCCGGAGTCCGAACTCTATGCGCGATACCTCCGCCGGCTCGGTATCGAAGGCGTTCCTTCAGGGCTCGCAGGCTTGCAGGAAATCGTGCGCCGGCACGTCCTGCGCGTGCCGTTTGAAAACGTCTCTAAGCTTTTGCTCTATGAGCGAGAGGGCGCGGGCCGCGCTTTTTCGCTCGAGGAATTTCTGGACGGCATCGAACGCTACGACCTCGGCGGCACCTGTTATACCTGCAATCCTTATCTGACGGGCCTGCTCCGTCACCTCGGCTACGACGCCGATCTGCTTGGCGCCGATATGAGCGTGCCCGACATCCACACTTGTATCCGCGTTCGCGTCGACGGCATTCCCTATCACGTCGATTGCGGCTATGGCGGTCCGTTTCGCGAGCCGCTCCGCCTTGACCGCGTACCGCACGTTTTTTTCGAGGGCAGCATCCAATACATTCTCGGCCCCAATGCCCATCCGAATGCCTACGAATTGAAATCGCTCTCCGGAGGCCAGCGCGTACACGGATACGTTGTGCATGACCCGCCGCGCGCGGCTGCGTTCTTCGAGCCCGTCATTCGGAAATCCTTCGCTGCCGGCCAGACGTTCATGAATCATCTCCGAATCGTCCAGATTTTCGAAGACCACTCGGTGGAACTGTTCGATCGCCATCTCATGCTTCACCGGGGCAGCGCCAGCGTCCAGACCGAGCTTGCGAACCTTGCGGAGCTGAAACGGGCCGTGGCGGTTGAACTCGCGATGCCCCGCTGTCCGATTGAGCGAGCCTTGGCGGCGATGGAACGAATCTCGGGTGCGCCCCTGTTTCCGGCCGCTTAAATCAATTGCGCCGGCGCCGGGCGGGACTCGATCACGTCCGATATCACCTGAAGCGCCTGCTGCAACCGGGCCCGCGTGACCGGGACGCCGACTGCCATCCGGATCGCGCGAGGCGCCGCTTCCGAATCCACAGCAAACGCCTCGCCCGCCGCCACGCGCACGCCGCGAGCCCTGACGCGTGCGACGAAATCGTCGACAGGGCCACTTCCACCCAAAGGCAGCCACAGGTGCGCCGCAAAATGCAGATCGCGCGTGTCCATGCCGAAGAACCGCGTCGCCATCTGCCATCGCCACTGCATTTCATTCCGCTTCCATTCGATGATGCGGTCGGCCGTGCCATCCTGCAGCCAGCCTGTTCCGATGGCCGCCAGCAGCGGCGACACCATCATCGAGCTGGTCCGGATCGCGGCCGTCACGCGCTCGGCGCCGCCCGGCGGGCACACTACGAAGCCCAGGCGTAAGCCGGGAAATACGCTCTTCGAAAGGCTCGTGACCGCGTAGCATCGCTCCGGAGCAAATGCTGCGATGGGCGGCGGCGCGTGATCGGCCAGGAATGCATAGATGTCGTCTTCAAGCACTGTCACGTTGTAGTGGCGCGCGATATCCGCAACGGTCTCGCGCCGGTCTTCCGACATCAGCGCGCCGGTGGGATTGTGCAGTGTGGGAATGAGATAAAGGATGCGAACTTTGCCGCCGGCGCACAACCGGTCCAGGGCATCCGGAATGATGCCCTCGGAATCGATCGGCAATCCCGCCAGACGCAAATTGAATTGGGCCGCCAGGCTCTTGAATCCTGTATAGGTCAGGCACTCGGTGGCGATCAGATCGCCGGGTTTCGTCAGGGCGCTGAGCACAGCCATCAACCCGTGCTGGGCTCCGTTTGTCAGCACCACCCGCTTCGGTTCTGCGGCGAAACCTCTGCGCGCCAGCCATCGAGCCGCTGCGCTCCGGTGATCCTCTCGGCCCGCCGGGTCGCTATAGGTCTCCAACAGGTTGCGGAGGTCATTCCGCTCCCGGAGAGCCGCGCGCAGCAACTGGGCGACGGATTCGCCCGGGTCCCAGCGAACATAGTTCTGCGTCAGGTCGATCTCACCGCCGCTGTCCTCCTCCCCATCGCTCGCGGCCGCCACAAACGTGCCGCGCCCGACGGTCCCGGTGATCAGGCCGCGTTCCCTGGCCAGAGCGTACGCCCGGCTCACGGTGCCGACGGCTACTCCCAACGACTCCGCCAGGTCGCGGTGTGGCGGCAACTGCGCCCCCACGGGCAGCCGGCCATCGTTTACTGCTTCGGCCAGTGCCTCGACGATCCGCTGCGCGGGCGGTCCCTCCCGATGTTCAATATCAGGTTTCCACATTGTCCTAGATACAATATTTTACTTGAATTGATACATTGTCAAGTCTATTCTAGGGACAGGTTAGAAAATGTCTCCTTGCCGAGCAGAAATCACTGATCCGACTGACGTGCACCCCCAGCTTGATCGGATTCTGCGTCACCCTTTGTTTTTCCGATCCGAACGGCTCCGCCGGTTTCTCGAGTTCACGATCGGGTATCGCCTCGCTGGGCGGAGCCACGAGTTGAAAGAATACGTGCTGGGGATTGAGGTTTTCGACCGGCCGGCGGCACACGACCCACGGATTGACCCTATTGTCCGGGTCGAGGCCCGGCGACTCCGTGCTAAATTGCGTGCCTACTATGACTCCGACGGGGCGCAAGACAAGGTGATCATCGACTATCCCCGCGGCTCTTATGTTCCGGAATTCCGGCTACGCCCAGCCGCATCGCAGCCGGTGGCCCCCGTGCTGATTGCGGTCCTGCCGTTTGAGGCGTCGAACCGAAGCTGCTGCGCGCGATTTGCGGATGACCTGACCCGGGTTCTGATCCGGGAGCTGGACCTCTCGACCGCTGTGCGTGTTCTCTCGGGAAAACAGAGCCGCCGGGAGCGGGCCCACATCGAAGCGCTGCTTACCGGGACGGTGCGTCAGGCGCGAGGGCGCCTGCGCGTCACTGCCGAACTCCTGAGCACGGGAAGCTCGCAGAATCTCTGGTCGGCGGCCTTCGAATCCGTACCCTCAACCGCGTTGACAGCGCAAAAGCAGATCGCCTTCGCGACCGCTCACGCCCTCTCGGTGCATTTCCGACCTGCGGCGTAGACCGCTAGTCGCCGGCCGGTACCCGCATCCCGTGGGGAATCTCTACAGTCTGCTTCCCGCCCTTGCGCCCGAAGAAGACGAACGCCACCAGGATGAGCGCGCCGATCGCGAAGATGGTATCGCCCGGCACTCGCATCCACCGCAGCGTTTGCATCAGGGGCGATTGCAGGAACTCGCTGCTGCGCGCAAACCAGTAGCCGTGCTCGACAGAAGCCCAAGTCTGAGCCAGCCCTACCGGAAGCAGGCTGCCGACGCACATCAGGAACAACCCGCCGTTCATTCCCCAGAATGCAAGTTTGAGCCAGTTCTCTTTCCAATTGAGGTTTTGGCTCATGGCTCGCAGGCAGACCAGCATCAGCCCGATTCCGAGCATTCCGTACACGCCGAACAACGCCGCATGGCCGTGCAACGGAGTCGTGTTGAGACCTTGCATGAAGTAAAGCGCGATGGGAGGGTTGATCATGAACCCGAACAGACCCGCGCCCACCATGTTCCAGAACGCCACCGCCACGAAGAAGTACACAGGCCAGCGGTATCGCTCCGCCCAGATGGTCAGTCTTCCGCGGCGCAGATCGTCGATTGCGGCGTAGGCGACAAACGTAAGCGGCACCACTTCGAGGGCGCTGAATACGGAACCGAACGCCAGCGCGACGGTCGGCGTGCCCGAGAAGTAGAGGTGATGACAGGTCCCGATGATTCCGCCCGCCAGGAAGATCGTTGCCGAGAGCAAAGCCGCACGCGCCGCCAGCCCCGGACGGATCAGGCCCAGCCGGGTAAAGAAGAAGGCGATGACGGTAGTCGCAAACACCTCGAAGAAGCCTTCCACCCACAGGTGCACCACCCACCAGCGCCAGTATTCGACGATCGACAGATGAGTGTGCTGTCCCCACGTCAGGCCGGCCCCGTAGAACAAACCGATCGCTGCCGCCGACATGAGGAACAGCCACAGCAGTTGCCGGTGCTCGCCGCCACCGCCGTTCTTGAGCGCCGGCCGAATGGCCCGCACCACCAGGAAAAGCCAGATCAACAGGCCTACAAACAGGAGGATCTGCCATCCGCGCCCCAGATCGACGTATTCATATCCCTGATGTCCCCAAAGAAACGAATTGGCATCCGAGAGCTTGTTACGGATGCTCATCCATTCGCCCGTGAGCGACCCCGCCACTATAACCAGCAGTGCACCGAACAGCACGTGCACCCCGAGCCGCTGGAACTTCGGCTCATAGCCGCTGACCAGGGGACCGATAAATAGCCCCGCAGCCAGCCAGGCGGTCGCAATCCAGAAGATGCCGACTTGCACGTGCCACGTGCGGGTCACGCTGTAGGGAAGAATGTTCGAGAGCTTGATGCCGTAAAATCCATCACCCTCCACACCGTAGTGCGCCGTCACCACGCCCATCAGGATCTGCACCAGGATGAGCGCCGAGACTACCCAGAAATATTTGAGCGTCGCACGCTGCGACGGCGTAGCCCTCCAGCTTCCCAGCGGGTCGTTCGCCGGAACGGGTTCGCGGCCTTCCTGCTCGGCTTTCTGCGACGCGTACCACCACACCATGGCGCAGATGCCCGCCAGGAGCATGATGATGCTGACGCCGGTCCACATCACGCTCTCGCCGGTGGGCCGGTTGCCGACCAGCGGCTCGTAGGGCCAATTGTGGGTATAGGAAACACGGTCGCCCGGCCGGTCGACTGCGGCCGACCAAGCCGTCCAGAAAAAGAACGCGGCCAGTTGCCGCATGCGCTCGGGCGTATTGACGCTGCTGCGAGGAATCGCATACGCCGTGTCACCGTTCATAAAGACATCGGAAAAATGCCGCAGGTTCGATTCGAACGCCTTCGCCCGCACCGGGTCGATCCGCACGGTCTGTGTGCCCGCGTCGTAGCGATTGCCGCGGTACATTTCTTCAAGGCGCCCGCGCAATCGCGCCTGGTCCTCGGCGGCGAGCTGATCGTAGGGCCTGCCGTAGTCGCTGGCGGCCCATTCGTTCAGGACGAAGGTCGCTTCGCGATGCAGCCAATCGGCGGTCCAGTCGGGAGCGACGTAGCTGCCATGGCCCCACACCGAGCCAACCTCCATTCCACCGAGGGCCTGCCAGACGTTCTGACCTTTTTGAATGTCTCCATCGGCCACCACCGCCGCGCCGTTCGTATCCACTACGCGCGCCGGAATGGGCGGCATCTCCTGGTAAATTCGGGTGCCGATCCAGCCGAGCACGGCAAAGGACCCGAAGAACACAATCGCAAAGCTGATCCAAAGCTTCTTCATGGAAGGTTCCTTTTCATAGACAGCGTAAGCGGCAATCAACAGGCCCGGCAGTGACCTTGGTCACGCGAACGCCCTATTTGGACTAATCGTATCCGTTATGGTGAAATCCTACAATTCCCCCGATGCGGGTTGCGGTCCCCTCATCGGCGGGTATTCGATTTCCTGTAACCTCCGGACCTTCGCCGGCCGTCTTTATTTCAGAGTCGATGGACTGAAATTATCCAATTCGGGCAGTGAGCCCCAAGGAGGACGTTATGTTCGATTGCCTCGCGGATCAAATTCGGAACGACGAGCACCTGCAAATCAGCAACAAGGAGCGGTATGTCCGCTGGTTTGCGGTTAGCGTACTCTCGGTCGTGGTTTTCGGTGGCCTCTACTACGGAATTCAGTGGCTGCAATAGCCGGCCTCAGTACGCCGGCACGCCGCCCGAATAAAATCGTTCAACGCGCGGGGCCTGACCATTCGCAGCGGCTGCGCCGCGTTTTTCAACTGGCGTTCCTGGCCCTGAACGTCTGGATTGGGATCGAATTTTACCGGTGGGTGCGCTACTTCGAGACGGGCGGCCGCTCGGAATGGGCGTCGCGGCCGCCCGGGGTCGAAGGCTGGCTCCCGATCGCCTCGCTGATGAATCTGAAGGCGATCGTCCTAACCGGCGAACTCCCACGGCTTTACCCGGCCGGCGTGTTTCTCTTCTTGTCATTTCTGACGATCTCCTGGCTCCTGCGGAAGAGTTTCTGCAGTTGGCTGTGCCCGGTAGGCACGATTTCCGAATACCTTTGGCGCCTCGGTAAACAGACGTTCGGACGCAACTTCCGCCTGCCACGCTGGCTTGACCTCGCTTTGCGGAGCGTGAAATACATCCTGCTCGGGTTGTTTGTGTACGCGGTGGGTGTCATGTCGGTGTCGGCGATCCGGGCCTTCCTGGCGGGACCGTACGGCCTCGTGGAAGACGTGCGGATGCTGAACTTTTTCCGGTTTCTCGGTTTCACCGGCGGACTGGTGCTGGCGGTTCTGATTGTCGCTTCCGTGTTCGTGCGGAATTTCTGGTGCCGTTATCTCTGCCCGTACGGCGCGCTGATGGGCCTGGTTTCCATGTTCAGCCCGCTGCGGATACGGCGCGACCCGGTTTTGTGTATCGACTGCGCCAAGTGCGCCAAGGCGTGCCCCTCTGCGCTTCCGGTGGACTGCCTGGTGACGATCCGCTCCGCCGAGTGTCTGGGCTGTATGGAATGTGTGGCGAGTTGCCCGGCAGCGGGCGCCCTGGAGATGTCGGGACCACGCCGGCGGCGCGTGCCCGTGTGGGCCGTCGCCGCGGCGATGGCCGTCCTATTCCTAGGTGTGACCGGATATGCGCGCTGGACAGGCCATTGGCGCACCGATTTGCCCAGCCGGGTTTACTTCGAACTGGTCCCCGGAGCGGGCGACTTCAACCGCTAGCCGGGATCAGCTGGGCAGCCGACAGTTCGATGAATCGGCAGAGTGCATTCGCGAGCCGCATCTGATGCGGTGTTCTGCACTCCGGCTCAATCAGCCTCGGACTCCCAACCACCACGCAAACGGCGCGCGCTCGGGAAGTGGCCACGTTCAGGCGGTTCAGGCTGTATAAGAAGTCCATGCCGCGGGGCGCCTCCTCAGAAGACGATGTGGTTAATGAATAGATGACCACTGGCGCTTCTTGCCCTTGGAATTTGTCGACTGTACCGACTCTGGCGTTCTGAAGTCGGGCGGAGATATCGGCAACTTGGGCGTTATACGGAGCGACGATTAGAATATCGTTCCAGCCAAGTCGTTGGTTTCTGCCGCCGGTGTCAATCCATCGGACATCGTTCTGCACCAGCCCCTCAACCAGTTCCGCAATTCGGTCAACTTCCTCGCGTGAGGCGTTCGAGTTGCCCTGATGAGTAACAGGGACAAACCGCAGACCGGAGGACCCAAGCAAGGGGTATCCTTCAATTCGCTGACGTTCCAGCCCTGGGTATGAATTCAATCTTCCTTCGTAGAACACTTCGGAAGTGAATTGGCAGATTTCAGGATGGAGCCGCCGTGTCTCCGGGAGGAATATACCCTGATCGGGGCGGACAGTCTTGGAGCCGGCCATCAGGTGTTCCAGAGCGGAGACCTCGGCTCCCTCGGGATGGGATCCTTTCAGTGGCTGATTGAGTTGCTGCGGATCTCCGAGGAGGACAACGCTCTTGGCCGCCTGCGAGACGGCGACGACGTTCGCCAGCGACATTTGACCGGCTTCGTCGACAAACAGGACGTCTACGGCATCATAGAAATCCCGTCGCGACCACAGCCATGCAGTTCCTCCAACTACCCTTGCTGTACCGTCGAGCACGGTTGCAAGCACGTCGTCGTTTCCGGTCACCTCCGTGATCGTTGGTGACTGGACCTCAGACTTCTCGCTGACTTTCTGAAGACAGGCCACGCCTTCGAGTCCTTCCTCCGAGGCAGCTTGGACCACTTTCTCCAGGAGGTGGCGGATGACCTTGTGACTGGTTGCTGTCACTCCCACCTTCCGGCCTTGCCGGACGAGTTCACAGATCATCCGGGCGCCATTGTATGTCTTGCCGGATCCGGGCGGGCCCTGCACAGCGAGCGCCGATTCCTCTAGAGAGACCGCGATGTGCTTCGCGGCACGGAGTATGTCCTCGCCAGGCCGAACGAGGTTTTCTTGTTGGTGATCGGTCAGATGCGGCGGTCTGCGGAGGAGCAGGTCTCTGGCGGCGCGGTAGGGACCATTCGAATCGATTCCGTTGTCCGCGACCGAGGCTCCAATTTTGAATAGAGATTCTGCCAATTCTTGAGGGTCGACGTTGGAGAACTCGTAAATTGCGGGAGGATGCACGTCGGCCATCTTCTTCGACTTCTTAATGTCAATGAGCCGACTTCCCCAGTCCAGCGCTTCGACGGAGCCAACTCGATCTCCTCGATAGTGCACAGCATCGCCTATTCGGATGTCGGTATCCTGGGGTTCGAAGGAGTAGCGATCCACTGGCAGCCGACCACTCATGCCGACTCTTCCCAGAGGTGTTAGGCCACCGAGTGCCGCCTTCTCATCCAACATCTCCTCATCGGGAAGTTCCTTTAATCGGTAGAACTCCCACCAGTTCGCCTTATCCTCCCGGCGGTGCCAATCGAGAAGGTTCGCCAGGAGCCATCGAGCGGACTGTTCCGCGCTCCTCTCACTCGGTTCGACAGGCACGTCAGCTATGAGCCGCTCGAACAGAAGTTGCACGCGCCGCTGCCGTTCATCGATATCCTCGGGTGGTGCACCCTCGCGCATTGCGGGGCGGGGCATCGGTTGACCAGCCTGGATCAGCTTCTCACGCTGTTTTTCGAGCCAATCTCGCAATGACAATGTTGATAGACAGTCGTCCCGGTTATAGCCCGTGATCACGGTACGGTCAGAGTCCTCCACTACCAGAGCACGTCCCAGCTCAAGACTATGCTCTACCAATCGCATCGACTGCCGTACCACCTCGAGTGGAACCGCCCGGCGGAAGTTATGAAATTGCTCCATTGTTTTGAGGGAGTAGTCTTCGACGCCGGCACGAACGGACTGCCGCAGGACGGAGTGCAAGTCCACGAGAATTCCCGCCCGCAGCATGCAATCGACTTCATCTTCTCGGGTGGTGTAGCGTCCCATCAGGCGCTTCAAGGCTGAAGGCTCGTAAGACGTATAGTGGTAAACGTGCATGCCCGGATTGCGGGCGAACCCATCCATAACGAAATCGACGAACCACTGGAAGGCATCCCGCTCTTCCTCTCGGGTTCGGCACCACCGGTGGTCGTATATGGACTGGCCCCGCTTATCGAAGCTCACGAATCCGAAGAGGTATTCCATCCCGCCGCCATCAACGAAAGGGTCGCCCTCCAGGTCAAAGAAAATGTCCTCGGCGGTCGGCTCCGGAAGCCTTGTCAGGCCTGTTTCGGGTTGTACGGTTAAGATCTCAAAAACAGGCTCAGGGGAACTACGTGCCTGGACCTGCAATCTGGCCTGCTCGCGAACGCGCTCGTAACCTTCTTTCGAGCCAAACTCCGGCCGTTGTTTCAACGGGATCGGGAGCTCCGAGAGCTTCGCTGTGGTTCCGATCTGCCAGAGGCTAAGCTGCTTGCGCTGGAGCCTCGAAATCCCCGCGACAAGGGACAAGTGATCGTCTGCACGCCGCTCGGAATCACACTCCTTCCACCAACGACAAACCTCGCAGTGCGGATTTGGTTCGGGATACGTCTTCAGATCGCCCGAGGTTTGGTCGATGGCCCGCTCCAGGCGCGATTTCACTAGCCGGTGGTACGCGGCGAAATCCGTAATTCGATAAGGTTCAACGGTGATTCCATTCGCAGGCGAGACAACATACATGAATTCCGGAGCCACGCCTTGCGCTGCATGCAGGAGCTCGGAGTACAACGAGAGCTGAAGAATCGTCGCCGCTTTCGTTTCACGAGCCAATTTGCAGTCGTAAACCTCGTATGACCACTCGCCCAGGGAACTCGGCTTCTCAATCCGGCGGAGGATATCGGCACGGCCGAACCAACGCTCCGATACCAGGGCCGCTTGCGCGATGACATCCACGCCTTTCTTCATGGCAACGGCGGTCTGATCGATCGCTTCTTGGTCCGATACGCAATCGTGGAGGGACCGAATAAGGACCCCTGAGGCAGCAAGGGATTTCAGGTACGCATACTCGTGCTCGAATCCGCGTTCTCTGAGGATGATCGCATCTGGATGGTCCCATTCCGGGGCCGGACGTTCGTGGCGCGCGACTGCGAGATCCAGGCCGGTCAAATGAAGGCAGGCCAAGTGATTACTCAGATCACTGGCAGAGAGACGAATCCACTGCGTCTCAGCCTTCATGTGTTCATTCACAATTTGTTAGAGTTTTCTAAACGCACACGCAGCAATTCCACTGACCTGCCGCCATTTCCAA
>DASXAK010000023.1:0-23035 GCA_036406715.1 Bryobacteraceae bacterium | reverse complement strand
GATCCAGATAACGCATCACGGCGACCTTCCAGCATAGCGTCGATTTGATATGATTTGGGCTGCGGAACCGCGACGTCCGGCGGGGCGTCCAAAATAGTTGCGGCGCGCCAGTGGTTTGGCTATACTCCGCAACAGCCCGCTGGCCACCGGAATGCTAGCGGTGGATGCAGAGGGACCCAGAAAAAACAATCAACGGGTATGGCGTCGCATCAAATTTCGCGTAGACAGCAGGAGGCGCAAGTGCTCAGATCGGCAACGAAATGGAAAGCGTTCGGAGTGGGGTTGGTGCCCACTATGATATGGCTGGGATTGATGGCCGCGTTCGTGTCGACGGTGACGCCCGTCCACACATTCGCCCAAGAGAAGAAAGAGAAGAAGGTCAAAGATCAGGGTGAGTACGATCTGTTCACTGCCTACACGAAAGAAACGGACCCCGCCAAAAAGCTGCAATACCTGAATCAGTGGGTGGAAAAATACCCCGAGAGCGACTATCAGGAAGAACAGCTCCGCTTTTACAGCGATCTCAATCAGCCCGCAAAGGTGATGGATATGGGATCCAAGCTCCTGGCGAAGGATCCGAAGAATTTCGCGGCGCTGAGTCTGATTACGGCCAACATACGGAATTTGCCGAACGCGACCGCGGACCAGCTGGCCCTCGGTCAAAAATCGGCGCAAACGCTGCTCGACAATCTGGATTCGCTCAAACCGGCGAACGTCCCCGACGCGCAGTGGCAGCAGGCGCGGCCGGGCGTCGAACAGCTCGCGAAGGGCACCCTGCTGTACATCACCATGAAGCCGGGCGTCGATGCCGAGCAGAAGAAGGATTACGCCGCCGCCGAGGCGGCCTATACAAAGGTGCTGCAACAATACCCCGACAATGCGGACGCCGCGTACCGGCTAGGCTCGGTCCTCATCTCCGAGCGCAACCCCGACAAATTCCCGCAGGCGATCTACGAGATCGCGCGCGCCGTGGCGATGGACCCGGCCAAGGGCGGATTGCCCGCGCAGACCCGTCCTCAGGTCGACGCCTACCTGAACAAGATCTACACGCAATATCATGGCGCCGACGACGAAGGCTTGAAGCAGCTCAAGCAGCAGGCGCTGATGTCGCCGCTTCCGCCGGCCGGCTTCAAAATCGAGACCGCAGCCGAGATCGCAGCCCGCAAGGAAGAGGAGTTCAAAACCAAGAACCCCCAACTGGCCCTCTGGATGGGTATCAAGAAGCAGCTCACCGATACCAACGGCGATCAGTACTTTGATTCGACGCTGAAGAATGCGGACGTGCCGAAGCTGAAAGGCACGCTGGTGGATGCGATGCCGGCCTGCCGCTCCAAAGAGCTGGTGGTCGCGCTGTCCGACGCAACCCACGGGGAAGCCACCCTCAAGCTGGACATGGCGCTGACGGGCAAGCCGAAGACTGGCGCCGAAATCCAGTTTAAGGGCGTGCCGAGCGCGTTCACCAAAGATCCGTTCATGCTGACCATGGACACCGAAAGAGCGAGCCTGGAAGGAGTCGAAACCGAGATGTGCACGGCTCCCGCACGCCGCGGCGGCGGCGCACGCAAGGGCGGAGCGGCAAAGAAGAAGTGAAGAAGTGAAGCCGGCTACTTGTTCCCCGGCCGCGTATCGGAGTTAGCCAAGACGAGGCTGAACACGAGACGCTCGACGGGGTTCAAGCGGCTGCCCGCCGGGTCCAGATCCCGGAAGTATTGCTGGAAGCTCTGGCGGGAAGCCGTAAACCGGGTATAGCACGACGGGGTAACGGCCACTACGGCGAGGGCCGTTGCCACCAATCCGACCGCATATACCTTTCGCTTCATTCTGCTAATAAGACGATTCCGCAAAGGCAAAGGTTAGCCCTGCCACTGAAGAAAATTGGCCCAATATCTGCTATCATTTAATTAGATTTTTGGGTATGCCTCTTTACGAGTACGCCTGCCAGCGCTGTGGCAAAACCTTCGAGTTGATGCAAAAGTTCTCAGATGCGCCGGTCACCATCCACGAGGGTTGCGGCGGCGCGGTCGAACGCCTGATTTCCGCGCCGGCTCTACAGTTTAAGGGATCAGGCTGGTACATCACCGATTACGCCCGGAACGGCAAAGATTCCGGCTCGGGCTCGAAATCCAAGCCAGACACCAAAACCGAGTCCAAGGCGGAATCGAAAACGGAGTCCAAGACCGAGAGCAAGCCCAATACCCCTGCCTCCTCGTCGTAAGTCTCCTGTCTCACAACTGCAACCGATTCGATACACTCGCCATGGTACGCTGGGGCGAATCATGCGGAAGCTTCTGTTCTGCCTGGCAACCGTAGCCAGCCTGCTGGCGGCGGCCCCCAAAAAGCCGAAGCTGGTGCTGGCCGTCGTTGTCGACCAGTTCCGGTACGATTACCTCACCCGGTTTCGCAGCGACTACACAGCCGGATTCAACCGCCTGCTCACGCAAGGCGCGGTCTTCACCAACGCCCAATACGAGCACTTCCCGACGGTGACAGCGGTGGGGCACAGCACCTTTCTTTCGGGCGCGACGCCTTCGATCAGCGGGATCGTCGGCAACGACTGGTACGACCGCGACGAAGGCCGGCAGGTCACGAGCGTTTCCGATTCGAAGACTCAACTGGTGGGCGGCCGGGGCGGAGCCGGGTCTTCGCCGGGACGCCTGCTGGTCAGCACCGTTGGCGACGAGCTCAAAATCGCGGACCTCGGCCGCAGCCGGGTTGTGGGTGTCTCTTTAAAGGACCGGTCCGCCATCCTGCCCGCCGGCCATATGGCGAATGGCGCCTATTGGTTTGACAACACCTCCGGCAATTTCGTGAGCAGCACGTTTTACTTTGCGGACCTGCCGCCCTGGGTGAAAGCGTTTAACGACAGCCGCCCGGCCGCCCGCTATGCCGGCGCCACCTGGCTCAATCACAAAATGCCGGACGACGGCAAGGAACTGTACGCCGCGCTGGCCGCCAGCCCGTTCGGCAACGAACTCATCGCGGCACTCGCCGAACGCGCGATCGAAGTCGAGGAGTTGGGCCGGCATGATTTCACCGACGTGCTGGCTGTGAGCTTTTCGTCGAACGACTACGTCGGGCATGAAGTAGGCCCTGACGCCGCCGAGGTTCGCGAGATGGCGATCCGCACAGACAAAGTGCTGGGCGAATTGCTGGCGGCCGCGGAGAAATCGGCGGGCGCCGACAATGTGCTGGTCGTACTCACGGCGGACCACGGAGTGGCGCCGCTGCCGGAAGTCAATCAAGCCCGGCGCATGCCGGGCGGACGCCCGCCAACCGGGATATTCAACAAGACTGCCGAAGAAGCGTTGGCTCGAAAGTTTGGCAGCGGCAAGTGGATTGTGGGTGGTTCAGAACACACACTGTATTTCAACCAGGAGTTGATCGCCGAGAGGAAACTCGACTCGGCCGACGTGAACCGCACGGCAGCCGAAGCACTTTCGAAACTGCCGCACGTGTTTCGCGTGTACACGCGCGATCAACTCGCGCGCGGCGCCGTTCAGCCGGATCTCATCAGCCGCCGTGTTATGAACGGATTCTACGCGCGGCGGAGCGGCGATGTGGAAATCCTGCTGGAGCCCTACTGGATCTTCACACAGAAGGAAGCCACGCATGGAACGGCGTTTGACTACGACACCCACGTCCCGGTGATCTTCATGGGCGCGGGCATCCGCCCCGGCCGCTATTACCAATCGATCGTGGTCAACGATATCGCTCCCACGCTGGCCGCGATCCTGGACGTTGAAACGCCGAGCGGTTCTGTGGGACGCGTTCTTTCAGAAGTTTTCACCGAGTAAGACCAAACCGGAAGAGGCGTCTGCCCCCTTTTTCCTGCTACACTACAGATATCGGTTTCAACCACTAAGCAGGAGTAGTTTCATGCGTTTACGGATGGGGCTGCGGATCGTTCTGGCGGGCTTGGCGCTCTGCGCCACCGGCGGGCTGTTGTCCGCGCAAACCAAAATTGCGGTGATCAACTTGCAGCGCGCCGTGCTGGAATCAGCCGAAATTAAGAAGGCTTCCGCGGACATGGAAGCCAAGTACAAACCGCGAACATCGCAGATCGAGCAACTGCAGAAGGAGATCGCCAGCATCTCGGATCAACTGCAGAAGGGTGGCGGCAAGCTCTCGCCGCAGGCCGAAAACGATTTGAACGCTTCGGGGCAGCGCAAGCAGCGCGATCTTCAGCGCCTTCAGGAGGACCTGCAGGCCGATGTGGACCGCGAACGGAATGACATCCTGGGTAAGAGCGGCCAGAAGATGGTCGCGATCGTGAAGAAGATGGCCGAAGACAAGAGCCTTGACCTGGTCATTGACATCTCGAACCCGATCGCCCTCTATTTCAAGCCCGCGATGGAGATCACCGTCGAAGCGACCGCCGCTTACGACAAGGCGTATCCGGCCAAGTAATCGGCGTACAAGGCCATGACCGGCTACCTGGAAAACTACGGCGCGGGCGACGAGCGGCGCACGAAGATCATCAAGATCGCGGCGCTCTCAGTTCTCGCAGTCGTGGTGGTCGCGGTCCTCGGCTACGCGTTCTTCCATAACTACGCTGAAGAGCAGCAGGCCAAACGATTTTTTGAATTGCTGCGGGCGCAGGACTATAAAGACGCGTACGCCCTATGGGGTTGCACGGACGCGACACCGTGCCGCGATTACCCAATGCCCGAATTCATGAAGGATTGGGGACCCGGCGCGGCCCCGGTGAGCAATGTGGACGTGCTGGATGGAGAGTCCTGCGGTTCGGGTGTGATCGTTGACGTCGATGCCGGCAAGGCCGGCGACAAGAAATTGTGGGTTGAGCGGAGTTCGCGGGTGCTGAGCTTTCCGCCGTACGACCGCTGCCCGCAAGGCAATCGTATCCACGATCTGTGGCGCAACATCCGATTCCGTCTGCGAGGGCGCCCTGTGCCTCCGGAAGGGTCGTGAGCGTGAGAAACTAGGCAGTTGGCCCCGTTCGCGCGCCAGGCGCATCTCGCGCGGAGCCGAGAATCAGGGAGAGGACAAGAACAAGAACATGGGAACCACAATGGCAGGTTTAGAAGGCGTCATCGCCGGCGAATCTGAAATCTGTTATATCGACGGGTATCAAGGTGTCCTGAGCTACCGCGGATACAACATCCACACACTGGCGCAGAACGCTCGCTTCGAAGAAGTCATTTATCTGCTCTGGCATGGCCGCCTGCCCAAACAGAGCGAGCTCGATCAGCTCAAGAAAGACCTCGTCGCCGAGCGCGCCTTGCCGGGCGCCGTCACCGATTTCGTCAAGAGCGTGCCCAAAAGCAATACCATGGACATGCTGCGCACCGCCGTTTCGATGCTCAGCCTGCATGACGCGGAAGCGCAGGACATGTCGTCGGAAGCCAACCACCGCAAAGCGGTTCGCCTGATGGCGAAGACTGCCACCGTCGTCACCACCTTCGACCGCCTGCGAAACGGAAAGACGGTTTTGGACGGCGACTCCAAGCTGGGCTTCGCCGCGAATTTTCTCTACACATTGACCGGCAAGAAACCGGACGACGTCATGGAGCGCGCCTTCGATATCGCTCTCACGCTGCATGCCGACCACGAGCTGAACGCCTCCACCTTCGCCGCGCGCGTGACCGCCGCGACGCTTTCCGACATCTATTCGTCCATCACTTCCGGCATCGGCGCGCTCAAAGGGCCGCTGCACGGCGGCGCCAACCAGGATGTGATCCACTGGCTGCTCGAACTGGACGATGAGAATGCTGCGGCCGACCGCGTGAAGAACACGCTGGCACGCAAGGTGAAGATCCCCGGATTCGGACACCGCGTCTACCGCACTGAAGATCCACGGGCTACGCACCTGCGCATGCTTTCCGAAGAACTCGGCAAGCGCACGGGCCACGAAAAGCTGTACCGCTTCTCCAAAACGATGGAAGAGACCGTGAAGTCGGTCAAAGGTCTGAACCCGAACGTGGACTTCTATTCCGCTTCCACCTACTACTCGCTGGGAATTCCGATCGATCTGTTCACACCGGTGTTCGCCGTGAGCCGGATGTCGGGCTGGACCGCGCACGTGCTCGAGCAGTACCACAACAACCGTCTCATCCGCCCGCGCGCCGATTATAAAGGCAATCCGGACGGCCAGACCTGGATCCCGATCGGGGAACGTTGAGGAATGGACGAGCGCGCGTTCTACAGCGAATCGCAGACCACCAAGCCCGCTACGCTCAACTGTCCCTACTGCCGCACCGCGGAGAGCTACGAGCTGCATTGGATGGTCCGCCAGAAGAAGGACCGCATCCCGCAAGGCGCCGACGAGCGTGACCGGGCGAAATTTCAGAAAGCCCAAAGCTACATGGTTCTGCTCGACGACAAAGTCGCCTGCAAGAATCTGCGCTGCCGGAAGCGCTTCGACATCTCCGGCGTCAAAACGATGGCGTTCCTCTAACCCGGCTGGTGCACGTACTCACCAGCGGCGGCCGGCTGCCATTCCTTCGGCATAACGATCCAGCCCACCAGGTAGGCGATGAAGCCCGCGCCCGTGCACAACGCCAGCGCCAGCCACAACACCCGCACCAGCACGACGTCCATGTCCAGGTAGCGGGCAAAACCGGCGCACACGCCGGCAATCTTCTTGTTTCGCATGTCGCGAGTCAGATTATGAGAGACCGGGTGCGGCGGCGCGTCCACACTCGTCCGGTGCCCGCATTGACGGCAGAAGCGGTCCGAACCGTCCAAGGCGACACCACATTGCGTGCAATACATAGGTCGTGGGGCATGCTTTAGCTTGCCCAATCCCCTTTTCTCCAGAAACAACGAAACCCGCCAGCCGAAAGTTCCGCGAAGGTTGCGTTTCCACCAGGTGGAAGCGACAGTACACTGACATCTCCCATTTCAGAACCACGGTACGTTGCCCGCCTGCCGCGGAACGCGCCGGGCGCTACACTCGGATTTGGGGGTGAAGAATGTCCGAAAAGGACGAGACACACGGCACGATTCACCCGCGGACAGCGGTGCTGACGCGCGGTTTTGATCCCAGCCTTTCTGTAGGCTCGGCGCGGCCGGCCGTCTTTCGCAGTTCGACGTACGTGTTCGCCAGCCCGGAGGCCGCCGAGCGCGCCTTCGCCATGGCGACGGGGAAGATTAAGGCTCCCGAGGGCGAGCGTGCCGACCTCATCTATTCCCGCATCTCTCACCCCAACGCCGAGATTCTGGAGGACCAGATTGTCCCGCTCGAGCACGGCGCGCGCGAAGCCGCCGTCTTCAACTCGGGAATGGCGGCCATCATGACCGCGTGCTTCACGTTCGCGCGGCCGCACAGCACCATCGTGTACACCACCCCGCTCTATGGCGGCACCACCGGCCTGATTCATAATTTTCTCGAGCCGTTCGGCGTCAAAGGCATCCCCGTCGCATCCGGCGATGCCGCGAGCCTCGACCACGCCATCCACTCCGCCAAGAATTGCTGCATCGTCTACATGGAGACGCCCGCCAACCCGACCATGACCATGACCGATATCGAGCGCGCCTGCGAAGCGGCGAGCCGGAATCCCGATCGCCCCGTAGTCATGGTGGATAACACGTTTCTCGGCCCCACGTTTCAGCACCCCCTGCAACTCGGCGCCGACCTGGTGCTCTACTCCGCCACCAAGTATCTGTCGGGCTTTAGCGATATGGTAGCCGGCGTAGCCTTGGCGCGCGATCCGGAAAAGATCCACACGCTGCGCAGCCGCCGCGTGATGTTCGGCAACATTCTCCAGCCCGATGAATGCTGGATGCTCGACGGGCGCCTCCCCACCGTCGCGTTGCGGATGAACCGCCAGAGCAAAAACGCGCAGCGCATCGCCGAAGCGCTGCACGGCCACAAGCAACTCGCGCGCGTCATCTACCCAACGCTCTTTCAGGACCCGGAGCAGATCCGGATTTTCCGCAAGCAATGCGCGTACCCCGGCGCGATCTTCTCGATCGATTTCCACGGCGGCAAAAAAGCCGCTTTTGATTTCCTCCGCCGCGTCCGCATCGCAAGAAACGCCGTTTCCCTCGGCGGCGTAGAAACCTTGGTGTGTCACCCGAAGACGACGACGCACTCGGGCATGACTCCCGAAGAGCTGGCCGAATCCGGCGTGACGGATGGCCTAGTCCGCGTCTCCGTAGGAATCGAAGACTGGCGCGACCTGCTAGCCGACTTCGAACAGGCGTTGGCAGGGTAAGTGGTATGAAAAACTGCGCTTGATCGCCTCGGTGTTACGCCCGCCATGGAAGCGCATTTACCGAGCGAGTGTGGCTAGACATCTGGGGCGGCGGCATTCAGGAAAGTCCGCCAGACATATCTGTTGAAGCGTCCGGCGTTCCAGATTGACATCGAAATCGGGTAAGATGTCGGAATTATCGGGACTGTTATGCCCACTCATGCTGGAGCGGACCAGGAGCGCTATCTTCTGAAGTACCTTCGAGTTCACCGCCATTGTGTCAATGTTATCGGCGGCGATCAACAGGTCCGGGACTTCCTCGGGGCTAAGGGATTGCCAAAGTGTGCGGACGCGCTCGGACTGCATCAGGCTATCGACTTGGCTGGTCCAAGACGTGTCACGGTCGCTGAGTCCAAAGGGACCGATATGGATTCGGCAGTTGTGCAACTCGGTAATGCGGCCGCGGGCGTTTATGAAAAATTCGGGATCGCCACCACAAACACTCTCCTAGTACTGGTGCCGCGACTCGTAGAGAGACCTCACGGGTCATTATCACCTGGGCACGGGTACCGAGCTGAGCCTCTCAAAACAGGTCGTGACAAGTTCAATCTCCAAGAGTCAATGGGCGGCGTACCATTCCCCGCACGCCCGAAAGTGACGTATCCCGAGTGGGCCAAATGGTCCGACCGAGTCAGCTTGTTGTCGATCACCGTGATTGTAAGGAATGAATGAGAATGGCTCGATTCCAGCCCGAGGCGGCCACCTTGAGACCCGAGCAGCAGTCAGTCCGGATCATCAAAATACTCGGCAGTTTTTTTAAGGAATTCGGGCCTCAATGATGTCGCAAGGCCAAGTCGTCTGATAACTCATCCCAGGTTTCACCAGTAAACAGATCGAGCCAATAATTCATTTTCAACGTATTCGGAACCGATTGTAGCTCATCGTCTATGCCAAAGCCACGATAATTGAGCCAACGCTCAGGGCTTGAAGACGGATCGTCGCCATTCCGCATCGCATCATTTGGATATACAATGGTATAGGTATATCTACATGCAAGTTTCCAAGTGGGGCAATAGCCTGGCCGTGCGTCTTCCCGCGGCCGTCGTCGAAGCTCTCGGTCTGAAGGAGGGAGACGAAATCGAAATCTCCGTGGCGGGAAAGCGGGAATTCAAGGTGGGGCCTGACCGGTCCAAGCAGAGAGCTCTGGATCAACTTCGTCAAATGAAGTGGTCGTTCCCTGCGGATTTCCGATTCAATCGTGAAGAAAGCAATGAACGCTAAGCCGTTCTTTGATACCAACGTAGTCCTCTACGCCTTTCGTCAGGATGACGCTCGCAGTCAGGTCGCGGAAACGCTGCTCGCCGGCGGCGGCACGATTTCCGTTCAAGTCCTGAACGAGTTCGTCGCCGTGGCGCGTCGCAAACTGAACAGGAGTTGGAAGGAAGTCCACCGAGCAATCAGATCCTGCTGGTGTTCTGCCCCCAGCCACTGCCGCTGACGATGGACACCCACGAGCAAGCTCTGCAAATTTCCGAACGCTACGAGTATTCGATCTTCGATTCATCGATCATCGCAGCGGCACTTCGTTCCGGCGCCAACCTCTTATATTCGGAAGACCTGCAGGATGGTCAAAGGATCGGCGGTCTGACGATCCGAAATCCGTTTAGGCGATAGCGGCTGCATTCCATAAATTGCGATTCGGGTAAAATCCCTCCATGGCGACCCATTTACGCCAGCCCCCTCCCGCCAACGCATACGATCCCTTCGCTCCCGGGGCCTTCTCGGTGGGCGTCCGAACCATCGAAGCACAGGATTCCGCCCGCGGCCGTCAGTTTCCGTGCGAGATCTGGTACCCGGCACCGAAGCAGGATACCGGCGATGCCGAATTGCGCGATGCCACCGCCCTACCCGGTACTCATCCGCTGGTCGTGTTCTCCCACGCCAGCGGCCATCACCGCCGCGGCGCCACGTTCCTCTGCACGCACCTAAGCAGTCACGGATATGTGGTCGCCGCCATGAACCATTCCGAGGTCATCGCGCCCGAGCTGGCTCCTCCCCAGGATGAAACCGCCCAGCAAAGGGCGGCGCGCGGACAAGCCATGATTGACAGCCGCGTGCCCGACGTCCGCTTCCTCCTCGATCACGTGCATAGCGCCGGCCTACCCGCTCTGGGTATCTCCGTCGATCCCACTCGAATCGGAATCGTGGGACACAGCTTCGGAGGCTGGACCGCCCTCGCGGTACCCGGGGTCGAGCCGGCTATTTGCGCCGTGGTAGCGCTCGCGCCCGGCGGCGCGTCACACCCGAAGCCGGGCATTCTCCCTCTGCAGCTCAATTTTCGTTGGGGCCGCAACGTTCCGACCCTCTACCTGGTCGCGGAAAACGATGTTGCCCTCCCCCTTGCCGGCATGTACGAGCTGTTCCAAAGAACCCCCGCTACCAAGCAGATGTTCATCCTGCGCCGCGCCGACCATTGCCACTTCATGGACGATCCGGAGCGGCAGCATGAAGCCATGCGCACCACTTCGTGGCCCGAAGATCTGTCCTGGCTCTCGCGCGAGATGCGCCCCATTGCAGAGCTCTGTTCGGGCGAGCAGGCCCACCTCTTCGCGCGCGCTCTCACGCTCTGTCATTTCGATGCAGTCATCGGTCGAAGCGGGGAAGCGCGGCGCCTACTCGATGGCCATCTCGAGGCGGAACTTGCTGCCCGCGGCGTCGAGGCGATCGCGCACAAGGCTTAAGATCTGAAATCCGTTTGCGCGTTACCAGGCCAATTGTCCGTCCCGAGATGGATCCTGAGCAGATCCACCGCCGGCATTTCGCCTATCGGGCGTGAGTAACTCGAATTTTCGCGCCGTATCTCGAGCGCTGCACGCGACAAACATATTTTTTAACTAATTAATAGATTCGTACCTGATAGGATTGTAGTTCGGTGGCTCCGGTGTATATTGCCAGCGGCAGTTGCTGAAGGGGCTCTTCGTTGCGCGTGGTGAGCGCGTGCTACCTCGTGTTCACCTCCGCGAATAGTTGGAGGGTAATCGATGAAACTGTTGGTGTGTACGGTCATGCTGGCCGCCGGTACGGCCGCCGGCGCGTGGGCAGCCGATCACAGGGTCCAGGGTCACGTATACGACATCGAGACCGGGCAGATCGTGCCCAGCGCGTCCCTTACTTTCTTCGAAGAGACCGGCGATCGCGTTGTCCGGCAGACTGCCAGCGACAACATGGGAGCCTACTCCATCCTTTTGCCGGAGGGCACCTACAATGTATTGGCCACCAAGACGGAGGGCGAAAAGCAGCGCGAGCTCCGGCTTTGGATGGTGCTGACAAACGATCGGGAACTGAACCTCAGGCTGGGCGACCGTCACTCTCCCGGCGGCGAATTCGCGCGGGTCATCTTTGGTCTCGACCAGGCTGCCGGCAGCTCCGCGGAATCCACGTTCAAGTACTTCTTCGACCTGCTTCTCAGCGCACCAATACCCTTCGAGCAGAATCCGGACCCCGATTTCGGGCCCCGTTGGAGGCTGTGGGGCAATGTGAGACTGGCCAGCGTGCCCCAGCAATTGACTTCCAAGCTTCAGGATTTCAATCTGCCCTCGGCCGTCGCGAACTTGCAAGTGAACGAGTTGGCGCAATCGTTCGAATTTCGGGGCGGCGTCTCGGCGCGCATCGCTGCAGCGCGCTCTTTCCGCCTTAGCTTTGACAAAGAAACCCTGCAGAAATTCAGTTTGCATGCGATTGCCGGCCTGGGTGGGTCGACTCCGTTGAATCCGCGCGACACCCTCGAGATCTTCAAAGTGTCTCCCGACGCGGTGGCACGGTATCCCCAGGCCGCCGGTAAGGAACTCATCGGTTTCACCGGGCCCGACCGGGACAGGTTCTACCGCCAGGCGTTCGGCGGCTTCGAGGTACGGGCCCACTATTTTGATAAGACCACCGAAACGCCGCTGGATCGCTTCCCAGCCACCTTCTCCATCACCTACGGATTCGACGAAGCGGTTACTGGCGGCCAGATCCATGGTGGCGTGTTCCGCGTCGATGGCTTTTATCCGCTTCCGTCGAAGTGGGGCAGCCAATTCTACTTCTTCTTTACGACCTTGATGAAACCCACACGGGCGAATGCGAGTGAGCCGCTTCTGCTGGAGCCGGCCGCCGGCAAAACGCTGACTGACCTGGTGAACAACGGAGTCCGATTCACCGCCCCGCCGATCGACCGCGACTATTACCGAATCGGCATCGGAATGGATATCATGCGGCTGATTCAGAACATCCAGAGTGTGACAGGCCAACCGAGACCCGAATCGAAATAGTCAGGTGCGCCCGGCGGACGCATCTGTGTTCATCGGCGGCTACGAGAAATCCAGCCGGGTTTACCGGAATTCAATGCCCGCGATCACCATCTGCGGCATCGCGTTGTTCCAGCTTTCAGGCAGGTTGTCGAACGGCAGCCGGAACGGCTTCGTCTCGCCGGGCGCGAGGCCGCCCACTTTCTGACTGACAATCGGCACGCGCTGCCGCAGCACCACCTGGCCGTATGGATCGTAGAAGACGCAGTTGATCTCCACCACCTGCAGGCTCCGGTCGCCTGCGTTCTGGATCATGCCGGTGATCTCGACGATCTTCTGCTTGAAGTAGTCCTCGTGCGCGGACATGTCCACGCCGCTCAGCTTCAGGTTGCGGACATATTGCTTGGCGTCGCTCGTCAACGGCGAGGGCGGAGCCGGCGGCTGCTTCGAAGCGCGGTCCAGATAAAGGAACCCGGCCGCCCCCGCCAACAGCACGACCCCGATCACGATCGCCACCGGTGGGATCGAGACAGGCTTCTGCTGCGAGACTCGCGCGTTATCTTCCGCCAACCGTCATCTCTCCGATTTTCAGCGTCGGGGCCGCCACGGCTCCGCGAAATTCCAGGTCCGACCCGATCGCCTCGATCCCCATCAGCATCTCTTGCAGCTTCCCCGCGATCGTCACTTCGGAAACCGCGAACGCCAGTTCGCCATCGCGAATCCACAATCCCGCGGCGCCCCGCGAGTAGTCGCCGGTCACAACGTTCACCCCGAACCCCAGTAGTTCGGTCACGTAAAACCCGTTTTTCACCGAACCCAGAATTTGTTCGGGCGTTGGGACGCCTTTCTCGAGGAAGAAGTTCCCATGGCCGATCCCAGCGTTGCCCGTGATGCCGCGCGACGCGTTGCCGGTGGTCTTCATTCGCAGCTTGCGCGCGGCGTAGCAGTTGAGCAGGTAACTTTTCAACACGCCGCGTTCGATCACCACGGTGCGCCGCGAAGGGACGCCCTCGTCGTCGAAGGGCGACGTGCCGAACAAGCCGGGAATGGTGGCGTCGTCGACGATCGTGACATTCTCGCCGGCCACGCGCTCGCCCAGCTTCCCTGCGAGAAACGATTCGTGGCGATAGACGGACATCCCGTGCACGGCCTCGAAAATATTGTCCAGCAGCGAGCGCGCCACGCGCGGCTCAAACACCACCGGCACTCTCTGCGTCTCTACCTTTACCGCTTTGAGGCGGCGCAGCGCGCGCTGGGCGGCCATCCGGCCCACGTGCTCCGGCGGCTCCAGGCCTGCCGACCCGCGAGCCATTGTGTACCAGTAGTCGCGCTCCATCGAGTCGCCTTCGCGCGCTACCGGCGAGACCGCCAGCGAGCAGTAGCTCGAGCGGTACTCGCCCGCGAAGCCGCGCGAATTGGCGAACACGTGCCGCCCGGTGTGGCTGTCGAACCCGGCGCCTTCGGAATTGACGATGCGCGGGTCGGCCGAAAGCGCGGCGTCTTCGGCGCGCTTCGCCGTCTCGATCTTTAGCCCCGTTTCGAGTTGCGCCACGTCGGCACAATAAAGCTGCAGATCGCCCTCGATCGAGCCCAGTTCCTCCCGCTCGGGCAGCCCCGCGTGCGGGTCTTCGGTGGTCACCGCGGCCAGTTCCACCGCCGATTTCACCAGCCGCTCGATGCCTTCTTTGGAAAGGTCCGATGTGTATGACGACCCGGTCCGCCTTCCGATCAGAATCCGCAGCCCTGCTGCGCGCGAGCCCGCCTCTTTGAGGCTCTCGATTTCGCGCATCCGCACATTAGCCGAAAACTCATCCCCTTCGGAGATGGTGCACTCGGCATCGGTCGCGCCCGCCGCCAGCGCGCGTTTGATTATGTCCGCCGCGAGATCCGGCAGATGGTTCCCGCTCAAGCCGTGCCTCCCACGGTCATGCGGTCAATCTTGATCGTCGGGATCCCCACGCCCACCGGCACGCTCTGCCCTTCCTTGCCGCAGATGCCGATGCCTTCGTCGAGCTTCAAATCGGTGCCGACCATGCTGACGTACTTCAGCGCTTCCGGCCCGTTCCCGATGAGCGTCGCATTGCGCACTGGCCGGCCGAGCTTGCCGTCTTCGATCATATAGCTCTCGGACGCCGAGAAGACAAAATTGCCGCTTGTGATATCCACCTGCCCGCCGCCGAAATTCGCGCAGTACAGGCCGCGCGGCACCGAGCGGATGATTTCCTCGGGGTCGCTGTTGCCCGCGAGCATGAAGGTGTTGGTCATGCGCGGCATCGGGATGTGGGCGTAGCTTTCGCGGCGGCCGCTGCCGGTCGATTCCGAATGCAGCAGCGAACTCGAAAGCTTGTCTTGAAGATACCCGCGAAGCACGCCGTTTTCGATGAGCACGTTGCGCTGGGTCGGATGGCCTTCGTCGTCCACGTTAAGCGACCCGCGGCGGCTGCTGAGCGTGCCGTCGTCGATCACGGTGCACAGCTCGCTCGCGACTTTCTGCCCGATGCGGTCGCTGAAGGCCGAGACCTTCTTACGGTTGAAGTCGGCCTCGAGCCCATGGCCGACGGCTTCGTGCAACAAGATGCCCGGCCAGCCCGGCCCGAGCACCACAGTCATCTCGCCCGCCGGCGCTTCCACGGCATCGAGCATGACGATGGCCTCTCGCGCCGCCTCCGCCGCGAAATGTTCCGGGGTCTTCTCATTGAGGAAAAAATCGAGCTCGACGCGGCCGCCGCCTCCGGCGTGTCCGCGCTGCGGCACGCCGCCATTCTGCCGGGCCAAAGCCGAGACGCTCATCCGGGCCAGCGGCTGGCGATCGAGGCTCAAGACACCGTCGCTGGTTGCGACCAGGACATGCCGCAGGTTATCGGCGTACACCGCCTGCACCTGGAAGATGCGTGGATCGTAGGCGCGCGCCGATTCATCAGCCCGCTTGACCAGATCCACCCGCCGCTGAAACTCGGTTTCGGTGGGCGCGGTAACGACGGGGTATAAATTATGTTTGCGGCCTTCGTTGAGACCGAACTTGCCCGGTTTGCCGGGACCCGCCGCGATGCAGGCCGCCACTCGCGCGGCTTTCCGGATTTTCTCCGGCGCCAGGTCGTCGCTATAAGCGTAACCCGTTCGTTCTCCAGCAATTACACGCACGCCCACGCCCATCGAGACGCCCTGCGTGGCGCTCTTGACCATGGATTCGTCCAAGCTGATCGAGCTGGTCACCAGATATTCAAAGTAAAGGTCCGCGTAATCGCCCCCTTGCGCGAGGGCTTCCGACAGATACCGCTCCAGGTCCTCGCGCGTGATTTGAAAGCGCGTGGCGAAGATAGACTCCGAAAACGCCATGATTTCAGGCTACCATGGGGTCTGGGAACCGGACTGCGGTTTCGCCCGTCCGGTGAGAATGGGACCCATCGTTTCTTTCTCTTTTCTTTATCAAGCGTTTGTAACCTGTCAGAAGGCCGGGACGCCTCTTGGTTTGAGGGATCCGAGCGTGCGGATACCGGCCGCCCCGGTGCGGCATGCTGGTTGATTTCGAGCTCATTCGACGTGCGCAAGCTGGTGATAATGCGTCGTTTAATGAAATCGTAACGGCATACCGGAAGCGGATTTTGGGAACCATCACGCGCGTGATCGCGCGTCCGGAGGACGTCGAGGATGTGGCGCAGGAAGTTTTCCTGCGGCTGTATTTTTCTCTCGACCAATTGCGGACCGCAGAGGTCTTTGAACCGTGGTTGTACCGATTGACGGTGAACGCCGCGTATGATTATTTACGCAAGCATCGCCGTCGCCCGGAATACCGGATGTCGGACCTGTCTGAACAGCAGGTCATGATGGCCGATGCGGTGGCTGGGGGCAAGGTTGAGCAGGATGAGCAGTACCAGAAGAAGATCCGCGATTCGGTGGATGCGCTTCTGGGAGCGGTTTCCGAGCAGGATCGAATCCTGCTCATGTTGAAGGAAGTGGAAGGGTTGTCGCTGAAAGAGCTTGAAAAGATCTACCAAGTCAACGAAAATGCTTTAAAGGTACGGCTCTTTAGGGCTAGGCAACGAGTGTTAAAGGCGTTCGGGGCGGTAAAAGGCAAGGAGCCGGCCAAGGCCGGGAAAGAGATATGACTCCGATGCGAGAAAATGACCAGCTCGATGCGTTGTTCCAGGCATACCGCAGTGCATGCCCGACCCCGGAACCGGGGGTGAACTTCATGCCGCAGTTGTGGCGGCGCATTGAGGCGCGGCAGAACTATGGGTTCTCGTTCCGCCGCATGGCCAATGCCCTGGTGACGGCAGCCTTGGCCGCGAGCATCTGCCTGGGTGTCTACACCACGGTCCGGCGCTCGGATACCGCGATGTATTCGCAGTCCTACGTGGAGACTCTGGCGGCAGCCAGCACGATCGATACGGAACTGGTCGCGCCGGCCCGCCTGGAAATCGATCAAGCGCCTCCGGTGAATTAAACCCTTATGCTGCGTTCCAGATGGTCCGCCGCCCTTTACCTGGTTTTAGTCTTTTTGAGCGGCGCGCTCCTCGGCGGTTTAGCCTACCGCCTGTATGCGGTCAACACCGTCGCCGCGACTGTGCCTCAGCGCATCGATCCGGTGGAGTGGCGCAAGCGCTACATGGACGAGATGCACAGCCGGCTACATACGGATGCCGATCAGGAAGCGCAGATCAACCAAATCCTGGATGAGACCGGCGCCGCGGTCGGGAAGATTCGCGAACGCGAAAAGCAGGAAGCCCAGGACGAGCAGAACCGTCAGATCGCCAAGATCGTTCAGTTGCTGCGTCCGGAACAGAGACCCATCTACGCCCAACTCCGCAAAGAGCGCAAAGAGCGCGAAGCGCGGCGCAAGGCGCAGCAGAACCAGAAATGAGATGGTTCCGCAACGCTGCTCTCGGGCTGTTCGTCTGCTCGATCTCTATTCACGCGGCTGAAAAGACCATCACGGGCTGGGTTCTCGATTCCGCCTGCGCCTTCACCAAAGGGCTCTCCAAGCCGGTCAGCCGCGACTGCGCGCTGGCTTGCGCGAAGAACGGTTCGCCGCTCGTCATCCTGCAAGACGATGGGACGATTTACTGGCCGATTTCCGAATCGGTTCCAGCAGTAGGACAGAATGCGCGGCTTTTGCCGTTTGCGGGCAAGCGCGTGACCGCCGCAGGCAAAGTGTACAGCCGCAACGGATCGAACGCGCTGGTGATTACCAAAATCGACGAAGCGGCGCGGTAGGAACCACGGGCGTCGCGACCTATCAATTCTTCGACGCGTTTTTCCAGCGGGCCTGCCACTTGGCCTTGAGGGCAGCACGGTCGACTTCCTGGCCGCGCAAATAAACCTTGCTGATGCGGCGCGTGTTGCCGATGTCGTCGAGCGGATTCGCGTCGAGCACGGTAAAGTCGGCACTACGCCCAGCCGCCACCGAGCCGGTGTTGAGATCCGCGGCGTCGGCTGAATCTCGGGTCGCGGCGACAATCGCCTCCATCGGCGTGACGCCCATCCAAACCCAGTTTTCCATCTCGAGTTGTCCCATCCAACCGATGAAGAAGCGGGTCTGGCCGGTATCACTGCCGAGCACGATCTTCATGCCGGCGGCCCGGAGTTTCAAAGCGTTGGTCTCGCCGATCTGCCGGAGATTGCGGCGGGCCTGCTCGACGCGCTCCGGCGTCAATTTCGCGAGGTAGTCACCCCACTGCTGCTGGATCTGTTCGGGAGGAACGGTCTCGCGCAGCAGCGGGTCGTTCCAAACTTCGCGGCTCGATGCAGTCCATCCGGCGCCGGGATTGAACCAAAGATTCGGCCGGTCTTTGCGGGCCACGCGATCTCGGATGATGGCAAGGAACTCTTCGTCGGGGACCTCGCCGTTGCGAACCGGTAAATGCAGCCAGCCTTCGACCCCCGCCCGCATCAACTGCTTGGCATCATCGAGAGTGACGTCGTGCGCCGCGACCGGCACGTTGTATTTGTGCGCTTCGTCCACGATCGCCAGATACAGCAACGGCGTGAGCTTCTTGACGCGACCGTTGCGGTCATCCACCCAGATTTTGATGAATTCGGGCTTAATCTTGACGTTATCCTGGACGGCCGCGCGCGCTTCCTCCACAGTCGTGACCGGATACGGAACGTCTGTGCGCGAGGGATGCCCGTTGGCGCCCGAGCCCGGCCAGGCAATCCCGGTCCCCGCCGTGCGGAACAGAGCCGCACCCGGAACGATCTCGTCGCGGACACGGAGCGGCACATCGCCCCAGTGCGTGCGGCCGCCGTGCAGGTCAGCGCGATCGACCAGGTCGCCGATTCCGATAGTCGCGCTGACGCCGTAGTATGCCAGCCGCTGCAGATGATCGACGAGGTTGTCGCGCGTGTAATACTCCTTCGCCATCGTGCCGTCGAACTCGTGCTGGAAGCCAAAATGGCCGTGGAGATCCACCTTCGCCGGAATGACGGTTTTGCCCGTCAGATCCACACGCGCGGCGCCGGGCGGCACGGGCACCTCGCCGCGCCTGCCGACACGCGTGAACAGAGTGCCCTCCACCACGAACGCGGAGTTTTCAATCGGCGCGCTGCCGTCGCCGGTGATGAGGCGCGCTCCTTCGAACACGGTCGCCCGTGGTTGCGCGGCGATCGGCAGACCACACGCGGCGGTTACGGCCAGAATCGCGAGTCTGTTCATGGAAATCTCCTTTGAACCTGGGACAGGGATAGTTTATAAAGAAAAAGGCAAAGGGCAAAAGGCAAAAGTGATTTGGTGCTGCCGCGCCTTGCGGCGCGGCGGTTGCTTGAGAGGGAGAACCCATAGTGAGAACCATGACGTTTGCGGCCACCATCCTGTTAGGCGGAAGCTCTGTCGGTTTTGCGCAGACAGGGTGTGACCAACTCAAAATGCTTTCGCTGTCTGGCGCGACGTTTACAGCGGTGGAGACCGTGGCGGCAGGGCCGTATGTGCCGCCGGCCGGCGCCGGGCGCGGTGCGGGAGGACCGGCGCCGACGGGACGCGGGCCCGCGCAGCCCGTTATGTTGCCGGCACATTGCCGGGTGGCGGCGACGCTGAGACCGTCTTCGGATTCCGACATCAAGATGGAATTGTGGATGCCGGTCGAAGACTGGAACGGGAAATTCGAAATGGCCGGCAACGGCGGATGGGCCGGCATCATCAGCTTTCCGCAAATGGCGGCGGCGCTCAAGGAAGGTTACGCCACGGCATCGACCGACACCGGGCACGTTGGCGGCAACGGGATGTTTGCGCTCGATCATCCGGAGAAGATCGTCGATTTCGGGTGGCGGGCCGTTCACGAGACGGCCGCCAAGTCCAAAGCGCTGATCGCCGCATTTTACGGAGCCAACCCGAAGTACTCGTATTGGAACGGGTGCTCGACGGGTGGAAGGCAGGCTTTGGTGGAAGTCAGCAAATTCCCGGAGGACTTCGACGGCGTGCTGGCCGGAGCGCCGGCGAATCCCCACATTCATCTGCATGCGGCTGGAGTCGAGCGTTCGATCGAGCTGATGAATAACCCCGAAGGGGCTCTTTCTCAGGCCAAGGTTGAAACGCTGCATAAGGCAGTGCTCGCGAAGTGCGACAAGCTGGACGGAGTGAAAGATGGATTGATCGGCGAGCCCCAAAAGTGCCACTTCGATCCTGCGGCGCTGCTATGCAAAGGCGCGGATTCGGACTCGTGCCTGACTGCCGCGCAAGTGAAGACGGTCCAAATTGTGTTTGCCGATGTGAAAACGAAGACGGGAGAAATTGTTTGGACAGGTTTTGAACCTGGAGGGGAGCTCCAGTATGCGGCGCTGCGGAGCGTGCCGACGCAGCCCGGCGGGGGATGGGACAGTATCCGGATCCTGGGCCACCAGAATGCGAACTATGATTTTCACAAGTTCGATTTGGATAGCGACGTGGAACTCGCCGACAAGTCGGGCATCGACGCGCACACTTACGATCTGACGCCCTTCAAAAAGCACGGAGGGAAGCTGCTGATGTATCACGGCTGGGCCGACCAGGCGATCCCGCCGGCAAATACGGTGAACTTCTACCACGGTGTGCTCGCCACCATGGGGAAGAATCAAGACGAGTGGCTGCGGCTGTTCATGGTTCCGGGAATGCAGCATTGCAGCGGCGGCGCGGGCACGGATCAGTTCAACAAGATGGCGGTGCTGGAACGCTGGCGCGAAGACGGCGTGGCGCCGGGGGCGATCATCGCCTCGCACGTGACGAACGCTCAGGTGGACATGACGCGGCCGCTGTGCCCGTATCCTCAGGTGGCCGTATACAAGGGTGCGGGTTCCACCAACGACGCCGGGAATTTCTCCTGTAAAGCGCAGTGAAGGGCGCTTCTTTTCACTGCCAGGCGTTCTTCTTCATCGTTACATGTAATGCGAACTCAGTCGAAACGTGTTCGGTGCAACGATACCCTAGTTCCCTCAAGTCGATTCCGGCGAAGATTCTCGCCAGAACCCATAATGACGGGACGAAATGCGAGATGCAGTTCGTCGACGAGCCTCGCGCGCAGAAATTGCTGAACGGTCGCAACACCGCCGCCGATGCGTACGTCCTTATCCTTCGCAGCCTCCTTCGCGCGTTGCAGGGCGGCGTGGATTCCGCCGGTAATGAAATGAAATGTTGTTCCACCTTTCATCTCGATCGAGTTCCTGGAATGATGTGTGAGCACGAAGGTAGGCACATGGTAGGGCGGCTCCTCGCCCCACCATCCTTTCCATGAGGCGTCCGGCCAGGGGCCACGTACCGGGCCGAACATATTGCGGCCTAGAATCCACGCACCAACGTTCTCAAAGCCTCGTTGCGCCCAGTCATTGTCAAGACCAATCGAGCCCCCTTCGTACCCGTGCATCTGCTTCCAGGTGCGCGTAGTGAAAAACCATTCGAACAACTCAGGTCCACCGACACCGAGAGGATTCTCGATACTCTGGTTCGGACCAGCAGCGTAGCCATCAAGCGATACGGCAAAGGAATTAACGCGGACTTTTGACATGCACTGCCTCAAGTATAGGCGAACAGCGAAGCCTGAGCCGGCAAATTCGCCGAGTGCCGCGGCGAACACCTCTGATCAAATGAGGGAGAGCGTGAGTCTCTGCATTATGCTGCTGACGGCGGGCGCGGGGGCTGCAACCGGAATTCGTAACGACTGAAGATGATGGCGGCCTGCGAGGCCGTCGACCGCCGAACCATTCCCTGAACCACCAGATACAACGGCAGGTGCCCGTTGAGCTGCACCGGCCAGTCGATCCAGAGGCGGATCCAACAGCCGGCCGACAGACGACTGCTGGTGAGCAGTGAAATGCTGCGCCGACTGATGTCGAGACTGACGGCGTCGCCGGCGCTGTCTGCCACCACGTATTTCACCGAAGCCCGCAATGGAAATCGAATAGCCGCCCGTCGATCCATAGTGACGAACGAACCATCAAGCGCAGGAAAGAGCAGCATCTCGCCGCCTCGCGGATTGGAGCGAGACCGGTCGATCGATGTGATTTTCGAGGCAGCTTCGCTCATTGGAACGGGATGGAGTTGCGATCCGGCCATGGTTTTCGGTTTGTCCTCAGGGAAGCGACCTTCGGTCGGCGGGGCCCAGGCTGCGCTCAAAATCGCGGTAGGCTCTGCGCACGGCTTCGGCTTCATGGAGGGGCCAAAACTGTCCCCTGCCCTTGTTGTACTCGTTGGCGAACCGCTGCAGCGCATCGACCAGTTTTTGAAATCTCTTATCGAGCAGCATTTGCTCCGACTCGGCGCGGCGGTGCTGCTGTTCCGACACCGCTCGCGTGGCCGCGGCGTTTACCTTTTCCAATTCTTCAAACCGGCGCATCGGGTCGCGCTGAAAGAGAAGGAGCCAGAGTATCGGCGTCATGATGGACATTCCTTGACTCGTCAGAAAAGCAACTTGAGCGCGAATTGCACCAGGCGCGGCCCGCCATCGCCCAGCGGATTTCCAGCGGCCACATCCACGGTGCTCGCGATGGTGCCGAATGCCGTGCTGTTCACCATGACGTTGGGCAAAGTAAAGTTCGGATGATTGAAGAGATTGAAGAACTCGGCACGGAACTGCAGATTGGCGCGCTCGGCAATTCGCGTGGACTTCAACACCGAGAAATCGGCCGAGTTGGTGCGCGGCCCAATGATGGTGTTGCGGCCGGCATTCCCAAATGTTCCAAGCGGAGGTGCGACGAAGGCGGCGGTGTTGAACCAGGCGTCGCGACGCTTGGGTCCGTCATTGGGATTGCCGACGACGTCCGGCCGGTCATTGCTCGATTCGCCGCTTCCGCTGGGAGCGGTGCCATTCCAAAACGGAGTAATCGGGACACCGCTGGCCAGGGTGTAAATGCCGCTCAGCTGCCAGCCTCCAGTCAGCCGGTTCGGCAAGGCAGGCAGCCGATGTGCGAGGAAATCCAGATCGTAGACGAAGTTGAACGTGAAGCGCTGGCGCTGGTCAAAACCAGACGCGGCCTTTTCCGCGCGAGTATCGAAACTGTTCTGCGGCAACGACACGCCGGCCGTGCACGAACAGAATCCGTTGGACGCATCGTCAATCGAATGCGACCAGACATAGGACCCGGAGGCGGTCAGTCCCTTGGAAAGGCGGCGCCGCAAGACAATTTGCAACG
>DASXAK010000022.1:0-12958 GCA_036406715.1 Bryobacteraceae bacterium | reverse complement strand
AAGCCACCTGGATGTCGAAGGCAGTCCCTGGCGAAGCCTATGAGGAGGGTTCCGAAGGCATGGGCGGAGCCAAGGAAGGCACGGACCTGCTCGGAAAATACAATCCGGGGCTCGGCGCCCAGACTTTCGATATCGAGGATTCAGCCAAGTTCATACCCAAGGGTTCCGATATCGTGTTCAACCTCCACTACACGTCCGTCGGTACGCCGCAGACCGACCGCTCGAAGGTCGGACTCGTTTTTGCCAAGCATCCGCCGAAGAAACGGTATTGGATGTCGCCGGGTACGCCGGCAGCTTTCAACCTGGCGATTCCTGCCGGTGACAACAATGCCGAAGTGGTCAGCGAGGTGACCATCGGGGTAGACAACGCAAAGCTCGTCTACATTCAGCCCCACATGCACCTGCGCGGCAAGGATTATGAACTGCGCGCGATCTATCCGACTGGTGAATCGGAGGTCGTTTTCAAGGGGAAATGGAATTTTGATTGGCAGGTAGGCTATCAACTGGCGAAACCGCTGCCGGTCCCGAAGGGGACGCGCCTGCTGGCCATCGCGCACTACGACAATTCGATCAACAACAAATTCAACCCCGATCCCACGAAGACGATCCTCTGGGGCGATCAGAATTGGGACGAGATGCAGTCCGGTTTCCTCGGTCTGGTAGTCGAGATGAGCTCCGATGTGAAAAAGATCTTCATCCCGTCGGGGCCGAGCCTGCTGCCGCGCGGGAAATCCGGGCCGATGCTTACCGCTGCGGCGAAGTGAGCCGGCTCCGGTAGCTCGCTGTGTCCGGCTAGCGTTTCAAGTTGGCTGGCCCCGGCAAGAATCGAAAACGGCGGATCGTGACAGCCGTGCCTTCGACGCTAGTCCGGATCACTCTTCCGGAGATGGCCGCATGCAGGACGGTCGCGCCGTCGATTTGCACCGGCCAGTCAATCAACAGTTCGAGCTCCACACCAGACGGCAGCTTTCGATCGGGCTGGAACAGCAGCCCGGTCCCGCTGAAGTCCACAGTCCGGCCTGAGCCTTGATCGAGAATCGTTCCGTTCCGAGTGAGCTTGTAAACCAACTCCACTCCGACCGGGTAGCGGTATTGGCACCGCCGCTCATCCGATGCGACAGGGCTTAAGTTTCCTGGCGACATACGCCGTCGGCTCCTGGGTTTCATCCGTTAGTCGCCCTGATGTTGCCGGGCACCGGATCTAAGCACTCGTGAAGCCGCTTTCGGCTGTTCGGCCCGAACGCCCTAAGTTGTTCAGAATCTGCAACTGCGCAGGCTGGAAAACGTCCGTTGAAACCGGCTGGTTCACACGCCGTGAACCGTCCGGTTAATGCAGGTCAGTAGAGCGTTTGCGGCAGGTGGGCCACGTTTTCCTCGTCGACCGCTTTCCCATCGACAAAACCGCAGGTGTGCGCGGCCATGATGGTTCCGAAACTCGGAATCGCGCCGGCCGCCACAAACTTTTCGGGGTTCCAGGCATCGGCCCGGACGAGCGCCCGGCTGCAATGGACGTACGCTTCCTTCACCGTTACCACCAGGACCGTCCGCGGCAGGCTTCCTCTTGTCTCAAAGATTTCGATCAGCCTGGGCTCCCGGCTGATGACCCCTTCGCCGTTGACCCGTAGCGTGTAGGCGACGCCCGGGACGACGAACAGAATGCCGGCGCGTGGGTTGCGAATCAGATTGTGTATCGTATCCAGGCGATTGTTGCCGCGGTGGTCAGGGATGAGCAATGTGTGGTCGTCGGCTACTTTGACGAAGCCAGGATCGCCGCCGCGAGGCGAAGTGTCTGCCACGCCGTCAGGCCCGGGCGCCTGCGTTCCGATAATCAATAGGGGCGAAGCGGCTATGAAGGCGCGGCAGTGTTCATCAAGGTGGTCAATCTGCTTGCGAACGGAGCGCTCGCGAGGCGCGCCGTACAGTGCCGACAGCTCGGCCGTGTCGCGAATGAGATGGCGGGCGTCGAGATCCATACCGATAGTCTATCCGGCATGGAGCCCGGCCGCGACCTCAGCGGCTTCCGAATGCCAGCCGCAATTGGTTGCGTTCGAAATCCAGAAGCCAGCGTTTATTGGGAAGCCCACCCCCGTATCCGGTCAGCTTTCCGTTGCTGCCGATCACGCGGTGGCACGGAATGATGATGGCGATGGGGTTCGAACCATTTGCCAGGCCCACTGCGCGCGAAGCGGTTGGATTGCCGAGCCGCCGCGCCAGCTCCCCGTACGAGGTGGTCTCGCCGAACGGAATCTCGAGCAGCGCATCCCACACCCTCCGTTGAAACTCGGTTCCTTGCGGCGCGAGCGGCAGATCGAACCGGTGCAGCTCTCCGGCGAAGAAGGCGCGGAGTTGACGCATGGGTTCCTGCACAAGCCGGCTTTCGTGTTTCCAACTCGTTTCGACGTGCGGAGGTGTCCGGCCTTCGGCGAACTGCAAAGCGCGCAGGCCGCTTTCATCGGCCGCCAGCAGCAGATTTCCGACGGGGCTTTTCATCCATTGATAACAACAGACCATCTCTGACTCCTTGCCAAAGGTACAGCGCCGCATAGGCGCGCCACGGCCGCCAGCTTTCGGCGCGGCGCTCCAGCTCGCGCGGCGACGCCGCGGAGGCGGCCCGCAGCAGCACCAGATCTCCCGCGGGAAATGCGTCGGGGTCTCCGAAAGCGCGCATGCCGACATAGCCCGCCGTCCATTGGCCGATTCCGGGCAGCGCACAAAGTTGTTCCAAGGTGGGGCAGGTCTCCGGCCTGCCGTCCGCCGCTACGCACGCCGCGATCGAGCGCAGAGTCTCGGCGCGTTTCGCGGGAATCCCAATACAAGCAATGTCGGCTTCCGCGAGATCCTCCGGCCGGGGAAATAAATGGGTGACTCGGCAGGCCGGTGTAGCGAGCGGACGCCCGAATCGCTCGACCAGCCGCCCGGCCAGCGTCGACGCGCCGCGGACGCTGACCTGTTGTCCGAGCACGGCGCGAATTGTCAGCTCGAACGCATCCCACGATCCCGGCACCCGCAGACCCGGATGCGCCTTGACCAGGGGCGTCAACAGAGGATCGGTGCTCAGCGAGGAGGCGATCGCCAGCGGATCGGCATCCAGATCAAACAGCCGGCGCACGCGGGAAACCACCGTCAGCATGTTTTCCGGGCGTGAGTGATCAACCTCGACAATGAGTTCAGAGTCAGCGTGCGAGACCTCGATTACGCCGGGTACCCCACCCGGCGCAATGCTGCGCCGGTACACGCCTTCGTCCACCGATTCGACGCCCGGAATGGCGCGCGTCTCCAGAAATGCCAGCAGCGCGGGCCAATCGAACGGCGGCCGGTACCGCAAAAGTAATCGCAGCGGCGCGTTGTCGGGCGCGCGCCGCCTTTTCCGAATCTCGCGAGGGCTACGGCCCCACGTTCTTCGGAACGTGTCATTGAACCTGCGCACGCTTCCGAATCCGGAGGCGAGCGCGACCGCGCTGACGGGCAGGGCCGTATCGTCAAGAAGACGCTTGGCGGAGAGCAACCGGTGAGTCTGCGCCACGGCAATGGGCGGTGCGCCGAGGTGCTCGAGAAAGAGCCGGCGGAGGTGGCGGTCGGTGACGCCCAGCCGCTCGGCCAGGCCGCTCACGCTTTCGTCATCGAGCGCGCCTTCCGCGATTTCGCGCAGCGCCCGCGTCACGGTAGTCGAGGAACCGTTCCAGGCGGGTGTCCCGGGGGCGCACTCGGGACGGCATCGCAAACAGGGCCGCAATCCCGCCGCGGATGCTGCCGCGGCGGAAGCATAATAGTCGACGTTTTTTTCCAGCGGCGGCCGAGCCGGACAAATCGGCCGGCAGAAAATCCGCGTTGTGCGTACCCCAATGAAGAAGCGGCCATCGAAGCGCGGGTCGCGGGCCAGCCGGGCCTTGCGGCAAGTTTCTCGGTCGAGCAGCACGTCACTGTTGACTATAGCGCGCGTGCCGGCAACGGACTAGCCGTTTTCGGACGTCAATGGCGTTGGTTGTTTCAGTCTGTGTTCAGCGGCGTTCATCAGCGGCTGATTCTTCCCCCGCTCACCACACCCGGCACGCCTGCGCGCGCACCATCGGCTGGCCAGTCTTGCACGAAAACGCTTTCTGGAACTCGGGCATGTTCGAAACTACGCCGTTGACGCGATCTTCCAGCGGCGAGTGCGGGTTGGTCACGGCGCTGACGCGCTTGCTCTCGGGACGCTCGTCACCGCAGGCCCATTGCGCCATCCCGATGAAGAACCGCTGATCGGGTGTGAAGCCACCGATCGGGTTCAGCGTCTGGCCGTGCGTGGCATTCTTCCAGGCGATGTACGCCAGCAGCGTGCCACCCAAATCGGCCACGTCTTCGCCTTCGGTCAGCTTGCTGTTGAGCTTGATGTTGTCAACGATGGTGAATTGCGCGTACTGGTTGACCACGCATGCAGCGCGTTTCTCGAATTGGGCCGCGTCCTGCTTGGTCCACCAGTCGCGCAAGTTGCCTTTGGCGTCGAATTGCCGGCCTTCGTCGTCGAAGCCGTGCGTCAGCTCATGGCCGATAGTCGATCCCGTGTTGCCGTAGTTCGGAGCGTCGTCCATTTTCGGGTCGAATAGCGGCGGCTGCAGCACGCCGGCCGGAAAATTGATGTCGTTCATTTGCGGATCGTAGTAGGCGTTCACGGTGGGCGGAGTCATCTGCCATTCGCTGCGATCGACTGGCTTGCCGATCTTGTTCAATTGGCGTCGGGATTCAAAGATCACCGCGCGGTCGCGGTTACCCAGGAAATCACCGCGGACAATGTTGAGTGAACTATAGTCCCGCCACTTGTCCGGGTAGCCGATCTTGTTCACCATCGAGTGCAGCTTAGCGAGCGCCTGCTTCTTCGTGTCGGGGCCCATCCACGTTAGCTGCTCGAGATCGCCTTCCATGGCCTTTTCGATTTGCCGGGTCATGCCTAAGGCGCGCGCCTTGGTGTCGGCGGTGAACGTCTTCTCGACGAAAACCTGGCCGAGCGCTTCGCCCAGGTCTCGATCCACGTACCGCACGCATCGTTTCCAGCGCGGCTGCATTTCGGTCACGCCCAGTAGATATTTCTGGTTGAAATCGAAATCCTCCCGCACGAATGTGGACGATAGGAACGGCGACTCCTCGCGCGCCAGGTGCCAACGCAGATATGTCTTCCAGTCGGCGATCGGGTGTGTCTTTAGCAACTGCTCGACCTCTTGAAAAAACTTTGGCTCGGTGACGTTGATCTCGGACTGCGGCGGCAGCCCCGTCGCGCTCCAATATGCTTGCCAGTTGAATGAGGGTGTAAGCTGCGCGAGTTCTGCGGCCGAGAGTTTGTGAAACAAATTGTGCGGTTCCCGTTTTTCGACCCGAGTGAGCGACGCCTGTGCGAGCGCCGTTTCGATAGCCATTACAGTTTGAGCGTCCCCCTTGGCGGTCGCGGCATTGTCTCCCAGCAGGCCGAAAACGCGCGCCATGTGCTCGACATATTTGGCGCGGGTCTCCTGTGATTTCGCGTCGGTCTTCACGTAGTAATCGCGGTCGGGCAAGCCCAGGCCGCTGGCGCTTGCAAATGCGATTTCCCGGCTGGAATCGGCGAAATCCTGGTTCGAGCTGAAACCGAACAGCGGGTTGATGTAACCGGATGCCAGATGCAAATGGGCCAGCAGCGGCGGCAGGTCGGAGACGCCCTGCAGTTTCTCGATCGCCGCCAGCTCCGGCTTGAGAGGCCCGATGCCGGCTTTCTCGACCGAGGGTTCATCCATGCAGGCGCCGAAATAGTCTCCGATCTTCTGCTGATTGGGGGTACGGCCCGGCGCGGGCTTGCCGGCTTGTTCGAGAAGACCCCACAGGTATCGCTGGTTCTCATTGGCCAGCTTTGAATACACGTCCCAGCGCGCCTGGTCGGCGGGAATCGGATTCTGCTTGATCCAGTTGCCGCACGCGAATTTGTAGAAGTCGACGCACGGGTCCGCCGAGCGGTCGAGGAACGCCGTATGCAGGCTCGGCGTATAGGGCAGGGAAGCGAGCGGGCGATCCTGCGCCGAGCTCCACGTAGCGAACAACAGCACCAGAGATGCGGACGGCTTCATGACAACAAGCTTACTCCGGAACGCATAGCGCCGAACCGTGAGTTACAATGCCCAAGGCGGCGTATGCATCGATACGTTCTAGCCTTCCTGGCGGCGTCCGCAGCCTTCGCGGCTGGCGCCAGGTATGAAGTGTCCGGAAAAATCCTCCCCAAATCGAGAGCCTTCGTCACTTTGTATTCCACCGAAACGCCTTATTCAACGAATACCGTCGTCTTTCCTGGAAGCAGTTTTCATTTCAAGAATCTCCAGCCCGGCTCCTACACGGTGGCGATTTTTGTGCGCGGCCGGGGCGAGGCCCGGCGAACGGTAGTGGTTGGTCCGGGCACCGCCGATCGTCATGGCCGCGTTTCGCTTCAGCTTGATTTGAAGGATTCGGATTTCGTGTTGGCCAGTGCCGCAGCGGTCCACACAGTGTCGACGAAAGAGCTTAGTATTCCGGATGCGGCGTGGCGCGATTACCGCAATGCGCTGAAGAGTTTGGCCAAGCACGATCCTGCTACTGCGATCACGAGGCTCGAGGACGCGGTCGAGCGGGCGCCGCAATTTTCTGCCGCTTGGAATAATCTCGGCACGATTGCCTATCAGACCGGGAACTACGCTCGCGCGGAAGAATGTTTTCGCGAAGCCCTGGCGCAGAATCCTTCGTCCTACGAAGCGCTGGTTAACCTGGGTGGCGTGCTGGTGACGCTTCACAAGCTCGCCGAGGCTTTGGATCGCAATTCGTTGGCGGCTACGATGCGGCCCAATGACGCGCTGGCGCAATCCCAATTGGGGCTGACCTACTTCCTTCTGGGGCGGCTCGATCTGGCCAAGAAACACTTGGCGCTGGCCCGCGAAATCGATCCAGCGCACTTCACGAATCCGCAATTGGCGCTGGCCGAAATCGACATTCGCCAGGGTGACCGCCATGCGGCAGCCGATGCCCTCGACGATTTCCTCGCGCACCATCCCGACTGGCCGCAAGCCGCCCGTATGCGGCAGACGATCGTCGGTTTGCGGTCTTACTGAATGGGTCTTCCCATCGATCCGCTTCTCCCGGAGATTGTCGGCCATCTCCGGTGGGCCGCGAACCTGGTCCTCATAGCGCCGCCCGGCGCCGGAAAAACCACTCGTGTGCCGCCCGCCTTGCTCGAGCTTGGGCCCCGCGAGGTGCTGGTGCTCGAGCCGCGACGGCTCGCAGCCCGTCTTGCGGCCAGATTTGTCGCTGCGGAACGGCGTGAGCGACTCGGCGAAACCGTGGGCTACCAGGTGCGGTTTGAAGAGGTCGCTGGCCCGCGGACGCGCTTGCGCTTTCTTACCGAAGGTGTTCTGACGCGCCGTCTGCTCGCGGACCCGATGCTGGAAAACGTCGGCTGCGTGGTGCTAGACGAGTTTCACGAGCGCCATCTCGAAGGCGACCTGGCTCTGGCGCTTCTGCGCCGCCTGCAAAGGAGCGGACGTCCGGATTTGAAACTTGTCGTAATGTCGGCGACCCTCGACGCGCAACCGGTATCCGCCTATCTCGGCGACGCGCTCGTGGTGCATTCGGAAGGGCGCCAGTACCCGCTCGAAATCGAATACACGCCGCACTCGGCAGCACCCCTGGAACAACAAGTCGCGGGGGCGCTCGAGCGCCTGGCGGGCGCGACCGGGCACACGCTGGTGTTTTTGCCGGGCGCCGCGGAGATCCGACGGGCACAGACCGAATGCGCGGCGTTTGCACGGCGGCACGGCCTTGTGTTGCTGCCGCTGCACGGCGATCAATCAGCCGAGGAACAGGATCGCGCCGTTCTGCCGTCCGACGAGGGCAAAGTCATCCTGTCGACCAACGTGGCAGAGAGTTCGATCACTATCGACTGCGTCGGTGCGGTGATCGATAGCGGCTTGGCGCGCGTGGCTGCACATTCGCCATGGTCGGGCCTGCCGACCCTGGAAGTGAAGCGGATCAGCCAGGCTTCGGCCAATCAGCGAGCGGGGCGCGCCGGCCGCACCGGCCCTGGCCGTGTGATCCGCCTCTATCCCCGCGAGGACTTTGTACGCCGCCCGGCGCAGGAGACGCCAGAGATCGCGCGCGCCGACCTCGCGCCCTCTGCGTTGCTGGTGGAAGCTCTCGGCGCCGGCGGGCTGGACGCGCTCGAATGGTTGGATCCGCCTCCAACGGCTCACCTCGAGCACGCAGCCGACTTGTTGCGGCAACTCGGGGCGACTGGTCGCGCCGGGAGGGAAATGGCGCGCTACCCGCTGCACCCAAGGCTATCTCGTTTGGTGATCGAGGCGCGGAATCGCGGCGTCGCCGAAGATGGTTGCGCGGTCGCGGCGTTGCTCAGCGCCGGAGAACGTTTGCGGACGCCAGCCGGCCACGCGACCCGGTCGGACCTGGTTGCGCTGCTGGACGCTGCATGGGAGCCGCGAACCGCGCAGCTTGTTCGGCAAGTGCGGCGAATCGTCAATCCGCCGCGGCAAAACCGGCGCGACGAAGACGCGCTGGGAATCGCAGTCCTGGCGGCGTTTCCCGATCGCGTCGGCCGGAGGCGGCAAGGGGCCGAAATCCGGCTGGCCGCCGGCGGACCCGCCCAACTGGCGCCATCCTGCACCGTGACCGGCGCGGAGTTCCTTGTGGCGGTGGAAGCCGAAGATCGCCGCGACCAGAAGCTGCCCACGGTACGGCTGGCGAGCGCGATCGATCCCGAGTGGCTGGTTGACCTGTTTCCTGACCGCGTGCGCGAAATCGAGCGCGTGGAATGGAATCGTGCCGCGGAGCGCGTCGAGGCCGTCCGGGCCTTGATGTTCGGCGAAATCGCGATCGAAGAGCGGCGCGGTAGCGCAGATTCGGAGCAGGCCGCCGCGTTGCTGGCCGAAAAAGCTTGTGAAGCCGGGCTGGCGCGCTTCGCGGATCCCGGGGAAATCGCCGCCTTTCTTTCGCGCGTAAATTTTGCGGCCGAACACAGCTCTGTGCCGCGCCTGGGAGATGCCGATGTCGAGGCGGCGCTGCGCGCGCTGTGCCTGGGCCAGAGGAGCTTCGGCGAATTGGAATCGGCCGCGCGTGACGCGGGTTTGCTGCGGGTGCTTGTGCAGAAGCTCGGCCCGGAAGCCCGCCGAGGGCTCGAAGAAATTGCGCCGGAGCGCATTCGATTACCGCGCGGCCGGCAGGTGCCGGTCCACTACGAACCCAACCAGCAGCCGTGGATCGCCTCGCGCCTTCAGGATTTTTTTGGAATGCGCGAAACACCCACAGTCGCGCGCGGGTCAGTGCCTGTGGTGGTCCGTTTACTCGCGCCGAATCAGCGGCCCGTTCAGATGACCACTGATCTGGCCGGATTTTGGCAGCGGCTGTATCCGCAGGTCCGCCGGGAGTTGGCGCGGCGCTATCCGAAACATGCCTGGCCGGAAGATCCCCTGAGGTAGTATCTACAGGCCGGCGTTCCGCGCGGCCACCTGCGACACACTCGACCAATCGAGATCGCCTTGTCCGCGGGCGAGCGCGGCGAGGAACTGGTCTTTGAGGAGGCTGGCGACCGGCATCGGCGCGGCTAACTCGTCGGCGGCAGCGAGCGCGAGCCGGATGTCCTTGAGTCCGAGCGCGAGCGCAAATCCCGCCGGCTCAAACTGCTCTTCGGTGATCATCCGGCCATAGTTGGCATAGATCGCCGAGCCCATCAGCGTGTTTATGACATCGAGAAACAATTGCGGCGCGGCTCCCGCTTTGCGCAAAATGGCGTTCGCTTCGCCAAAGCATTCAAGGAGGCTGGCGATCATGAAATTGCCACAGAGTTTGACGACGTTGGCCTGCCACGGTTCTTTTCCGGCGATAAATGTCTGGCGGCCGATGGCTTCAAACAAAGGCTGGCATCGTTCGACGGCATCAAACGGGCCGGCGGCAACCACGATCAGGTGCTTGTTCTCGGCGGCTTCCGGACGCCCAAAAACCGGGGTCGCGACGAACTGCTGGCCGCGGCGGGCGTGTTCCACCGCCAGGCGCCGAGACAGGGCTGTGCTCATCGTAGTCGATGCAATGTGAACAGCGCCGCGCGCAAGCGTGGATAGGAGGCCATCATTGCCGAAAACCACTTCTTCGACCGAAGCGTCATCGGCTAGCATCGTGAAAGCCGCTTCACAACCCAGAGCGGCCTGGGCGGGCGAAAGCGCAACGCGCGCGCCGGCGGCGATGAGCGCTTCGGATTTTGCGCGCGTTCGATTGTAAACCGCCACGCGGTGTCCGCCCCGAATGAGGTTGCGCGCCATGCCGACGCCCATCTTTCCTAATCCAATGAAGGCGAGGTGCATCACTGACAGTCTAACCCGCGGTTTTGTACCGGTTTTACAATGTGATCAGGAGGTGGCGTCATGACGCGGACCAAATCCGGGGAACCGAAGACCGGTGTTTCGGCGAGTGTGATGGAGCCCGATGATGATATGAGCGCCCCCACGCAGGAGGCGATCGCGAGCATGGCCTATTCCTATTGGGAAGCGCGCGGAGGAAAGGGAGGATCTCCCTGGGAGGATTGGTTCCGCGCCGAGCAGGAATTGATGCGCCGGAAAGAGATCTGAATCCGGAGCTATTGCTCCTGCTGTTCAAACCACATCAACAGCATTGCTAGCGTGAGCAGGAAGGCGAGCGCGAGTCCCATTACGCTGCCTTGAGCCGCGGAGCCGAAAGTGTCACATCCGCGGGGCTGCTCATCATGTACACGCGCAAGCTCCGTTTGAGACGGCGCGCGGCCGATTGCCGGACGTGGGTCCATCGCAGGAGAGACGCGAGGGCCAGAAACAGCGTGGCGGCGTAAAGCGGTTCGATCGGCGTCATGGCAATTCCTCCTGATCTGGCTCCATTTCATCGCAGATCGCGGCGCGCGACGAGTGCTGACTGTACCACGCCGGTACCGGCAATCGTCCAGAGATTTGTGGATTAGAACCCGCATCCAGGAAATCCCGCAAACCAGGGTTATGGTAGATTTGCGGTCAGGGCAGGGAAGTTGTTGAAGATTCTGGCGGCACTCGCCATTTCGGCTGTCTCGGCGCTGGGGTTTGCCCAGAGTCTGCCCCCCGGCCCTCAGGTGGTCACTTTCCGCTCGGCGGTGGATGATTCAAACCAGCCGTATGCGTTATACGTTCCACCGAATCTGGATCCATCCCGTAAATATCCCGTGGTTGTCAGCCTGCACGCCGAGGATTCCACGCCGCAGATCTGCCTGTTGCGCCTCTTTGGACAAACGAACCGGCTGGCGGACGGTAGCCTGGCCCCGTTGCGCTTCTTTCGCGGCCGCGATGTCGATTTCATCGTGGCGTGCCCGCTGGCTCGCGGAACCATGGGGTATGAAGGAATCGCGGAGCGGGACGTCTACGACGTGTTGGCCGACGTGGAGCGGCGTTTGCCCGTCGACGAGGACCGGGTCTACATGACCGGGGTTTCGATGGGCGCCGCAGGCGCCCTGCGGCTGGCTCTGACGCGCCCGGATGTCTGGGCCGCACTAGCTCTCGTCACGCCGACACCGGTGGCAGGGCTCGAGCCGCTGGTTGGCAACGCGCTGAATCTTCCCGTCCGGCTATACCAGGGAACTCTGGATCCGCTGGTGCCGGCCGAATCGTCGCGTCTCTGGCAGCGACATCTCTTGGACGCCGGGGTGGCCACTGACTATTTCGAATATCCCACAGGGCGTCACAATGCCTGGGATTACGCGTACCAGGACGGCGCGATCTTTGAATGGTTCGCCCAGTTTCGCCGGAGGCGGTTTCCGGAGCGAGTGCGGTTCGTGACGACCTCCTATCAGTATGGGTCGGCATATTGGGTCCGGATGGAGGGGTTGACGCCTGGCACGCCGGCCTCGATCGACGCTCGCCAATCGGGCAAGGCGGAAGCGAACGTCGAGACGTACAATCTCGACGGGTTTACTCTAGCCCTCGACCATCCAGTAACCGCGGTTACGATTGATGGCGCGATGCTGCGAGTGGCGCCGTCAGCTACGGTCTCGTTTCACAAAAAAGCGGACAAGTGGGTGAAGGGAGGCGAACCGGCCAGGGGGAAAGGGCCGGGTTTGGAAGGGCCAATCTCCTCCGCCGTCGCTGGCCGTCACCTGTATGTTTATGGAACGCTGGGCGGCGTATCCACCGAGGAACTCGAGAGCCGCCGGAAAGTGGCTGAGCGGGCGGCGGCATGGTCGACCGAGCGCGGGACTCTGCAGTTGAAATTCAAAGTGAAAGCCGATCGAGAGGTGACGGCTCAGGACCTCGATGAGGACCTGGTGCTGTTCGGGAACCGGGAAACCAATTCGCTGATCAGAAATTTCGCCGATCGCCTGCCGCTCGAACTTTCTGCTGGTGCAGCGGATTATGGGCTGCTGTTCATTGCACCTCTCGGGAAACACTACGTGCTGGTCAACTCGGGGTTGCCGTGGTGGACCGATGCCGAGGAAGCCGGCCGCACGCTGGGGCGGTTTCAGCCGCGGCCGCTCGCGGAACTCGAAAGCTTCGGTGATTACATCCTGTTCAAAGGATCGCTGGCGCACGTCGTAGCGGAAGGCAGGTTCGACCGCAACTGGAAGCTTCCGCCTTCGGACGCGGCCAAGATGGCGGCAACCGGGGCGGTCGCCGCCCGATAAATCTCACACGGCGTGGCGGCGCGTTCGGCCGAGCAATTCCTCGGCACGCTTCAGAGCTTTTTGTTCGGCGTCTTCGCGAGTCGCCCCGGTGGCGCGGCAGAGCGCGGCGCCCGGAGAGACGTTATCCGCCTTGGCGTGCCATTCGCTACCCAGGCGATAACTGGCAATGTTGACTGGCCAGCCGGCCACGTCAAGGCGCTTCTCCTGGTATTCTTCGGCCTTCATAAATCAGCCCTTGGCCGCACCGGCTGCCGCTCCTTTCTCAACGGGCGCACCGACCAGATTGCCCCACTCGGTCCAGGAGCCGTCGTAGTT
>DASXAK010000021.1:0-35008 GCA_036406715.1 Bryobacteraceae bacterium | reverse complement strand
ATCCGGGATATCTGGTGGACGATCCCGATGGATTTCAAAATGAGCTGATCTCGGATGTCGGCGCGCTGGAGGACCGGCTGGATTTGTGGCTGGTCGCCGGGGCCGAGAGTTTCCGCCGCGACGCCGACTTGCACAACGCCTTGCTGACGGTGGCGCGGCACTCGGATTCGCGGCTGTGCCTGGTGTTGTTGGGAGAGATTCTGGAAAACCCCGGCTTGGCGGAGCGCTTGATGGAAGTGCTCCGGCCGGGGGCTAAGCCCGGGAGGCATTCATGAGCTGGTCGGAGTTCTATCTGATCTGTTTTCTCGTGGGATTCGGGCTGAGCGCGCTGGCGCTTCTGGCCGGCAGCGCGCACCTGCACCTGCCGCATCTGCATGTGCATCACGGCATTCACGTGCCGCACGCGCATGCCCATGCGGCGAACCTGCCGTGGTTCAACTTCGGGACGATGGCGGCATTTCTGGCCTGGTTTGGCGGCACGGGGTATCTGCTCGAGCGCTATTCCCACGTCTGGTTTCTCGCGGTGTTGGGATTGGCAACGGTGAGCGGGCTGGCCGCGGCATCGGTCGTGTTTTGGTTTCTGGCCAAGGTCCTGATGGCGCGCGAAGCGGCCCTCGATCCGGCCGATTACGAGATGGTGGGCGTACTCGGGCGCATCAGTATCTCGATCCGCCCCGGCGGCACCGGGGAAATCATCTATTCGCAAGAAGGCACGCGCCATGTTGCGGGCGCGCGAGCCGAAGAGGGTGTGGCGATTCCCAAAGGCTCCGAAGTCCTGGTGACCCGCTACGAAAAAGGGATCGCGTATGTCCGGCCGTGGCAAGACCCGGCCGCCGAGTTGGAAAAGCTTTAGGAGAGCTTGCCGTTTATGTCTCAAACAACGATTGTGATCGCCGGCTTAATGGTGCTGGCGTTGATCTTCCTGATGTCCGTCTTCGCGCGGCTGTTCCGCAAGGCGGGGCCTCACGAGGCCCTCATCGTGTATGGGTTTCGGGGGACTCGCGTCGTCAAAGGCCGCGGCACCGTGATTTTTCCCATGGTTGAGAACTGCCGCTGGCTTTCGCTCGAGCTGATGTCGTTCGACGTCGCGCCGAAGCAGGATCTGTACACCGGCCAGGGCGTCGCCGTCACCGTCGAAGCAGTGGCACAGCTCAAGGTGAAGTCGGATCCGGAATCGATCCTCACGGCATCCGAACAGTTCCTCACCAAAGCGCCGTCGGAGCGCGAAGGACTGATCCGCCTCGTCATGGAAGGCCATCTGCGCGGCATCATCGGGCAGTTGACGGTCGAAGAGATCGTCAAGCAGCCCGAGATGGTCGGCGGCCGCATGCGCTCCACCTGCGCGGACGACATGAACAAGATGGGGCTTGAAGTCATTTCGTTCACCATCAAAGAAGTCAAGGACAAAAACGACTACATCACCAACATGGGCCGTCCGGATATCGCGCGGATCAAGCGCGACGCCGACGTCGCCACCGCGGAAGCAGAGCGCGACACCACCATCAAGCGGTCGGAAGCCGAGCGCGAAGCCGCTATCGGCAAAGCCAAGGCCGACCAGGAGCGTGTGATCGCCGAGACTCTTTCGCAAGCCAGACAGGCCGAGGCGCAGCGCGACCTTGAAATCAAGAAGGCCGAGTACAACCAGATGGTCAAAAAGCAGCAGGCGCAGGCGGACAAGGCTTACGAGATCCAGACCAACGTCATGCAGCAACAGGTCCGCGCCGAGGAAGTCACGATTCATCAGGTGGAGAAAGAGCACGAGGTCAAGGTGCAGGAAGCCGAAATCCAGCGCCGCGATCGCGAGTTGACCGCCACCGTGCTCAAGCAGGCCGAGTTCGAGCGCAAACGCATCGAGACCCTGGCCGAGGCTGAACGCCAGAGGCTCGTGGTCGAAGCCGAAGGTAAGGCCGCCGCGATCCGCGCGCAGGGCGAAGCGGAAGCCGAAATCATCTTCAAGAAGGGCGAGGCTGAAGCCAAGGCGATGAACATCAAGGCTGAGGCCTACCAGGAGTTCAACCAGGCCGCCATTGTCGACAAGCTGATCACCGGCATGCCGGAAGTGGTGAAGGCGCTGGCCGCGCCGCTGGCGAACGTCGACAAGATTACGGTGATTTCCACCGGCAACGGCGATTCCACCGGCATGAACAAGATCACGGGCGATATGACCAAAATGGCCGCGCAGATTCCGGCGCTTTTCGAAACGCTCTCGGGCATGCCGCTCAGCGAGCTGTTCGCGAAAGTGCGATTAATAGGCGACAAAACGCCGAAGCCGGGCGACAACGCCAAAGGCGTATCGGCATAACGAGGAGGACAGACCATGGCACTTTTAGAGAGAGTCTCAACACTCATCCGGGCGAATCTCAACGACCTGATCGACAAGGCCGAAGATCCGGAAAAAATGATCAAGCAACTGATTCTTGACATGGAGAACCAGCTACTGCAGGTGAAAACGCAGGTGGCGATCTCGATCGCCGATCAGCACGTGCTCGAAGGCAAGCTGAAGGAAAACGAGGAGAACGAGAAACAATGGCGGCGCCGCGCCGAAATGGCTGTCGACAAGGGCGATGACGCGCTGGCCCGCTCGGCACTCGAGCGCTCGCTGAGCTACAAGAACATGACCGAGAGCTTCCAGCAGCAGGTGGAGGACCAGAAGACCCAGGTCGAGAACCTGAAGACGGCTCTGCTCAAATTGCAGCAGAAGCTCGCGGAGGCGCAGGCAAAGAGCGATCTGCTGATAGCCCAGCACCGGCGTTCGCGGGCGCTCGGCAAGGCCGTCGATGCGGGCATGACGATGGGCGACCAGTCTTCGGGCGCTGCGTTCGACCGCATGAAGGCGAAGGTGCGGCACAGCGAAGCCGCGGCGCAGGCGAAGAGTGAACTCGTCGCCGACAACGTGGAAGAACGCTTCGCGGCCATGGAAAAGCAGGAAGAGATCGACCGCCTGCTGGAGGAGATCAAGTCCAAGCGCAAAGCGGGCTGACGGCGGAAACGGGCCGCGCCTGCGAAGGCTGGATATCGTTATGCGTCACGCTGCAAAAATCGACTGGTGGATTGTGCTCGCTGTTTTGGCCGGCACGCTCGCGCCCCTGCCCAGCCATACTTACTGGGTCAGCGGCATGGTGCTGGCGATTCTCCTGGTGGGTGGCTACCCGCAATCGTACGAGACCACGCCGGGCGGTCTGCTGATTCGTTCCGGGCTGTTTCGCCGGCTGGTCCCGTATGAAGCCATCACCTTCGTCGGCCCGGCAACGGAGGGCGCCGCGAGCGTAGCCCTCTCGCGGGACCGCGTCAAAGTCGCGTGGGGACCTTCGGAGCTCTTGATCGCGCCCGCTGACGCCGCGAGATTCTTCGCTGATGTGGCGGCGCGCGCACCGCACCTGCTCCAGCGCGGCCCGGATCTGGTGGCCGCATGAATGGCCGCCCTCGGCCGCGAGCGCGTGAGTTGCGGCGCGCCCAAGCGTGCCTTACCAGACGACGCGCACCGGGTAACGCGCAATCGCCTCGTCGGGAGTCAGAAGGGCCATCCCGTGCACGAGCGCCTGACAGACCAGCATACGATCGAACGGATCGCTGTGAAGCGGGGGAAGCTTTGGCAAGTGCAAGGCGGACTCCTCATCGACCGGCAAGGGCTGGATGCCGTTCACTTCCCGCCGCCAGGGCACATATCGGGCCGCGGGCTTCGGCAGCTTCAGTCGGCCCAGACTTTCTTTCAGCGCAATCTCCGATGCTGACACGGCGCTCAAGTAAAGGTCGGACTCGGGCGATTCGAGAAACTCCCGAGCACGTTTTGAAAGCTCGGGCGAATCCAGGTTCATCCATAGAAACGTACATGTGTCGAGAAGCAGCTTCACCATTTCCGTCCGGTGAATCCCGCCAGCACGTCTTTCGGCAGTGGCTCGAAGAACGCCTTGCCGACCCGGAACTTTCCGCGATCCAGACCCAAGACTCTCGGCTTCCGGCCCTCATTCGCAAGTGGACACGCCTCCCACGAAATTCCAACCTGGCAAAGCGTGGCCCGGACCTGATAATGTCCTCTATATGAGCAGCGCGAACCCAGCGAGCCTCAACTTGCGAAAGATCTTTCACTTCGATTCGCCTGTCCCTGTGTATCAGGCGGACGCCTGCGTGGTGACCTGCTTTGACGCGCGTTTTGACCAGGCCATCCGCAAATTTCTCAAGCGGCGGGGAATCGAGGTCTTCGATCACGTGAAGATTCCGGGGTCGGCGAGAGCTCTCGCAACGCCCGATACCGAGGGCGATCGCGATTTCGCGATGCGCATGCTGCGGACTTCCGTCCGCCTGCACCGCCCGGCTCGCTTTCTGCTGATCGGCCATAACGAGTGCGGCGCCTACCCGGGATTGCCGGCTTCGGCAATCGCGGCGGACCTGGTTCAGGCGGCGGCCTTTCTGCGGCAGGCGGAACCGTCCATTCCGGTCGAGATCTATCTCGCGGATTTCGACGGCGTGTACGAAATCAACTACTGATCCCGCACCCGGCCACCGTTGGGGTCCCCTGACAGACTACAGTAGAAGCTTACGGGGGTCCTGATGAAACCACTCGCCATTTACTCGCTCTGCGCGCTGCTGCTGGCCTCCAACGGTTGGAGCGCCGACGCGGAAGCGCTGCGCGGATACTCTACCGCGAGCGCGCAGACCGAACGGGGATGGGAAAGCAAATTTCGCTCGGTGCCCGATCCGGCCAACCAGCGCACCTACATGCAGCGCCTCAGCGCGCAACCGCACCACGTCGGATCCCCGTACGACAAAGACAACGCCGAGTGGATTCTGTCCAAGTTCAAAGAATGGGGCCTGGACGCGAAAATCGAAACGTTCGACGTCCTCTTCCCTACCCCGAAGGAACGCGCGCTCGAGCTGATCGAGCCCACGCGTTTTGCGGCCCGATTGCAGGAGCCGGCGTTGACGGCCGATCCCACCTCGTCGCAGCAGACCGAGCAGTTACCGACCTACAACGCCTATTCCAGTGATGGCGATGTCACCGCGCCGCTGGTCTACGTCAACTTCGGGGTGCCTGAGGATTACGAGATGCTTGACCGGATCGGCGTCTCGGTGAAAGGCGCAATCGTGATCGCACGGTACGGCGGCTCGTGGCGCGGGATAAAACCCAAAGTTGCGGCCGAACACGGCGCCGTCGGCTGCCTGATCTATTCCGACCCGCACGAAGACGGATATTTCCAGGGCGCCGATTTTCCCGCGGGTCCGTTCCGGCCGAAAGACGGCGTGCAGCGCGGCAGCGTGATGGACATGCCGGTGCGCGCGGGAGATCCGCTGACGCCCAACATTGGCGCTACGGCGAATGCCCGGCGCTTGCCGCTCAACCAGGCAGAGACGCTCACTAAGATTCCTGTACTCCCAATCTCCTATGGCGACGCGCAGCCGCTGCTGGCGGCGCTGGGGGGCCGCGTGGCTCCCGAGCCGTGGCGCGGCGCGCTCCCCATCACCTATCACGTCGGGCCCGGCCCGGCTCGCGTGCACTTGAAGGCGAGCTTCAATTGGGATCGCAAGCCGCTTTACGACGTGGTTGCCCGCATACCCGGCTCCAGCGATCCCGATACCTGGATCATTCGCGGCAACCATCACGATGCTTGGGTGAATGGCGCGCAAGACCCGGTCTCAGGAACTGTCGCCCTGATGGAAGAGGCGCACGGATTTGCGGCACTCCTCAAACAAGGCTGGCGGCCGAAGCGCACCATCATCTTCTGCGTGTGGGATGGCGAAGAAGAAGGGCTGCTCGGCTCGACGGAGTGGGCCGAGGAACACGATGCGGAGTTGCGCCGGAAAGCCGCGGTTTACGTCAACTCGGATGGCAATGGCCGCGGCATTCTGCAGGTGGAGGGTTCGCACAGCCTGGAAAAATTCATGAACAGCGTGGCCAAGGAAATTACCGATCCCGAATCGCAGGTCAGCGCGTGGAAACGGATGCAGTTTACGCGGCTCGCACGGGTGCCTCCGAACGCGCCGGCTTCCGAACGCGACGAGTTGCGAAACCGGCCGGATTTGCGCATCGGGGCGCTCGGCTCCGGCTCGGACTATTCGCCGTTCCTCGACCACCTGGGAGTCGCGTCCCTCAACGTAAGTTTCGGCGGCGAAGACCGCGGCGGCATCTATCACTCGATCTACGATGATTTCTACTGGTACACCCATTTTTCCGATTCCGACTTCGAGTATGGCCGTGCGCTGTCGCAAGCCGCCGGCACCGCGGTGATGCGCATGGCGAATGCCGACGTGCTGCCGTACGATTTTCTGGGCTTAACCGATACCGTCCGCCATTACATCGACGAGGTGAAAAAACTAGCCACGGATCTGCGCGAGCAAACCATCGAACGCAATCGCGAGATTGATGACGGGGTGTTCGCCGCGGTGAATGACCCGCGTGAGAAGCTGCTTCCACCGCCGAAGGAAGCCGTTCCGCCGTTTCTGAATTTCGCGCCGCTCGATAACGGCTTAAGCGCGCTTCGCCGGGCCGCCGAGCAGTACGATCAGGCGCTCGCGAAAGCTGGCTCGAACGACGGGGCCGCACTGGCCCGAGCTTCACTGCGCGATGCCAACGAAAAGCTGATCCTGGTCGAGCGCGCGCTGACCTTGAAAGACGGCCTCCCGAACCGTGCGTGGTACGAACACCAGATCTACGCTCCCGGGCTCTACACAGGCTATGGCGTTAAAACGCTGCCGGCCGTCCGGGAAAGCATCGAGCAGAAGCAGTGGATGGAAGCCGACGTTCAGATTGCGCGCGTCGGCAAGGTCCTGGAAAATGCCGGCGAGGCGATCGGCAGCGCAACCGCGGCGCTGAACCGGGCCACGCAATAAGCTACAGAGGAATACTTAACTCGGTGACGGCTGTAACCAGATCCGACGGGACGAATGGTTTCACCACGACTCGGCAAGTCCGGAAAGCGGCTTCGAGCAAGAGATTGGGAGCGCTGGTGAGATAGAGCAGCGGCACCCGATCGGCGAATTGCAGGAACGTATCGGGTGTGTTGGTAACCAGGATGCCGACTCTCGATTGCGGCGACGCCAGCAGAGCCGCGGCGTCGGCTGCCCCAGCCAGTTTCACTTCGTAGCCGCGCTTTTCGAGCACTGCCCGGACCAACTTCGATACCAGGGGATCTTCTACGACAACAATGCTTCCCACAGACTGGGCTGCGCCATCGACCAATTGTGAGACTTCGTCGACTACTGCCATTACTCTTTTATTCTCCGTTGCGCCCCCAACCAGCGATAGTCCCCCCAAAGGGGGAGGGGGCGGGGTGAGATGTGGGGGTGAGCCGTTTGACTGAGGATTAGATTTGTTTCTCTATTTCAAAAGCGCGCACCAGCGGCCAAACACTAGCCGGGACAACGCTGCCAGACGATCCTGATTGAAACTTGGGTCCAGAGGAGCCTCCAATTCCCGAACGTCCCCGCAGTTTTCGTCCTGCCGGCACCAGTCGGCGATCATCTCCGGGGTCACTTCCAGATGAAACTGTAGCCCGTATGTATTTGACCCGACGCGAAATGCCTGATGGCGGCAGTGCTCGGAATATGCCAGCCAATCCGCCCCGTCCGGCAGGTCGAACGTCTCGCCATGCCAATGGAAGACGGTTTCGGGTGAGTCCAGCCCGGACAGAATCGGGTCGCGGCGGCCGGCGTCGGTCAACTCGACGTCGAACCAGCCAATTTCTTTTGCGGAATTCTTATAGACTCTAGCGCTCAGGGCCTTCGCAAGCAACTGCGAGCCCAGGCAAACCCCGAGAACCGGCTGCCCTCGATCCACCGCCTGCCGGATGCACGCGATCTCCTGGCGCAGATAGGCGAGGTCGTCATTCGCCGACATCGGGCCGCCCATGAAGATCAAGCCCGCTGCTGTCGCGACTTCCGGCAAGACAGCTCCGTCTCGAAACAGATCCGCAAACTCGATGGAAATCCCGCGATCTTCCAAAACGGGCTGGATCAAGCCGAGGCCTTCAAACGGAACGTGCCGGAAGGCGACCACGCGCATGTAGCCAGCTCAGTTCTTCGCCACTTGAAAATGGCTCAGGCTGTCGGCGTAGTGCGAGATGCCGCGATATAGAGCTTCGGCGACCTTCTGCTTGTAGTCGGACCGGCGCAAAAGGGTTTCCTCTCTCGGGTTCGTCAGAAAGCCGATCTCCGCCAGGATCGAAGGCATATTGGCGCCGATTAAGACCACGAACGGGGCCTTGCGGACTCCGCGGTTCTTCTCGCCCGGGAAGTTCCGTGCCGATAGCGCATAGAGCGACGCCTGAACGCGCTCGGCGAATTCCCGCGATTCCTCGGCCTTGTCGTGCAGCGTGATCTTCTGAATCAGGTCGCGCAGATCGAAGACCGAATTTTGCGACCCGGCGTTCTCGCGCGCGGCCACCTCGAGTGCGTCTTTGGATTGAGTGAAATTCAGGTAGTAGGTCTCGATGCCCGTCACGCGAGGCGCGGCCGGCGAGGAGTTGGCGTGAATGGATAGAAACAGGTCGGCTTTCTTTTCATTCGCAATTTCGGTGCGGCGTTCGAGGGGGATAAAAGTGTCGTCGGTGCGGGTGAAAACGACTTCGGCTCCCAGGCGTTGCTCGATGAGCTTGCCCAGCCGAGTGGCGACATCCAGCACCAGGTCCTTTTCAAGAAGCCCTTTCGGCCCCATGGTGCCTTCATCATGCCCGCCGTGACCGGCATCAATCACTACTCGGTTGATTTTGAGCCCCAGGGCGCGGACCAGCGACGCCTCGCCCGTGCTATTCAGACGCGCCGATTTGGGAACTTCGGAGGCATGAGCCGGAGTAGCGATGGCCGGGGTTGTTGCGTGCGTTGCCGGCGGAACGACCGGCGGTGAGGCGGAAGATGCCAGAATCGGCGGAACGACTTCGGCCGGCTTGGCTTCCACCTTAGCCACTTCACGCGCGTCCGCAACTACGGGAACGATGGGGTCTGCCGCAACCGTCGACTTCAGTCCAACCGGAGGTTTCGATTCGGCCGTGACGGACGGTTTTGGTTCAACCGGTGGGTTCGGCTCGGCGGGCGGCGGAAGGACCGGCAATTTCGGTTGAGGAGCGGCGGAGATCACGGGCGGTGGCGGTGGCGGAGCGGCTCCCGCGTGCAGTTCCACGATCAGGCGGTTGGGATTGATCAACTCCGAGGGAGCCGCCGCCACGTTGTCACCCAATTCCATTACGACGCGGGTGATGCCCGGAACCGTCTCTGCCACGCGGACGCGTTTCAACAGCGCATCATCGACCGCCTCCGAATACACGCGTTTGGAACCGATCGACGGTCGCGAATTCAGAATGTCGAAGTAGATGCGGTCGGGGTTCTGGAGGCGGTCGCTGCGGAACTTGAAAGTGCCCGAAACCTCGATGGCCACGCGCGTCACTTCGCCCGACTTCCAGTGCCGGACCGCCGTCACCCGCAGAGGCGCGTGCGTGGTTTCAGCGGCGGCAAGGGAAATGAACAGTGCAAGCGCCGCCGGTGATTTCATAAGGATTCCCGGCGCGAGATATACCGGACGGTGCCATCCGGCTGCACGATCTCGATCACGTGATTGCCGCCGGCGGGATCAGCCAAGGCCGGTTTCGGCTGGGGCGATTTCGGCGTGGCAGCGGCAACCCGACTCTTCACCTGAATCACGTATTTCTGGGTCTCCGGGAACGGAGGCACCCCGCCGTACCGCGCGACCGATTGCTCGCCGGCATTGTAGGCGGCCAGCGCGAGCGACGTATCGCCGTGGTAAAGATCCAACAGGTACTTGAGATATTTGGTGCCACCCTGAAGGTTTTCCAATGGATTAGACGCATCGGCAACACCAAAGCGCCGCGCCGTTTCAGGGATCAGTTGCATCAACCCGCGAGCGCCTTTCACAGACACGGCGTTGGGATTATAGTTGCTTTCGGTTTTGATGACGGAACGGACCAGTTCGGGCGGAAGAGCCTGTTCGGCGGCAGCGTGATCCGCGGCGGCCGCGAGCGCGGCCGCGTTGTGCACCACGACGCTCCGGACGAGTTTTCCTGTGCGAGGATCGGTTCGGACGACGCTCGTGAGATCGCTGGCGGGTTGGACCGGCGGTCCACTCGCCCACGAGGCCAACGCCGCGAGCGCCACACCACCCGAGAGTCTGAAACAAATCCGCATCACAATGTTTCTGGCTTCACCCATTATGAAGGCTTCGCCAGCCCGACGCAACTGGGCGAAAGCCGTTTTTCTGATGACGCGGAAGCCCGGCCGAACCTCAATGCTATCATTTTTTTGTGAGCCGAGCGGGATACGTCCTGGTGGGCGGCCGGAGCTCCCGAATGGGCCGCGACAAGGCGCTGCTGCCGTACCGCGGCGGCAATCTGGCCGGGTTCGTGGCAGGCGCCGTGGCAGCCGCGGCCGGCAGCGCCGTATTGGTCGGCGACCCGGCTCGATATCCGGAATCTCCCCATCCGGTGATCCCCGATTGTTATCCCGGCGAGGGTCCGCTGGGCGGCATTCTGACGGCTCTCCGGCACACCTCGTCCGATTGGAACCTGGTGGTGGCGTGCGACATGCCTGGGCTGGACACGAAATTCCTCGCCGGCCTTCTGGCGGCCGCCGAACAACTGGGCGTCGACGCATTGATTCCCGTGGGTGCATCCGGAATCCCGGAACCGCTGTGCGCGGTCTATCACCGGCGTGCGCTCGAGCCGTTGGATCAGGCTTTCCGTGCCGGTCAGCGCAAAGTGATGGCAGCGGTTGCCCAACTCGATTCCAAGCGGTTGCCGGTCGGGGAGATGGCCGTGTTCCAAAACGTTAATACCCCCGAGGATTGGGCGGCCTATGGCGGCGAATGAGCTCCACCCCCATTACATAGAGTTCCAGCACGTCTATAAGACGTTCGATCATCCGGTTTTGGTCGATTCCAACTTCCACGTGAACCCCGGGGAAACCGTGGCGATCATCGGCCGCAGCGGAGTCGGCAAGTCCGTAACGCTGTCGCACATCATGGGCTTTCTGAAGCCGGATAGCGGCCGCGTGATCGTGGCCCACGAAGACACCACCGATTATTCCGAGGCGGAGATGCGCCGCATCCGCAAGAAGGTCACGATGGTTTTTCAGTCGGGCGCGCTATTCGACTCGTTGACCGCGGCTGAGAATGTCCTGTTCTCGCTCGAGCTGCGCGAGGACTACGATCAGCAGAACAAAGAAGACGTGGTCGACGGGCTGCTGAAACTGGTGGACATCGCCGAGGCCCGCGACCTCTATCCGGCCGATCTGTCGACCGGCTACAAGCGCGCGGTCGCGATCGCGCGCGCCCTGGCCGCGCAGCCGCAATGTGTTCTTTATGACGAGCCAACCACGATGGTCGACCCGATCATGTCCGACCACCTGGGCGATCTTATGCTGCGGTTGAAGAAGCAATTGAAGCTGACCTCCGTGGTGGTGACACACGATCTCGATCTCATGTACAAAGTGGCCGATCGCGTAGTGTTCCTTTATGAAGGCTCGGTGATTTTCTTCGGGCCGGTCGAAGAACTCGAAAAATCCAATCATCCGCACATCCACGAATTTTTGGAATTGGACCGAGTGGTTTGACGAGATCGCACGTCCAACGTGGGGCGGGTCTCCGGCCTGCCCACCCACCTGATGCTAGGAGGGCCTATTCAAAATCTGGCATACGCCGCTCGAACGCTTAGGCGGGCTCCCGGCTTCACCGCGATGGTGGTGCTGACCCTGGCGCTCGGGATCGGCGCCAACACGGCCATCTTCAGCATTCTGTACGGTGTGCTGCTGGGCCCCTTGCCTTATCGCGACCCCAGCCGCCTCGTCGCCATCTGGGGGCGGGAAATCCACGTCAAGGGCACCAGCAAACTCTTTGAACTGTACAGCGATTACGAGAACTGGAAAGCGCACAGCCGCGCATTCGAGGCATTCGGCGTCGCGACTTGGGCCGGTCCGATTGACCGTACGCTGACCGGCCGCGGACCGGCACGCGAAGTCACGGTAGAACCCGTGAGTGTCGATTTCTTCCAGCTTCTGGGAGTCCGCCCGGCACTGGGGCACACGTTTGTGCCGGAGGACCAACTTCGCGGTTGTAGCATTATGGTGGCCCACAGTTTTTGGGAAAACGTCTTGAGCGCGCGGCCCGATGTGATCGGCCAAAGCCTGCGCCTCGATGACCAGGTCTGCGCGGTATTAGGCGTGATGCCGGCCGAGTTTTCTTTCTTTCCCAGCGCCGCGCAAATGTGGGTGCTGTTACCACGGCCTGAACGGCCCGATCAGTTCGGCATCGGCGTGTTTGGACGTCTCAAGCCCGGTGTCTCCATCGCGCAAGCGCAATCCGAGGTTTTGGGGCTGCACCGCCAGCTTCACGAGCACGACCGTTGGGGCCAGGTGGTCGAGCCCGTAGTCTACGATCTCCGCGGGGAATTCACCTTTCTCGCCGGCAATCATCTGAAACTCAGCTTGATCGTATTGTTCGCCGCAGTCGGGTTCGTCCTGCTGATTTGCTGCGTGAATGCCGCGAACCTGTTGCTCGGGCGATCGCTGGGCCGGCAGCGGGAACTCGCGATACGGGCGGCGCTCGGATCTGGGCGCGCCCGGCTCGTCCGGCAACTGCTTACCGAGTCGGCGCTGCTGGCGGCCGGGGCGGTGGCGCTCGGCCTCGCACTTGCGGACGGCGCGCTCCGCTTCTTCCGCGCTGCGAATCCGATCGAGCTCCCACCAGGCACCGTGGTTGCGCTGAACGGACCGGTGTTGGCGTTCTCTGCCGCGTTGGGAGTGCTTACGACCTTGCTCTTCGGGCTGTTTCCAGCTTGGAAGGCTTCGCGCGCGGAGCTGAACGAGGCATTGAAAGCGGGCGGACGCTCAACGCCGCAAGACTTGCCGCAAAAGCGTTCCGGGCAAGTCTTGGTCGTAGTGGAGATCGTATTGACGGTAGTGCTGCTGGTCGGCGCGGGGTTGCTGATCCGAACCATGGCGCGCTTCGCCTCCACACCGCTTGGCTTCTTGCCGGACCGGCTGGTCTCCGGCGCTCTGCGCCTTCCGCGCTCGAGCTACTCCAAGCCGGAGCAGCGAGCCGCGTTCTATGATCGTGTGCTGACCGAAGTGCGATCGCTCCCGCAACTCCAGGGAGCGGCATTTTCCACGGGCCTGCCCGAGGGCAATGGCGGCTCGATGTTTGTGTTTGCGGTCGAGGGGCGGCCCGAGCCCGGTCGCGACCATGTCTTCGATACCGGGCAGCAAACCGTCACACCCGGTTTCTTTGGCGTGATGGGCATTCCGCTTCTCCGCGGGCGCGATTTCAGCCACGCCGATGACGCCGGAGCCGAGCCGGCGGCTGTCGTCAATCAGGCATTCGTTCAAAAATATTTTGCAAATGAAGATGCGATCGGGCGGCACATTCGCGAATTCCCGCAGAATGACAATCGCCCGAACCCGTGGTTACGTATCGTTGGCGTCGCGGGCGATAAGAAACAGCCGAGCCCCTACAACGAAATGGCCTGGCTGGACTGGCCGCTGGTCTACCGCCCGGTTTCGCAGAACGCGCCGCTGTCCATCCGGCTCTATATCCGAACGGCCCATGAAGGCAGCGCGATCGGCGCCGATGTACAGCGAAGCGTCGCGGTCATCGATCCCTCCGTGCCGGTTGGACAACTGGAGACCCTCAACCAGAGCTTCGGCCGCATATTGGCCTATCCGCGGTTTCGAGCCGCCGTTCTCGGAGTCTTCGCCGGCGTGGCATTACTGCTGGCGTTGATCGGACTTTACGGAATTCTCTCCCGCCAGGTGATGCTGCGCACTCGCGAGATCGGCATTCGAATCGCCCTGGGCGCGCAGCACGCTGAAGTCCGATGGATGATCCTCAAGGAGGGCTTGCGCCTGACCCTATGCGGGCTCGCTTTCGGACTGGCGGCTGCGTGGATGGTGGGGCGCTACCTCGCCTCGCTGCTGTATGGAACCAGCGCCGCCGATCCGCTGCTGCTGGCCGCGATTTCCGCCGCCATCCTGCTTACATCGCTCGCGGCTGTCTACTTTCCCGCCCGGCGCGCTACGGCTGTTGACCCGATGGTGGCCCTCCGCGACGAATAGGCGAAAATGGTGTCTGTCATTTATGAGGCGGCGAATTCTGGCGGTCTTGTTGTTCGGCGTCGCGTTCGGTTATCTCGAAGCGGCAGTGGTCAGCTATTTGCGCGCGCTGCACGAGCCGGTGCGCCAGCGGTATTATCCGGGCCGTGCGCCCAGTGAACTGTTCCCTCTGTTGACCCTCGATCAAACGCGAACGGCCGCGCCCGAACAGATCCGCGTCATTGCAGTCGAAATCGGACGCGAGGCCGCGACGATCATCATGCTGGCCGCGTTGGCGCTGGCCGTCTCGAAAAATTCCGGCCAGTGGGTGGCAGCCTTCGTCATTGCCTTTGGCACTTGGGACCTCGCCTTCTACGCCGGACTCAAGCTTCTGCTCGACTGGCCCGCCTCGCTGCTGACTTGGGACATCCTGTTCCTGATTCCTGTGCCGTGGGCGGCCCCGGTGCTCGCGCCGTCACTGGTATCGGTGGCGATGATCGCCGGCGGCGTGTGGCACTTTCGGCGCGAAGCGGCCGGAGAGCCCGTACACATCGGCGGCCGGCAGTGGCTCGGTCTGGTGCTGAGCGCACTGATCCTCCTCGTCTCGTTCACCCTCGACTATCGGAATCTGCTCGCCGGCGGGATACCCCATCCGTTCGCGTGGGGCACCTTCAGCCTCGGCCTCGCAGTCGGTGTGTTCAGTTACGTCTATGCCGTGATCCAGAGCCGAAGCCGTGACCGCGTGGCAGCCGCTATCGCAGCTTGATCGAAATTACGGCGCGAAGGCGAGCAGCACGTTGCCCGAGATGCCGCCGTTGCGGGCGTACCCTGAATTTACGAAGAGCATACCGCCGGCGACCACCGGCCCGGCGCCATCGAGCGAGCCGCCTTTACCGCGAACTCCGTTGACCGCCTGGTAGTCGCGCGCGGTGTCGAAGTCCCAAAGGATGCGGCCATCTTCGGTGGAAAACGCGCGGAGGTGTCCATCGACTGATCCGGAAAACACCACGCCCGGAATTGCCGTGACGGCCGCTGCCTGCGCCGGGCTGCACGGCGATCGCGCCTCACAAGGTTTCGGCGCGGCATACCAGGCCTTCTCGCCGTTGGCGATTCGCAAAGCGGTGAGTCCTCCGCCCTCCGTGGGATCGGGCGGCAGCCCGACTTGCACAATAGTTCCGGCCGGGGCCTTTCGCACCAGATCGGAAACCGCCGCATAGACTTTTTGCCCGTCGCTCGCCATGCCCCACTGCACGCCGCCGTTGGTTCCGCCTTTGCCGACCCGCGTCTGCCACAGCACTTCGCCCTTGCGGTCCGGATCGAGCGCATACACCACCCCCGATTTCTGCCCCGCCAGCACCACGTCGCGGCCGTTGGGCAGTTTTTCGATCAGCGCCGACGAACCGAAATCGTGATCCGGTCCAGGGCACTTGCCGCCGCTACAAGCCCCGCTGAAGACATCGCCGGGCGTCACTTGTTTGAACCAGACGATGCGGCCGGTTTTGAGATCGAGCGCGAGCACGGCATCGCTCATGTCGGTGGCCGGCGAAGAAAAATTGTCGCCCGTGGTGACGTAGAGCAGCCCGCGCTTCGCATCCAAAGTCGGCGAGCCCCACACGCCGGCGCCCGATGGGCCCCACGTCCCGACGAACCCATCAGCGGCTTGCAACTGTTTCGGCGTTTCGCGAATGGTGTATGTCTTCCAAACCTGCGTGCCATCCTTCGCGCGCAAGGCAGTCACGCTGCCCCGGAATGTGCAGCAGCGATAATCCGGATTGCTCGCCCGAGTCTCTTCCCAGGAAGCCGCTGGAATAAAAACCACGCCGTTGTAGACGGCAGCGGTGCCGGTGAGCCGCGTCGACTCGTGTTCTTCGGGCTTCTTCTTCCAAAGCTGCCGTCCGGTTTCCGCCTCGACCCCATAGGCCCAGCCGGTCAGGTCCGTGAATACGAGCGCGTGCGTCTTGCCGATCGGCACCGCGACCGGTGCGGAACGAACTGGGCCGCTCGCCTGGTAGACCCACCGGACGCACCCGGTATCGGTGCTCAAGGCCTGCACCGCCCCGCCCGCGCTGCCCACAAACAGGGTGTGGCCGAGCACTGTGGGCGCGCCGAACGCGCTCACATCGCCTTCGAACGCATACGCCCACTTCAGCTTGAGCTTGCCGACCTGATCGAGCGTGATGCCGCCGGTTGTCGTGTAACGCGTGTTCGCCAGGTTCGGGCCCCAGCCGTTCCAGGTCGGATCCGGGGCTGCGCCGATCGCCACCGTGCGGTCGGAGCAATAAGCCTTCGCCGGCACTGCCGCGTCCGGACGGTCGACACCGAGAAAGTGCGCCACCGCTTCGCGCTCGTCGCGGTTGAGCACGTAGGCGATGTTGATCATCACGCCGAAATCGAGCGTGCGCAAGATCCGCGCGACGGACAACTGCTTGAGGGCGTCGCGCGGCGGAGTGCCCTCGCGCCCGGAGTCATGGCACGCGGCGCAGCGCCTCTCGTACACCGCCTCACCCGAAACCGCCGCTACACAAGGAAGCGCGGCCGCGGCCAGCAGCGCGCCAATTCGAATCATCGTCCGATCAGCCACGCGGCCCATTTTACATCGAACCGAAGTTGACTCACCGGCCCCGGCAGCGTAATGTGTCTACGAAGGAAATGCGCCCATGTTGACTCGCCGCGAGTTTCTCAGCACCAGCGCCGCCATCTCTGCCTCACTCGTCCGCCCCGGGCCTCTCGCCGCCGCCGCATACGACCTCGTCGTCAAAGGCGGGCGCGTACTGGACGCGGCGCAGCATATGGATCAGGTGGCCGACGTCGCGATTCGAGGCGGCAAGATCGCCGCCATCCAGCGGAACATTGCTCCATCTGCTGCCACGGAAGTGGTCGACGCCAAGGGGAAGCTTGTGACTGCGGGGCTGATCGACATCCACACCCACGCGGCCGAGAAAGACCTGCCGCCCGCGACTTGCCTGGCCGACGGCGTGACCGCGTTGATCAACGCCGGCTCGCGCGGCGCCACCAACATCGACGAACTGGTTCAGGTCGCGCGCAGCGCTCCGAACCACGTGCGCCTTCTCATCAACATTGCGAACCGCGGAATCACGCCCGAGGGCCGCGGCGAGTTGCTCGATATCTCGAGTGCCGACGCGCCCGCCGCCCGCAGCGCGATTGAGCGCCAGCGCGACTGGATCGTCGGCATCAAGGCTCGGCTTTCGAGTTCGGTCGCTGGAGAGCATGATCTGGAAGCGGTGCGCCGGGCACGCCAGGTAGCCGATTCCTTGAAAGTCCCGATCATGGTCCACGTCGGCCAGACCGCTTCACCGCTCCCCGAGATCGTCAAACTGCTCCGGCCGGGCGACATCGTCACCCACCTCTACTCTCCCCCGCCCCACGGCATCCTCGATGACAGCGGCCGCGTGCTGCCCGAGATCCGCGAAGCCCGGCGGCGCGGCATCCTGTTCGATGTAGGCAACGGCCGAATGGGCCACATCACCTGGGAGGTTGCCGAGCGCGCTCTGCAGCAGGATTTTCTGCCCGACACGATTTCCTCGGATTTGACGGCCGCCAGCCGCAATTACCAGGTCTTCAACCTGCCGACCGTCATGTCCAAATTTCTGATGCTGGGGATACCGGTCGACCGGGTGGTTGCGTGCGTCACGGCGAACGCGGCGCGGGCGATTCCGGAGTTTAAGAACTACGGCACTCTTCGTCCGGGCGCCGCGGCCGACATCGCCGTGCTCGAACTTCAGGAAGGCGAGTTCGAATTCGTCGATAACCAGGAGACCAAGCGCACCGGACGCCGTAAGCTGGTCGCCACCGCGACCATCCTCGCCGGCAAACGTGTCTGATCAGTTGCCGGGCAGGTGGTTTGCTTTGCCTGGAACCGAACCTGATACAGTATGTAAGGATATCTGTGTCTGAAATCGGCCAAATTTAAGGAGGAGCCATGCCTCATCGAAAACTGGTGCTCCTAACCGCTTTCTTGGGGGCGCCACTGCTTTGTTTAGCGCAGGAGACTGGAACGTTGTGCGTTAAGTCTCATCCAGGACGCGCAGGCGTGTTTGTGGATGGGAAGTATCTAGGCCCCGCCGCGAACTTCCGCGTGGCGCGGACGTATTCGGTCCCCGCGGGAGATCACGAACTCAAGCTGGTCGATCCCCGGTACGAAGAACTCACTGCCCAGGTCACAGTCAAGCCGGGCAAGAAAACGACAATGCACGAAACCCTGAAGGAGTTGCCCCCGCCGAAGCCGCCGTTCGGCCGATTGCGGACGGAGAGCACGGACAAGTTCGCTGCTGTGTACGTGAACGACAGGTTTATGGGCCACACGGACGAGTTCAGCAATTCTTCCCAGGGGCTGCTGCTCAACCCCGGCGAGTACACGGTAAAAATCGTGCCGGCTTCCGGTGCTCCTGTGACACAAACCGTCAAGGTCGAAAAAGATAAGACGGTAGTAGTGAAGTAGGCGCGTGCTCACACCGCCGCGACTCGTCGCGACGGCAAACGCTTCCGATTACTTGCCGGGCATGTGCGGCATGTCTTTCTCGTTTTCGTTGCAGATGAATTCGAGAATGTCGGTATCGAGCTGCAGGTCCATCTTCTGAATGGTCGTCGTCCAAGGCTTGGTATAGGCCTTCGGATCGTCGATAGTCGCCTGGACCTCCAGCGTTCCGAAATTCTTCCGATGAAACCGCTCGGTGACGTGGAGCGCCTCGGAGGCCGGATGCCCTTGCGTCGTATCCAGCCACGTCTTGTCGTTGAAACCCTTTGTCTCGATTACTAAGGTGTCGCCGTCCCACTTGCCGGTCGAATAGCCAAGCCAGCTCGGGTTCGGATCCGGCGCCAGTTTCCGGCCGTCCATGAAGATCTGCCGGAACAAATACAGTTGCTCGTAGAGGATGACTACCTCGGCGGGCGTCTGGATGATCTTAAACGGGAAGAGCCCGTTCGTATTGATGCGCGGCACGCCGTGCGGAAGGCACCGGGCCAGCGGGTCGTCGCCATGCGCGCGCGCCACGCGCTCCTCTTGCAGCGCCTTCGCCCACGGTTGCATGGAAACATCCCCCGGCTTGAGACCGGCCGCGAGATCGAAGAAATAGGTCTGTCCCTCCGGCTGCCACACGCCGGAGAGGTCCGGTTTACCGCCGGCGGTGCGCGGCGCGGGCGCCGACAGGTTCGGTTTGCCATCGGCTCCGCGTGGGATCCCCGCCGCGGGATAGTTGACCCATTGCGCGGAAGCCGCCGTCACCAGCCCGGCCGAGATTACGACAAAAAAGAAGTGCCTCATAGGTCGCCAGTTCATTAGCTTACGCAACTTCGTGCCGAAACGCACCAGCGGCAGGTCCCAACGATTTTTGCGTGAACTTTTTCGCTCCGGCAGGCGTTTCTCGTTCATGACATTCTCCTCGGCCGCGTCGGCGACGGGTGTCACCCGGCCGCTCGTCAAATCGCTGTTCGTCGCCAGTTGTCTGCTGTCCGTGGTTTCCTGGTACACCACCCAGCAGGGCATGGCTATGTATCTGTCGACCTGGTTTTCGCTGCTGGCCTCGCTCGGCATCCAGACCGCCCTGGTCTTCGTAGCGTGGCTGATCGGGTTCACCAAGACTAAGCGGGGCCTTTTGATTGCGGTCTACGCAATCACCGCCGCCGTCTCCATCTCATTCTCCTATGTCAGCCTGTTCACCTGGTTCTCCGCACGCGAACGGCCTATGCAGGTGGAACGCAAGCTCTACGACCAGATCAATGAAACGGCGGACCGCAGCAGCCAGATGTTGGCCTCGGCGATCGCCGAGGGGCAGAAGCACGTCGCCGCGCTCGACGAGATGACCGGCGCCGAAAAGGCGAACGGTTTCATCTCACGCGCCGAGGATGCCGATCCCTACCTGGCCCGCGTCCGTGAGGCCGTGGCGCGCGAAGCTCGCACCTATTCGCCCAATTATCGCGAGGGCGCCGGCGAAGGCCTGCGTTACACCGCGTTTGACCGCTATGACAAGCTGGCCCGCCAGTCGCTCCAGCGCATGGAGCAAGGGCAGCGCGCGCTCACCGACTTTCGGGCCCGGCTCAAACCGCTCGATGCCACCGATCAGCAGCTTCGCGAGTTCCGTCAGGTCTATGACGCGATCCCCTGGAGCGACGTCGATGACGCCCTACATACGGCGAATGTCAATCGTCCGGCCGTGCCCAATTACGCCGACTATGTCGACCGGACGGCGAGCCAGCAGGAAGACCTGATGGTCGCGTTCCAGGAGTTGTTTACCGCGCCGACCATCCGGCATGGCTTCTCGCTCGCATTGGCCGCCTTCATCGACATCGTCGTCTTTCTGCTGGCGTACGCCTCGGGCCCTTACTTCTTCGGCAGCGCCGAGCAGCGCTGGTTTGCCGCCGGCGCGGCGCTCGATTCGCGTGACGAGCAGGTCTTCGTCCGTGACTTCCTCCGTAAGCTTCGGCCGAACCCCGCTGGGTTCACGCGAGTGGATGCCGATGCACTGACGCCTGGCGAACTCCAGGTATGCAGCCTTCTGGTCTCGAAATCGCTCGCCACCACGGCCGAGAGCGAAGGGCGGCTCGTCTATCTGCTCGGTCCCGATATCCACGAACAGCTCCTCGACTCGCTTTCCGTGCCCGGCCTGCGCCTCCGAACATCGGAGTAACGGCAGCCCATTCGCGGCGAAACTTGATTTTGAAAACTAGGGTACGCCCTAGTTGTTCGCCGCCGGCCGCCATGTCACTCTCGGATGAAGCAAGAATTCAGGCGCCCAAATGCTCACTCGCTTCGATACAGAGAGAATTCTCGCCCAACTCTTCCGGGAACACAGTGAACTGGATCGACAGATTGCGGAGCTTGAGTCCTTCGCTCCTCAACGGGGCCGCGTTAACGCCCCTCAGCTCATCATCATGTGCATGCATTGCAAGAAAATCCTTGATCCCACAGACAACCGGTGGCGCTGTTCGGAGTTGCACGCTCACCCTCCTTACCACGTGAGCCACGGTCTCTGCCCGGAATGCCTGCACACGCATTACTCAGACTCCCTCTGAAACGGAATTGTCATTCATATGATCGAACAGGGTAGAAGTGCATTACTCGTCAGCCTGTATCCAGACGATCGGCTGATACTGACAAACATCTTTGAACAACAGAACTGGTCGTTGACCGCCGTTGGCAGTTTGCGATCGGCGCTCGCATTCCTGCGCAGGCGCCCCGTTCCGCTGGTTATCGCGGAACGCGACTTTCGCGGCGGCGGCTGGAAGGACGTGCTGGCGGCAGTCCGTGATTTGCCAAATGCTCCCGCCCTCGTTGTGATTTCACGGCTTGCCGACGAACACCTGTGGTCCGAAGTTCTCAACCTCGGCGGCCATGATGTTCTCGCCAAACCGCTGCGACAGGCCGAAGTGCTTTGGGTTTTTCGGCATGTGCTTGAGAAATATGCCGGCCTGCCTCGGCGAGCGGCCGGAGCCGAGACAGTCCACTCGTCCGGTGCTCTCGCGCGTGCGGCGGGCTGCTAGGGGCCTCCTCCGTTACGGGATAATTCCGCCGGCGATGCCGGTTCGTGAAACACTGAATAGATGAGCCCGCTGCCGACGGCCGGACCTGCGCGCGCGCATAGCCTCCTCGACGTCGAGCTCAAGAAGTGGGACGAAGATTTTCACTTCCTCCTGCATTGTTTCCGAACGGCTCTCGAGAGGACCGGCGAACACGAGCTGGCCCGATTCGTGGCCGAAGCATTTTCAGCCGGCGGCATCGCCGGGCGTGCTCTTCCGCTGCGCGGCCCTCAGGCCCTCTCTATGGCGTTTCAGCTCCTCACCATGGCGGAAGAGAATACCGCCAACCAGGTGAGGCGCATGCGCGAAACCGTCGGCGGGCCGGCCAGCGAGCCGGGCACCTGGCCTTATCAGCTGCAGCAGCTCGCGGCCGCTTCACTCGGCGAAGCCGAGATTCGGCGCGTGGTCCCCTCCATTTGCGTACAGCCGGTGCTCACCGCCCATCCGACCGAGGCCAAGCGGCCGTCTGTGCTCGAACGCCACCGCGAAATCTACCTGATGCTGGTCGAGCGCGAAAATCCCACAAGAACGCCGATGGAGCAGCAGGCGCTTCAGCAGCGCCTCGAAGACAGCCTGGAGCGCCTCTGGCGCACCGGTGAGATTCTACTCGAGCGCCCCGATGTCGAATCGGAAGTCCGCAACACGCTCCATTATGTGTCCAGTGTTTTCCCGGGCGTGCTGCAACTTCTCTCCGAACGCTTCCGCCAATCGTGGGAATGGGCGTTTCCCGGCAGCGCGCCGCCGGCTGAACCTCGGCTGACTTTCGGCACATGGGTGGGCGGAGATCGCGATGGCCATCCGTTCGTAACCGTGGCGGTGACTCGCTACGCCCTGGAAGGCTTGCATGCACGCGCGTTGAGCGTGCTGCGAGGCGCGCTCGAAAGCCTCGCCGGCCGCCTCAGCCTCTCGGATTCCATGCAAAAAGCGCCGGCAAGCCTCCACGAGCGGATCGCGGCGTATACCCAGACGACCGGCGCCGGCGGCGCCGCCCGCGAGTATCAGGACGAGCCTTGGCGTCACCTGGTCCATCTCCTCCTCCTGCGGATACGACAGCCCCGCGACCCGCACCCGGCCGCCTACTGTTACCGGCGCCCGGCCGAACTCGATGACGACCTCAGCTTCCTCGAGCAAACCCTTCGAGACATCGGCGCAGACCGGCTTGCGATCTCCGAAGTCGGTTCCGTGCGGCACCTGGTCGCCACTTATGGATTTCACGGAGCTTCACTGGACGTCCGTCAGACCAGCGCGTTCCACACCACCGCCATCGCTCAACTGCTGGCCGTCGCGGGGCTCGATGGAGCCGGATACCCAAGCTGGCCCGATGAACGGAAACGCGCCGGGCTCGATCGCGAGCTCGATTCGCCGCGGCCATTCGCGGTTGCCTCGACAAGTCTTCCGCCCGAAGCAGATGCCTGCGTCGGCGTGCTGCGTCTCATCCGTGAGTGGCGCGAGATACACGGGCCGGGGGCAATCGGCTCGTATGTCGTGAGCATGACCCATAGCGCTTCGGATCTCCTGAATGTGTTTCTGCTGGCGCGCGAGGCAGGCCTGGTGCGGACCACGCCCGCCGGCCTCGCGTATGAGCTCGCCGTCACTCCGCTGTTCGAGACCATCGACGATCTCGACAACAGCGCCCGCATTCTCGCCGAGTTCCTCGCGCATCCGGTCACCCGCCGCACGCTGCGCCACCTTCAGGAACGCGACGGCCGTGCCCGCCCTCTCCAGGAAGTCATGATCGGGTACAGCGACAGCAACAAAGATGGCGGCATCCTCGCCAGTCACTGGTACTTGCGCAAAGCGCAGATCCAACTGGCGGCGGTCGCGCGCGACGCCGGCGTCGAGTTGCGATTCTTTCACGGCCGCGGCGGCACCATCGGCCGCGGCGCGGGGCCGACCCACGTCTTCCTCGAATCGCTGGCGCCCCGCACGCTCGAAGGCGAGATTCGTGTCACCGAGCAGGGCGAAGTCATCTCGCAAAAATACGCGAACCGGCTCACCGCCGCCACTCATTTGGAGCGGCTCCTGGCGGGTGTGACCCGCTGGAGCCTGATGCACGCGCATCAGCCTGAACGCGCCACGCCCGAATTGGAAGAGGTCTTCGACCAGGCCGCGTCCCTCAGCATCGAGGTTTATCGCCGCCTGGTGGACGAGGACGGCTTCATCGAGTTCTTCGCGCAAGCCACACCCATCGATGCCATCGAGTGCAGTCACATCGGCTCGCGCCCGGCGCGGCGCACCGGCCGCCGCACAGTCGAAGACCTGCGCGCGATCCCGTGGGTCTTCAGTTGGAGCCAGGCGCGATTCAACCTGCCGGGATGGTACGGCGTCGGCGGAGCCTTCCAGCGCATCCGCGAGTGTAACCCCGCCGGCTGGCAATCACTCGTGCGCGCGGCGCGGACGTGGCCGTTTCTCTCTTATCTTCTGCACAACGTCGAGTTCAGCGTCGTGGCTGCGGATCTGTCAATCATGGGAGACTATGCCGAGCTGGTGGAAGACGAAGCTCTTCGCAGGCGGATTCTCGCTCGCATCACGGACGAATATCGCAAAACCCATGACATCGTCGACGAACTGCTAGGAGGCGACCGCAATCGCCGGCGCCCGCGCCTTATCAAAGCCGTTGAGATTCGCCGCCATGCGCTGCTACGGCTTCATCGCGAGCAGATCTCGCTGCTGCACGCCTGGCGTGAGGCATTGAGACACGATCGCGCCGATGACGCCGAGCGCATTCTTCCGCCCCTGCTCGTCACCGTCAATGCGATCGCCGGCGGCCTCAAAACAACCGGCTGATCACCATTGCCCGCTATTCATCAGCACCGCGCCCGCGAACGTCAGCACCATCCCCACCGCTTGAACCCCTGTGACGCGCTCGCCGAACAGGAAGCGTCCCACGAGAATGCACGCCGCCGCATAAAACGCCATCTGCAGCAAGGCGACCATCCCTAGCTCCCATCGCCGCACGAAGACATACGCGAAGAGAACAATCTGCGTCGCGTAGAGCACCAGGGCCGCGATCATCAACGGGTGCCGGAGCGCCTCCGAGATCCGCCCCGACACCACGCCGACCTGCTTGATCAAAATGTCGGCGATCGCCACCGAAAGCGCCGCCGCCATGATCACGATTACCTGAACCATCCGCTCCATCCTCACGCGCGGGCCAGCGCCTCACTGGCGTGACCGGCATAGCGATCCACCGTGTGGCTCATCGACCGCGAGGCCCGGAAGTATTCCCGCGTAAACGCCTCGGCTTTGTTGATCGGATACGGCGTGCAGGAAAAGATATCGATGAACGCGCAACAGGTCGAATCCACCAGATGGCCGGATACCAGAGACGTTTCGATCAATTGGGTAAACGAATATCCCGCGATCTCCGGCCGGTTCCCGAACCGGACGATCGTAGGATCCCCGAACCGGCGGAACTTGAGAAGCTCGCACACCTTCACGATGTACTGCTCGATGGCCTTTGGGTCGGTCAGGATCGAATAGTCGCAACCCCGCAGGTCCAGACCGCACCACCGCCCCCAAAATGTATCCGGAGCTTCCAACTCGGCGTATTCCGCCAGGACTTCCACCGTAGCTGCCGACATGAGCGATCCTTTCTGAAGGTGATTCGTGGGACGCGCGGCTTGTTGCACGCGTGAGGCCGCTCCGTATCTCGTTCGCAAGAGCCGTAAGTGCCTGGAAACTGGCGCCGGCCGGAGATTCCATGAACCAGCCGGTTCATGCCTGCGAACCTCCAGGTTCGTGATTGCAAAATGGCCGAAGTTGACCCACGGCGATTTAGAACTCTCTAAGAATCAGATGCTTGCGTTCAGGGCCGTGGGTCAACTTGACCCACGAGCCCGTCCTGATCCCGTAAAATGATGTGGACAGAAGGAGCGACCACTTGAAGAAGCTATCCTGGACGACCCGCCGCCAGTTGCTCGCGACTACTCTCGCCACACCGCTCGCTGCCTTGGCGGACTCCAAAACGGGTCGTACCTCGGCTTCGCCGCCCAACATCCTTTTCATCCTGGCGGACGATTTCGGCTACGCCGACCTCTCCTGCTACGGCCGTCCCGACTACACCACCCCGAACATCGACCGCCTCGCCGCCGAAGGAATGAGGTTCCTGCAAGCCTACGCCAACTCGGCGGTTTGTACCGCCAGCCGCGTCGCGCTCATCACCGGCCGCTATCAATACCGGCTGCCGATCGGGCTCGAAGAACCTCTGACTGGACGCAATGTCGGCGTTCCGCCCGAGCATCCCACTATTCCATCGCTGTTGCGGAAGGCCGGCTATAGCACAACCCTCATCGGGAAGTGGCACCTCGGACCGCTGCCCGACTATGGCCCGCTGAAGAGCGGTTACGACCATTTCTGGGGCTTTCGTGGCGGCGCTCTCGACTATTTCACGCATAAATCCGGCGGCGCCGAATCCAACACCGACGACCTCTGGGACGACGACGTCAAAATTCACCAGACCGGCTATCTCACCGACCTGCTCGCCGGGCAAGCCATCCAATCCATTAACGCGTACGCAAAACAACGTAAGCCGTTCTTCATCAGCCTGCATTTCAATGCACCGCACTGGCCCTGGGAAACTCCGGACGACGAAGGCATCGCGCAGAAGATTACCGCGCTGAATACTTACGATGCCGGCACGATCAAGACCTATGCCCGCATGGTGGGAGAAATGGATCTGCAGGTGGGCCGCATCTTGAAAGCTCTCGAGACCGCGGGCGCCGCGCGTAACACGATCGTCGTCTTTACCAGCGACAATGGCGGCGAACGCTTCTCCGATACGTGGCCGTTCACCGGCAAGAAAACCGAACTCCTCGAAGGCGGCCTGCGTATTCCGGCGCTCGTCCGCTGGCCCGGTCATATCAAGCCGCGCAGCACCACCGGGCAGGTCGCGATGACTATGGACTGGCTGCCGACCCTGGTTGCTGCCGCCGGCGCGCAGACTGATCCCGCCTATCCACCCGACGGCATCAACCTGCTCCCCTTCCTAACGGGAAACGCGCCGCTCATGCCGCGGCGCATCTATTGGCGTTACCGGTCGAATGCCCAGCAGGCGGTTCGCGACGGCGATCTGAAATACCTGAAGATCAACGACAACACGTTCCTGTTCAATGTCGACGAAGATCCCCTGGAGCGCGCCAATCTGAAAGAACGCCAGCCGGACGTCTACCAGAGGCTCGTGCAGGACTACAACGAATGGCAGGCCACCATGCTGCCGCTGGATCCAGCCGCTAACACCGCCGGCTTCTACCCCAATCAGCTTGCGGATCACTACAGTCCTCAGCCGGCGCCCGGTTCGCCGGGCCGGGGTCCTCGCCGAAGCACCGGCGCGCCCCCCCGCTGATTCAAACGGTCAGTATTCGTATGGATCGACCGCGACGGCGCCACTCCGGCGCGGGACTCGCGGCATCAGCGGCGCCGTGACCAACGCAAAGGGCGCGTCGGGATCATCGTCATCTTCCCGTTTAAGCGCCGGGTCAACCGCTCTGCGCATTCGAGTCCAAATCCGCGCAACATCCCTTCGGATTGCTCGACGGGCACTAGTACGAAGCCGCTCCAGGCGCGACGGGCGGATCTCAGACAGCAAACTCATTCCCGCTACCGTATCACTTCCGCCAGCCGGAGGGAAGCCGAGCCCCTGCCTTGATGACCGTCAATCCCGCCGGTATTATCGAAAGAACTTCTATGAACGCGGCTCGCCGGCCGGGTTGGTTCCGTGACATCTGGCTCGACATACTCTACGGCATCCGGATGCTGCGCAAGAGCCCTGCTGCTACGGCTGTTGCGGTGGCGTCGCTCGCCATAGGCATCGGCGCCAATACCGGAATTTTCAGCATTCTGAATGGCTTGTGGAGTCCCCTGCCGGTCACGGATCCGGACCGGATTGTAGTTCTCGCCGCCGATACCAAGGGCGATGAAACGGGGTTGCGCTACCGGTTCTCTTATGCGGCGCTCGAGGATTTCCGCCGGCACGCTACGCCCTTCAGCGATGTATTCGGCTGGGAAATCGGCATTCGCGGCCTATCCACCGGGAGCCGGAGCGTCCAGTTCTTTTACAGCGTAGTCTCCGGGAACTATTTCTCGGCGCTCGGCGTGCAGCCAGCGATCGGCCGAGTTTTCCAGCCCGGAGAAGGAGAGAGCGCGACCGCGCCTCTCAACGTCGTGCTCGGCTATTCCTTTTGGCAGAAGCAATTCGGCGGAGATCCGGCCGTCATCGGCCGTCAGGTGCACATCGACGGACGTCCCGCCACCGTCATCGGAGTGGCGCCGAAGCAGTTTCACGGGCTCTATTCGGTGGCGGACATGGATGGCTACCTGCCGCTTTCGAGTCTCACCAACGGCGACGCTTTTAGGGACCGCGAGGTCTTTTCCCGCCGCGACAGACGTTCCCTCGTGCTCGTGGGCCGGCTCAAACCCGACGTTGGTCTCGAGCAGGCGCAGACGTTCATGAATGTGCTGGCGCGGCGGTCCGAACAGCAATATCCCGATACCGACACGGGCATCGGCATCCGTGTCGTTCCGGAAATTCTGGCCCGCCCGCTCCCCCTACGATTTCTGGTGAACGTGCCGCTCATCCGGTTCTCGCTCCTTTTGCTGGCCACCCTCGTATTGATCCTGGCTTGCATGAATGTCGCCAACATCCTGCTCGTGCGCGCCACCGTGCGCCAGCGTGAGATGGCCATCCGCGCGGCTTTGGGTTCAGGGCGCGCGCGCCTCATCCGGCAGATGCTCGCCGAGTCCACGCTGCTCGTACTGCTCGGGGCTGCCGCCGGGACGGTTTTGGGCCAGTGGAGCAGCCATATCTTCGCAGGGTCCATTCATCTTCCGACCGATCTGCCCTACGTTCTGGACTTCCGTTTTGACTGGCGCGTGTTCTCCTACTCGCTGGCGGCCGCGCTGTTCGCCAGCCTGTTTATCGGGGTTTGGCCTGCCGTGCGCGCCTCCCAAGCCGATGCCGGCGCCGCCTTACATGACGGCAGCCGCAACAATTCCGGCGGCCGCGACCGGCAACGGGTCCGCGCGCTGCTGGTCATCGGACAGGTGGCCGGTTCGCTCGTGCTGCTGATCGGGGCCGCCCTGTTTGTGCGCAGTCTCCGGGCTGTTGAGCGGGTGGACCTTGGCTTCGCACCCGACCAACTGTTCACCGCGAGGCTGAATCCCCGCTGGGCCGGATACGACGATCCACGCACGAAGGATTTCTACCGCGAGCTGAAGCGCCGCGTGGAAGCCTGGCCTGGGGTTGGTTCCGCGAGCCTGGCATTCAGCACGCCGATGGGTATGTACGGCATTGGATTGGCCGTCGAGGTCAAGGAACGCCCCGTCCCGCCCGACCAGCAGATTCCCGTCATCGGCTGCAACTACGTCGACACGAACTATTTCGCCACGATGGGAATTCCCATTCTGCGCGGCCGCACCTTTCGTGAATCCGATAACGAGGCTGCGCCTCGTGTGGCGATCATCAATCAGACCATGGCTAAGCGATTCTGGCCGCATCAGGACGCGATCGGGAAGCACTTCCATGCGGGTCCTTCGGAAGCGCCGCCTACCGAAGTCATCGGCGTAGCCCGCGACGGCAAATACCTCGCCATATTCGAAAGCCCGCTGCTGTATTTCTACCTGCCGGACACGCAGTATTTCAACACGATGCGCGTGCTGCACATTCGTAGTTCACTCGCCCCGGAATCACTGCGGTCCCGTGTCGAACGGGAAGTGCAGACGCTCGACCCCAACATGCCGGTTGCGGACCTTCGCACAATGGCCCGGATTCTGGACGGCCCGCAAGGACTGCTGATCTTCCGTATCGGCACTCTCCAGGCGGCCACCATGGGTGTGTTGGGGCTGGTTCTGGCCCTGGTCGGCGTTTACGGCATCGTCTCTTACGGAGCCGCGCAGAGAACCCGCGAAATCGGCATCCGCATGGCGTTAGGCGCCACGCCCCAAGCCGTCCTGCGCATCATTTTGCGCCAGGGCGTCTGGCTGGTGCTGACCGGCGTCGGAGTGGGCTTGCTCGGCGCCGCGGCGCTAACCCGCGTGCTCCGGCGTTTCCTCGTGCAGGTCTCGGCCGTGGATCCCCTGACATACGCGACCGTCTCGGTGCTATTGGCGGCCATCGTCCTGTTTGCCTGTTATCTGCCGGCGCGCCGCGCAATGCGTGTCGACCCTATGGCCGCGCTGCGGCACGAGTAACCCGCAGCGACACGATCTCTCGCACGGCGTCCTGCATCTCGCGGCTTTGGACGTAAGAATGCGTGGACCGTTGAGGATCCAACTGTTCGCTGAGGAATTCGTGCAGAAAGTGCGGCTGAAAATACGCATAGACGCGCGCGCCGAACCGGAGCAGATCGGATGCCAGGTTCCGAAAGCGGTCGACGCCGCGTCGTTCCCACTCCCGAACGAGCTCCAATCCCTCATCGGCGAGATCTGTCGCGTCGTGGACGTCCGCTATGACGGTTTCGCGCTCCGCCTGGATTGACAATCGGCGTGCCGCGATGTGACAAAGCACGTGGCGCGCTTTGAGGCCGGCCTCCGCAGCCGCGGCATCCTCATGTTCGTACGTTGTCGCGAGCGCAAGCGCTCGACGCGCGGCCTCGAGCGCTGCCAAGTCCGACGCAATTTTGGCTTCCGACGCCCGAATGTTCGCGAGGTTCATCCATACGACCGCGAGGAGATACTCGCGCTCACGCGCGTCCATCGCCTCAGCGGGATCGAGGACCGCAATGGCGTCGACCAGGGCGCCGATGGCGTCCTCCGTCGCCGGCGGATTCTGCGCGGCAAGGACCAATGCCCGGTTCTGATGGGCGATCGCCAAACGCTTGGAGAAACGCGCATCATCGCCGAGCGGTAGCGGACGCAAAAGTGCCAACGCTTCGTCGTAGGCGTGAAGCGCGGGCTCGTGGTGGGTGGGGCCAAGACGCGTGAGCGCTTCCGCGCGATTGAGCCAGCAGGCGGCCAAGCCGTAGGCGTGTATCGCCACATCGATCGGCAGGCGGCGGCGCAGTTCGAGGGCGCGATCGAAATAGGAAAGCGCATCCACATCATTGCCGGACTGCGTCAGGCGGATGCCTTCCTTCATGAACAAAGACGCCCGTGCACCGGTAGCTTCGATCTCTCGAGGATCCATAATTCTGACGGATGAGTTCACAGCTCCGCCCAGTACCGGATCAGGTTGTGGTAGATGTTGGTCAGTTTGCGGACCTCCGGGTCGTTGCGGCCGAGGCGGTGCGCCAGTCCCTGGATTGCGTTGTCCACTTCGAAGGTCATCCGCCGCGCCAGGGGATCCTTGATCATGCTCTGCAGCCAGAAGAAGGAGCAGACGCGGGCGCCTCTCGTGATTGGTGTCACCATATGCAGGCTGGTCGACGGGTAGAGGACGAGATGGCCCGCCGGCAGCTTGACCTGGTGAGAGCCATAGTAGTCGTCGATCAACAGTTCGCCGCCGTCGTACTCCTCCGGCTCCGACAGGAACAGGGTCACCGAAAGATCGGTGCGGATGCGGAGGCCGGTCAGGTGGTCGCCGCGGATGCAGTTATCGACGTGCTCGCCGAAGAACTGCCCCGGAACATAACGGTTGAATAGCGGTGGGAAAATGTGGAGCGGCACCGCCGCCGAAACGAACAGGGAATTGGCGGCGAGCGCCCGGAGAATGCGCTCGCCGAGTTGCCGGGACGTCTTGCCGTCGGGCGGCAGTTGTTCGTTCTTCTTCACCTCCGCCGATTGCGTCCCCGCGGTCGAGCGGCCGTCCTCCCAGGCTTCGGCTGCCATCGTGCGACGGAAATCCGCCACTTCCTCTTTGCTTAGAACATCGGGAATGCAGATCAGCATGCGCGAGTCACTTACGACTTATTCAGGTTGAAAGCCAGGCTCAGATAGACGGCCCGGCCGGGCGCGACTTTCACGAATGGCTGCGCGCTCTGGTACAGCGAGTCGTAGTAGGTTTTGTTCGTTAGGTTCATCCCATAGATTTTCAGGCTGAGCAAGGAGTTGATCCTGTGCTCGGCGAAGACGTCAAACCGCCAATACGAGGGTAGAAAGGTCGGGTTCGGCACGCCGGGGAAGGCGATACCGCCGTTCGCGGCGAGCAGTGAACCACCCTTGATCTTCGAGGCGTAGACACTCTGCCCGCCAATCTCGAGCCGTCTGGTCAGCTGGTATTTGGTCAGGAGATTGAACGATTGGGGCGCAATGTTGGCCATTTGCAGGCCCACGTTAGTCGGCACGATCGACTTGGTCACCTTGGGGTTCATCGTCACGAAGCCGCCCATCAGGCTCCATCTGGAGGTGAGCTTGCCGGCAACTTCGAAATCGATGCCCCGGACGCGGTAGGCTGCATTCGGAACAATCTGGCCGCTGGTGTAGCCAGGCAAGCCGTTCGGCGCCGTCTCCCGAGCATTGGTCACATCGGTCTGGAAGGGAGCGACGGTGATGAGCAAGTGGCGGTCGATCAGCTCCCACTTGGTACCGATCTCGTAAGACCGGCTCTTTTGCGGACCGAAGATCTGCGTCGCAACCTGCGTCGCCGCCAGGCCGCCATAGGTGCTGGACGTCGCGTCGAGTTCAGAGCCGACGGGGTCGGCCGCGGTCGCGTAGGCGAAGTAAAGGCTGCCGATCTTCACCGGCTTCACCAGCAAGCTTGCGTTGTAGCTGGTGATGCCATCGTCCGCCGAACTGGCGCTCGTGTTGTTCGCCGAATTGATGTGGTAATCGTCATAACGGATACCGGCGCTGAGGATGATGAAATCCCTGTAGTTCGCGGTATCGATCAGGTAGGCTGCCTTGGTGTTCACCTTGTACCGTAAGGGATTGCCGGCCAGCTGAATCGATCCGGCGCCGTAGAAGTAGTGCGGCGGATCGACGACGCTGACGATCGGCGCCCCGCTCGAAGCGAAGGCCACAGGCCCCGTCGTCAATTCGGAAGTCAGGCCGCTATAACCCTGGATGCTGATCCGCTCGTTAGAGAACTCTCCTCCCACAACCGCCGAGTGCCGGATTTGGCCGGTGTTGAATGTGAATCTGGCCTCGGGCTGGTCATTGATGACATCGACCGGCTCGTACCGGCTTTGCGCGTTCAACTGGACGAAGCCCGAGTAGAAGTTCAGGTTCGAAGAATAGGGCGCAGTCGCGCCGTTGGCGCTCGGGTTCTCAGGGATCGTGCCGATGTAATTCAGCAGAGAGTGGCTCGCTCGAAGCTTGTTATCGAGCGTCACGTGATCGTTGAGCCTCCATTCGGCATCAATGGTTCCGATATCCTGCGTCGACTTGGTGAAGTCTCGATTGACCGCGCCGTAGAAGGTGTTGCGCGGCACGCCGCTTTCGGTGACCGGCTGGCGCGTGACCTGGTTGGTCGGCACGCCAAAGTCCGGCAAACCCCACAAGTACGCGTGCGAATAGTTGGCGGTGACTTTAAAGTTGTCGGTCGGATGATAGGCCAAGGCGCCGGCGAGGCCCCACCGGTTGTCGGTCGTGAAATCGCGCCCGGCGATATTGCCGTACTGGACCATGCTGTTCAGACGGGCGTCGAGCACCCGGCTGATTGTCTTGTTGATGTCGACCGTGCCGCGCCTGGTGGAGTCGCCGATGCCACCCTCCACGCCGAGGTGATAGAAGTCGGTGTGCTGGGCTTCCTTGGTGACGATATTCAGCGCGCCGCCCGTGGTGCCGCGGCCGGCGAAGGAAGAGGCCGGCCCGCGCAGGATCTCGACCTGCTCGGTGAAGAAGTTCTCGCGTACGCTGACGCCGGGATCGCGCACGCCGTCGATGAAGATGTCGTTGCGCGCGTCGAAGCCGCGGATGAAGAAGCGGTCGCCGAAGGCGTTGCCGCCCTCCCCGGTTCCCAGTGTGACGCCGGCCGTGCTCAGCACCGCCTGCTTCAGGTTGGTGGCGTTCTTGTCCTCCAACACTTGCCTGCTCAGGACGGTCACCGATCTCGCCGTGTTCACTATCGGCTCAGGGAATTTGCTTGAGGACTCCAGATGATCGACCTTGTATGGCGCTGCCGGGTCCGCATAGGGGTCCCGATCCGCCGACAAGCCGCCCGCGTTGGGATATGGCACCGGCGCGACTTGCGCGGTCTGCCGCTGCGCCGCACGCCTGATCGCATTTCGCACGCGAACCTGCTCCACCGACGGCTTTGATGCGGCAGGACGCGACCGGGTGGCCGGGGCATCGACCGTCACCGGCGGCAGGCTCGACTGATCCTTCGGCTGCTGCGCCTCCGCGCTGGAGAATGAGGCCACCGCGATCAGCCCCGCGACCGCAGTCACTTTCCCAGCGTTGTTATTGTTTTCGAATGACTCACCAACCAACTCGACCGCTGCGACCGAACGCAACGACCGCGGTGCTTTCGCCCGCCCCATTTTCTCACGCCCCAAATTCTTGTTATCCCACCCGCACATACGGATCACACCGCCGTGCGACGATCTGTCGTATCGAGCGACGAATTTCGGGTCAATTTGAACGGTTCGAAGGAAGCTTTGAATTGGTCCAGATCGAAACGATTCTAAAGTGCGGGCCTCAAATCCGCGCAAAAACATTGTAACCGTTCTAAACTCGATCGCGCCTCTCGCATCGAACCTGATCATTCAATCAGGCCGCGCAGAATCGCGAATCAATCAGCGCTCGGCGGCTTCATCAGCGAGAACAATTCGTCGACGGTCTGCTGCGCGACCAGCCGCACCCGATCGGTATTGTCCATACCGGCGATGTTGATTCCCTTCACGACCGCTTTGATCTCGTCGCGAAAGTCGGTGAGGAAACGCAAGGGATCCGGCTTGTCGTTGGCCACGCGCGCGATCAGGCCCGTCACCAGGATCTGGCAGGCGATCAGCTTTCCATTCAGCTCGTCCATCAGGCGGCTCCGCACACTTGTCAGCCGTTTGGTATGGATCAGCCGCGCGCAAGTCACAACTGCAAGGCAGCGCCAGACCGTTTAGAAATGCTCGCAAGAAAAGCCGACAAGAAAAGCGCGCAAGCCGCGCATTCGCGGATGCTCCGTGCGAGCAATCCGCGCAACCCTACTTCGCCGCGATATGGCTGGGAGGATCGGACAATCCCTTGATGCGATCCTTGATGTCGCGCAGCGTCTGCAGGGTCGTCCGGATCGCCTCCGTCGGTACCTCCCGCATCACGTCGGTCGCTATCGCGTCGCGCAGACTATCGAGATCATCGACGAGCTGGCGGCCGCGCGCAGTCAGGAACAGCCGATTAGCGCGCCTGTCCTTCGGATCGTGACGGCGCTCCAGCAGGCCATGTTCGACGAGGCGATCAAGCAGCCGCACCAGCGAGATCGGCTGCAGTTCGAGAACATCGGCGAGATCGACCTGAGACAGACCTTCCTGCTCCCGCAGCCGAAACAGCACGATCCATTGCGCGCGCGTTGTACCCCTGGTTTTTGCACGATGATCGATAAAATTGCGCAAGAGCCTCGAGCTCTCGACAAGTTGTGCCACCAGTTGGC
>DASXAK010000020.1:0-4075 GCA_036406715.1 Bryobacteraceae bacterium | reverse complement strand
CCGGAGCGGGGCCGGCCGGAGTTGCGCCCGCTCCACCGCCACCGGCGCGACCGCCTCGGCCTTGAGCACGGCCTGTGCCCATATTCATGAGACCGCGACCAGTCGGGCCGATGTCCGTCGGTTGCGGCGTGTAACTCGGATCGGCCTCATAGATGTAGCTGCCGCCGGCGGTGCCTGGGAAGTAGACCAGACCGGTGGCGGGATTGTAGGACCAGGGCGGCCAAACGTGGCCGCCGGAAGGGCCGGGCTGCACGCGGACCGGCTCGGTGCGATAGAGCGCATCCGGATTGATCTTGGGTCGGCCGGTCTTGGGATCAATTCCGGTGGCCCAGGAAATCTTGGTGATGGGGTCCGCGGAGATGAGTTCGCCGGTCAGTCGATCGAGCACATAGAAGAACGCATCTTTGGGGGCGTGCATGATGACCTGGCGGCGGCGGCCGTCGATGGTCAGATCGGCGAGCATGAGGTCGGCGATGGAATCGTAGTCCCAGTTGTCGCCGGGGACTTCCTGGTAATACCAGACGAGCTTGCCGGTGGCGCCGCGGACGGCGAGGATGCAATTGGCGAAGAGGTTGTCGCCAGCGCCGCGATGCATGTCAGTCCACGGTCCAGGCTGGCCGGTGCCGACGTAGACGATGTCGGCATCGGGGTCGTACGCCAAGCCGTTCCACACGGCGGCGCCGCCCCCGATCTTCCACCAGTCCTTGCTCCAGGTTTTGGCGGCGTCCGCGAGCTCGGGCTGCTCGAAGGGCTTGGAGGGATCGCCGGGGACGGTGTAAAAGCGCCAAAGCTGCTTGCCGGTTTCGACGTCAAAGGCAGAGAAGAAACCGCGGATGGCGTATTCACCCCCGCTCACACCGATGATGACCTTGCCGCCCTTGATGATGCGCGGGGCCATGGTGATGGTGTAGGGCATGTTCTCGGGCGAGACGCGGGTTTCCCAGACGGGTTTGCCGGTAGCGGAATCGAGGGCGCGGAGGCGGCCGTCGACCACGGGGGCGATGATCTTTCCTTTGTAAATGGCGATGCCGCGGTTGACGACGCCGCAGCAGATGCGCGACTGCCAGATCTGCTGGTTGACGTCGGGGTCCTGATGCCAGATCTCCTTGCCGGTATGCAGGTCGACCGCGTAGACGACGCTCCAGGGGCCGATGTTATAGAGCACGCCGTTGAAGACCAGGGGAGTCCCTTCCTGATGGACCTGCGGATTGCCCGACGCGGCCGGGATGTCATAGGACCACGCAAGCCCGAGCCGTGAGACGTTGTCCACGTTGATCTGCGAGAGCGGACTGTAACGCTGCTCGGACCAGTTGACGCCGTAGCTGAGCCATTCGGCGCCGGTCGGGCTGCCCGTTTTCAGGACATCGTCGTCAACCTGGCGGGCGGGCTGCGCCCGGCCGATCGCGGCAATGAAGAGCGCACAGAAAGCCCCAGTGAGGAGCGAGAGCGGACGGCGAAACGGATACGGCATCGGAATGACCTGTTCTTCCGAAAAATAGCACAAGGCCACGCGACCCCGTGATATCTTGTTGTCGGGTCGAACTAATGGTGGACACCGATTTCTGCGCAATGGTGGAAGAAGTACTGGAGGCAACTCCTTTTGTCGACATTCACACACACTTGTTTCCACCTGAATTCGGCGGGCTGGGGTTGTGGGGAATCGACGAACTGCTCACGTATCACTATCTCGAAGCTGAGCTGTTCCGGTCTTCGTCCGCCGAGCCGGAGGAATATTGGCCGCTCTCCAAGCCGCAGCAAGCCGATTTGATTTGGCGGACTCTGTTCGTGGAAAACACACCTGTATCCGAAGCGGCGCGCGGCGTCGTGGCCGTTCTGTCGGCGCTCGGGTTGGATGCGGGTGCGAGATCGCTCGAACCACTACGGGAATTTTTTCGCGAACAGAAGCTCGCGAACTATTTTCCGAAAGTGTTTCGCATGGCCGGCATCAGCTCGGTGGTGATGACCAACGATCCCCTGGACGAGGCTGAGGCGGCGTTCTGGAAACGAGGTTTTGCAACGGACGGCTGTTTTCGCGCGGCGCTGCGACTGGACCGCATCCTGAACGACTGGCCTGCGCACTGGAACCGGATCGCCGCCGAAGGGTACGTGGTCGAACAAAACGGCGACGGGCGAACGGCGGCCGAAGTGCGGCGGTTCGTGTCAGACTGGTCTGCGCGAATGAGGCCGGTGTACATGGCCGTGTCGTTTCCCGACACATTCGAGTATCCGGCTCAGGACATCCGGACGAAGCTGCTGGCCGATGCGATTTTGCCGGCGTGCCGGGAACTCAACCTGCCGGTGTCCTTGATGATCGGGGTGCGGCGGCAGGTCAACCCAAGGTTGCGGCTCGCGGGCGACGCGGTGGGCCGGGCTGATTTGCGGGCGGTCGAGACGTTGTGCCGCGAGTTTCCGGAGAACCGGTTTCTGGTGAGCGTCCTGAGCCGGGAAAACCAGCACGAATTGTGCGTGTATGCGCGGAAGTTTCGCAACCTGATGCCGTTTGGGTGCTGGTGGTTTCTGAACAATCCATCGATTGTCGAAGAGATCACGCGCGAGCGGCTCGAGATGCTGGGCACGAGCTTCATTCCCCAGCATTCGGACGCGCGTATTCTGGAACAGGTGATCTACAAGTGGCGGAACACGCGGCGGACGCTGGCGCCGATCCTGGCGGATTCTTATGCGACGCTGGCGGCGGACGGGCGGGCGGTGACTCGCGGCGAGATTCAGAACGACGTCACGCGGTTGTTCCGGTCCAACTTTGAACGGTGGGTCTCATGATGCCGACATTCTTTTTGGCAGCGGCGGCCGACCGGCTGGTCCGGTTGAGCAGCGTCGATCTTCTGGTGATCACGCTTTACTTCCTGACGGTGATCGGGATCGGCTTTTACCTGAGGCGCTTTGCCACGACCGGCGAGGATTTCTTCCTGGCGGGACGGGACATGACGTCGTGGATTGCCGGGCTGAGCTTCGTGGCGGCGAACCTGGGGTCGCTCGAACTGATGGGCTGGGCGGCGGCGGCGTATCAGTACGGGATGCTCGCCACGCACTGGTATTGGGTGGGAGCGATTCCCGCGATGTTGTTTCTGGCGATCGTGATGATGCCCTTTTACTACATCTCGAAGACGCACTCGGTCCCGGGATACCTGCGGTTGAGATATGGCGAAGGCGCGCGCGGAGTTTCGGCGGTGACGTTCGCCTTCATGACGGTGCTGATGAGCGGCATCAATATGTACTCGATGGCGCTGGTGATGAAAGTGGTGCTGGGGTGGGACATTCATTTCAGCATCTGGGTTTCCTCAATCACGGTGGCGGTATACGTCTTCTTGGGCGGGCTGCTCTCGGCGATTTTCAATGAGGTGCTGCAGTTTGTGCTGATCTGGCTGGGCGCGCTTTTGATTCCGATTCTGGGGCTGATCGAAGCGGGCGGCTGGAGCGGGATGGTTCAGCGGATCTCGACGAATTTGGGCGGAGCCGACTACGTGCACCTGTGGCGCCCCTTGGGATCGTTCAGCGACAACCCGATGGGGATCCACTGGACCGGAATTGTGCTGGGGCTCGGCTGGGTGATCTCATTCGGATACTGGACGACGGACTTTCTGGTCGTGCAGCGTGTGCTGTCGGCCCGCAACCTGCATTCCGCGCGCATGGCGCCGATTATCGGGTCGGCGTTCAAGATGATGGTGCCGTTCATTGTGATTTTGCCTGGACTGCTCGGGATTGCGTTGCTTCCGGAGAAGCTGGTCGGCGAATCGGTCGTGGCCACGAGCGGCGGCCACAGCTACAACGAAGTGCTGCCGCTGATGCTGGCGCGGTATTGCGGGCCGGGGCTGCTGGGCCTGGGCGTGACGGCGCTGATTGCCGGTTTTATGTCCGGCATGGCGGGCAACGTGAGCGCGTTCGCGACGGTCTGGACCTACGATATCTACGGGGCGTTTCTTCACAAGCGGGCGAGCGACGCGCATTATCTCAGCGTCGGCCGCTGGTGCACGCTGCTGGGCGTGCTGGTGAGCATTGGGACAGCGTACCTGGTGATGCAGTTCGCCAGCATCATGGATTACGTACAGGCGCTCTTCAG
>DASXAK010000019.1:0-26234 GCA_036406715.1 Bryobacteraceae bacterium | reverse complement strand
CGAGAATTCGATGAGCATGGGAGTGGTCAGCTCGACCGCGCGGCAGCTCAAGCCGGACGACACCATGATCTACATCCAGACCGACGCCCCGATCAATCCGGGCAACAGCGGCGGGCCGCTGGTGGACGTGCAAGGCCGGGTGGTCGGTCTCAATACGCTGATCGTGTCGCAATCGGGAGGCAACGAAGGGCTCGGCTTTGCAATTCCGAGCAACATCGTGAACAACGTGTATACTCAGCTCCGCAGGGAAGGCCATGTGCATCGCAGCGAGATCGGAGTCTCGGTCCAGACGATTACCCCGCCGCTGGCAACCGGGTTGCACCTGCCGCAGGACGAGGGAGTGGTGCTGTCCGATGTGGATCCCGACGGACCTGCAGCCGAAGCGGGACTGCAGGCGGGCGACGTCGTGCTCAGCCTGAACGGCAAGCCGATGGAGAATGCCCGGCAGCTCGAAGTGAACCTATACCGATACCGGATCGGCGACAAAGTGAAGCTGGAAATCCAGCGCGGCAATTCCAAATTGACGTACACGGTAGCGGTGATCGAACGGGAAGACGATCCGCAGCGCTTTGCGGACATGGTGGACCCGACCAAGAATCTGATCCAAAAACTGGGCATTCTGGGGATCGATATCGATAAGAAGGTAGCCGAGATGTTTCCGGAACTGCGGAAGAAATACGGGGTGGTGGTGGCCGCGCGGTCGGGAGATTCCGTGTATGTCGGCGACCGGCTGCAACTCGGAGATGTGATCTATTCGGTCAACACCGAACCGGTGACGAGCGTGGACGCGCTCCGCGCGGTGCTGGACACGCTAAAAGATACCGAGCCGCTGGTGCTACAAGTACAGCGCGAAGGGAAGTTGCTGTATTTGACGATGACGATCGAGTAAGGGGAGCGGGCAGGCCGGAGGCCCCGGTTGCGGGTCGTTCCGACTGCGGTACGCTACTTTTTCAGCTCGGCGAGCATACCCTCAAATCCACGGCTCATCGGGAGGCCGCCGGGCATCCAGCCGTATTCGGTGGTCATGACCTTGGCGATTTCGTCTTTGGGCGTGTTCTGGCGAAGAAGTCCGGTGACGCGAGTTTTCAGTTTCTCGATGTTGTTGCGATACGCCAGAAGGTCCGCCTTCTTGGCGATCGGACCATGACCGGGGATGATGGTATCGGCATCCATCTTCAACGCCTCGTCGAGGGTTGCGGTCCATTCCAGGAGGCTTCCGCCGCCGGCGTAGTCGATCAGCGGGCTGGCGCCCGCCATCAAATCGCCGGTGTGAAGCACCTTCAAGGCCGGAAAGTAAATCATGACGTCGCCATTGGTATGGCCGCGGCCGAAGTAGCGGGCACGCACTTCCTTGCCGCCGAGGAAGACGCCGGTCTCCTGAGTGAAGGTGACGCGCGGCGGCCCCGGCTGTTTGCCATCGATCATGTTCTTACGCGCGTTTGCGTGGGCGATGAGCTCGACGTCCGGCGGGAATCTCGCATTGCTGCCGGTATGATCGCCGTGGTGGTGCGTGTTGAGCACGTACTTGATCGGCTGGCTGGTGACGCTCTTCACTTTGGCCACGATATCGTTGTAGTCGTAATCGAACTTATCATCGACGAGGATCACGCCCTCGTTGGTGATATAAACGGCGACATTGCCACCGTCGCCCTCGATCTCGTACAGATCGTCGGAGATTTTGTTGAGCTTATTCGAGGGCTGCCTGTTCTGATTCTGGGTGAAAGCGATCCAGGTGCCGGCGAGAAGCAGGAATCCGGCGGCGAGGCGCAAAAGCAGTGTCCGGCTCATGCCGGAGACTATATCAGATTGGAGCCGCGCTTTCGTGGGCACGCCGGAGGCCGGCCCCACTCTACCGATTACTGGGAGAGGCGCAGAATCTGCGAGGCGATATCCTGAAACGCCGCGCCTAACCCTGCCCCGTTTACGTTGTAATACTTACCCTCCGTTTGACCAGACTGGTAAACGGAGTGCCCGGCGGCATCCCTGTAATAAATATCATTGGCGACCCGGGCCAGCCAATCGGCGTCGAGTGGCTCGCCAGCCGCCGCCGGCTCGTTTAGCCCGATCACGAAAAGTACGGGTTGAAGCGTGTTGTCGGTGCGAATGGTAGTCGCCTGATTGTCAGCCGCGTTGAAGGAAGCATAGCGCAGCGCGCGGGGATTGGACATGTTCTGGCCCTCTCCCGTGTAGACCGGGCTCAGGAGGCTATTGTTATACACATCGGTGGCGGGAAAGGTGGTCACATCCGTAGTAATGCGGGTGGGATCGTTGGTGGTGTAGTAAGTGCAGCCAGCGTCGGTCGATAGGGGAGTGAGGTACTGAACATCGCTGTTCGTAAATGGTCCACCAGTCAGACCAGTATAGGTCGGGTTCAGCAAGCCGAGCGTCCAGATGGCGCTACTCGGGCCTTGAGCCCCGCCATCGGTCTGGGGCGGCGGCCAAGTCGCGTCGGTTCCGACTAACGCGGTAACGACGGCGGTCTTATTGCCTTTGTTGGTGCAAGTCCCTTGGGCGTTCAAGCTGGCCGTGAACGCGCTGGGCCGGCCATCGGTCAGGAGCACGATGACGTTCAAAGCGCCCGTCTGATTGAGCCCTTGCAGCAGCGTGTAGGCCTGGTGCAAGCCCTCCGCTGTGTTCGTTGCATTATTGCCGTACGGTATCGCGTTGATGGCGTTTTGGATCGCACTGCCAGTGAAAAAATGAGTAGTAGGCGCCAAGTCGGTACGCCAGTTGGTACCGAAGCTTCCCAGGCCGATGGTATCGCGGCCGTCGACGAACGGTGAGGTCCCCTGAGTTCCGATAAATTGCGTCAGCGCATTGGTGATCGTGGCGGCATTGCCTCCGCGTTGAACCGAACCGGAGCGATCGACGACGATCATCATGTTAAGAAACCGAACACTCGCCTGAGCGGTAGCGGCCACGGTGGATTGAGACAGGCCAAGCACTCGCAGAAACAGTAGAGGCACGTACTCGGTCGCCGTCAGTGTCACCTGCCAGGAATTGCTGGCACCTAAGCCGACAGTCGGGTTGAGGGCCGTCGCCGGAGTGGATCCCCAGTAATGCGAAGGATAGTTCGCGTTGAAGAAGGTCACGGCTGTGGCTTTGACCGCGTTAATCTGACTCGTGTTGGTAATATCGGTGGTGGTTTGAAGTGTATTACCCGCCGCGATGACGCCGGCGTCGACCGCGGTCTGCAATCGCGCTTTGACGTTGTACAGAACACTGAAATCGATCGCCAAGCCGACCACGGGGATCAGCACGAGCGAGGTAAAGAGAACGTAGATGGTGACGAAACCGCGTGTCGATCTCATAGGTTGACCCGTTGTGCTCTAGAAAATCGCCCTGGCGTACACCAGGGGCATCCCGGAGAAGCCGGGAATATTCAAGTCGGGCGTCTGGTTGTTCATCTCCGCCACATACGCCGTCACGCCGACCGGTAGCGTCATGACCGAACTAAAGCCGTTGGCGACTGCGCCGGCGGCGTTGATCTGATTCGCCGGAGTAACCGAGCCATTGGTAGTCGGCGGGGTCCCGAACCGGCTGGTGCCGGCCGAGGTGTTTCCGATGGTCAATTGCTCGGTGAAAACCGGCCTGTCTTTGTTCGGACACGGACTGTTCGCGAAGCCGTTGACGGCGTCGCAGTCCGATTGCTGGATGATCTTGATCTGGGAGAGTTCGACGACGCTAGTTCCGGTATTGGTCAAGTCGAAGCCCGAGGCCAGGGTCTGCGCGTTTTGGATAGGCCCAGGATTTCGAAAGTCGACGAAGCCCCGGGCATACATATGCCCGAGATCGCGCGTGATCTGGTCCATTTCGATCGCACGGATCAAACGGAATCCGAAAACCAAGGTCCCCAGCAGAAGGGGAACCAGAAACATAGTCGATAGCGTGAATTCGATGGCCGCCGCACCGCGCTCCGATTTTCTGTTGCACATATGCATGCCTCTATTCGGGGGTCGTAATGCAGGGCAAAGTACCCGGCACCGGTTCCATCACGTCGTAGGCGCGCGCCCAAATCTTGGGCGCGAGGTTTAGGCGTTGAAAGGGAGCCAGCGGGAGATACTGATAGCCCTCCACCGATACTTCAACGATCTGATTTTTTCCGTTGTTGCTGACGGCGCCGCTGACGGGATCAATGAAATGGACATGGATCATCGCGCTGGCGCTGGCGCTCGACAAGAATCCGGCTGAGTTCTGCTTCACCACCGTCTTGATGGAATCATCCTGGCAAGGTCCGGGAGAGTTCTGGCCGGTAATGGCGTAGCGGACCCCCTCGCGGACCGCATGCTGAAACGTGCTGCGAAGCGAAATGACCATCGAAAGGTCGAGAAGCAGGAACGTAATTCCCAGCAGCGGCCCGAGGATGAGCATTGTCTCGATCATCTCGGCGCCCCGCTGGCCCCGCTTCCGGTCTCGATTTACAGCGCGCCCTGTCTCGCGAGTTTCGAGCGGCTGGGACGTTGGCGAGCTTCGTCGGAATCGTATCCACGAGTTCATACAGTCGTGTTCTCCGCCTTTATCTGCGAGTATGCCAGTACCAGGCGTACTTTCCTCACACGGAAACACCCGTTGCCGGTTCTAATTAACGTTGCAGTTAATCAGCAGCCGTAGGTGCCGGAAGGTTAATATAAGAGGAGAAACTCAGACCCGGATGCCGTTCGTTTTTGCCATTGCTCCCGTCTTCTTCCTCTTCCTGGGAGGCCAGATTTACTTTTTGGTGCGCGCCCTGGCCTGGGCCCGGCGGCGGATTCGTTCGCGCGCCCGGCGGATTGCAGCCGACATATTTGGGGTTTTTGTCTATTTCATCTATTTCGGGTTGAACCTCTGGGGAGGCCGCGAGCGGCCGGAGATGCCCTACATGACTCCCTGGGACGCGCTGGTGGTGGCGCCGTTCCGATGGTGGATCTTCAGCTCCACGATCGCATTCATGGTCGTGCTGGTCATCTGGATGATCCGCGGCGCGGCGCGGCTGGTTCGAGCGGGAGTCCGAAGGCCCGAAGCGGCATCCGCCGGCCCTTCGCGCCGGCAATTCCTGGAGGCGACAGCCACCACGGCCATCGCGGCTCCGTTCGTAGCCGGTGCGTACGGGTTATTGTACGGCCGGCTGAACCTCGAGACCGTGCATCGGCCGATTTCTTTTCCGAACCTGCCCAAAGCGTTTCACGGCTTTCGAATCGCACAACTTTCGGACATTCATATCGGCCCGTTCATGGACGAGGAGGAAATCCGCAAATACGTACGGATCGCCAACTCCCTGAAGCCCGATCTCATCGTGCTGACCGGAGACTATCTCACGTTCGATCCCTCGCCGGAGAGGGCGGTAGTGAGCGCCCTTTCGGGCCTGCGCGCGCCTTACGGAGTCTTCGGATGCCTCGGGAATCATGACGTCTGGGCGAGAGCCGAAGATTCCCTGACCGAGCGGTTCGGCCAGGCCGGGGTGAAAATTCTGCGCCAGGAGCATGCCGCCATCCGCAATGCGGGCGAGCGGCTCAACCTGATCGGGATCGATTATGCGAACTCGCGGCACATCTCCGTCGGGGCTGGTCACATGGACGCCTTGCAGCTCGAGGGGATGGCGCAATTGATGGAAAAAGATGCGGTCAACATCCTGCTCAGCCATAACCCGGAGACGTTCGACCGGGCGGCGGAATTGGGCATTGACCTCAGCCTCGCCGGCCATACGCACGGCGGGCAACTGGCGCTCGAGTTCATCAGCCCGGAGATCGCGCCGAGCCGTCTTGTGACCCCGTATGTCGCCGGCTGGTTTCAGAAGGCGGGTGGGCAGCTTTATGTGAACCGGGGCATCGGAACAATCGCCGCTCCCATGCGGGTGGGCGCACCACCGGAACTGACGGTGTTTGAGCTGGTGCGTCCGGCGCCGGCGCCCTCGGGCCGCACTTCAGTGTGACGGCAGGCCGGAGACCTGCCCACGGTAAGATAGGGTCATGAACCGCCTCGCTGGCGCCTGGACCCTTGTGCTGGCCCTGGCGAGTTCTCCCGCGCTTGCCCAGGTAATTGAGTTTGAGCAAAATGGGCTGAAATACCAGACGCTGACCAAGAACGGTGTCACCGTCATGTTCGCGCCGCTGGCGCCGCACATACAGGGATACGCGATCTTGCAGGTTTCGGTGTCGAACGGCTCGGCCGGACCATACATCATTAAACCGGAGAACTTCTTCTACCTGCGTGGAAGCGGAGAAACGATAGAAGCCTCGCCGGCACGCTCAGTGATCGACATGCTCATCGAAAAGGGCAGCCGGAGCGACGTGATCAAGCTGGTGGCGACGTACGAAACGGCGTTTTACGGGATCTCGCGCATGCGATCGACCAACGGATACGAACAGCGCAGGCAGGCCGCGCTGGCGGAGACTTCGACAAAACTGAAGGCCGCCGCGACTGCGTCGGCGCTGGCGTTGGTGCTCACGCGGCTTGCTCCGGGCGAATCCACCGACGGCGCCGTATTCTTCCCGACCGACGGCAAATCGCTGGGGCTGGGGCACGTCGAAGTCCGCACCAACACGGATACGTTCCAATTCAAGACGGAGTGAATGGCTACTGGAGCGGGTAGCCGTGGATCAATCTAAACTCGCGCGACCAGCGTGTCTTCGTAAAGAAGTGGGTCACGACGTCAAGCACATGGTCGATGCCGATGTTGGGGTTGGTGAGGTCTTCGGTAGGCGCTTCGAATGACCAATAGATGACGAGCGGCGTTCCGACAATGTTTTCGCGAGGGACGAAACCCCAGTAGCGGCTGTCGGAGGAATTGTCCCGGTTGTCGCCCATGGCAAAGATATGGCCGGGCGGCACCACCACCTCTCCATTCACAACGTTCTCCTCGAGCATCTTCCGGGCGGGCTCGTACAGAGGAGAATTGGGCGTGCTGGGAAAGTTGTCGCGGTAGGAATCGATGTAACCGGTCTTGTGGACGACGTACGGTTCCTTGACAGCCCTGCCGTTGAGGATGAGCTGCTTGTCGACGAGGCGGATGTGGTCCCCGGGCAAGCCGATGGCCCGCTTAACATAATCCTCTTTGATGTCGAGGGGGTAGCGGAAAACGATGATGTCGCCGCGCCGCACGTCGCGGTAAGGGAGTACATGCCTGGAGCCTGCGCCGTCGGGTGAGAAGGTGAGCTTGTCGACCAGGACGTGATCTCCGATGAGGAGGGTGTCTTCCATGGAAGCGCTGGGAATCACGAAGGCTTGCACCAGAGTGGTGGTCCCAAAGAGCAGCAGGACGATGGTGACGGTCCACTCGGCGATGAAACCGCGGCGCACCTCACGCGTCAATTCCAAATAGCGCTGGTAAATTCCGGCGCTTTGGCTCGCTTCTTGAGTCTCCACAGCAGCCATTGTATCGGATGCCGCGGGTTGAACAATCCTTGGTCTGGTACAATCGCCAAGGGGGGTTTGCTTGTCTAAAGCCATCCAAGAATTACCCCGTACTCTCGGCGCGTTGCGCCACAGTCCTTATACCGAAGAGCGGCTGGCGAGCCGCTCTGTTAAAGACGAACTCCGAAACAACCTGATCTGCAAGATCCAGCGCGGAGAGGCGCTGTTTCCCGGCATTCTTGGGTACGAAGACACGGTGATCCCGCAGGTGGTGAATGCCATTCTTTCGCGGCACAACTTCATTCTGCTGGGGCTGCGCGGGCAGGCCAAGACGCGGCTGATCCGGTTGCTCACGACGTTGCTCGACGAAGCAACGCCGTTTATCGACGGCTGCGAGATTCATGACAATCCGTATAGACCGATCTGCCGACGATGCCGCACGCTGCTGGCCGAGCAAGGGGACGAGACGCTGATCGGGTGGCTCGAGCGCGACCACCGGTACGTGGAAAAACTGGCGACGCCCGACGTCACGATCGCGGACATGATCGGCGACATCGACCCGATCAAAGCGGCGCGGCGCGGGCACGACATTTCCGACGAGCTGACGGTGCACTACGGATTATTGCCGCGCGCGAATCGCGGCATTTTCGCGATCAACGAACTGCCGGATCTGGCCGGCAAGATCCAGGTGGGGTTGTTCAACATCATGCAGGAAGGCGATGTGCAGATCAAAGGCTATCCGGTGCGTCTGCCGCTCGACCTGATGCTGGTGTTCACCGCCAACCCGGAAGATTACACGGCGCGCGGCAAGATCATCACGCCGCTAAAAGACCGGATCGGCAGCGAGATCCGCACGCACTACCCGGCCACGGTCGACCAGGGTATCGCGATTACCGAACAAGAAGCGTGGCTGAGCCGGCCGTCACCGATCGAAGTGCGGGTGCCGGATTACATGAAGCAGGTGGCCGAGCAACTCGCGTTTCTGGCGCGGGAAGACAAGCGCGTCGACAAGCGGTCGGGTGTTTCTCAGCGGCTGCCGATTTCAGCGCTCGAGAACGTGGTCTCGAACGCCGAGCGGCGTGCGTTGAAGGCCAAAGAAGACGTAGCGGTGCCGCGCATTTTGGATCTGTACTCGGCGATGCCGGCGATCACGGGAAAACTCGAGCTGGAGTACGAAGGCGAGCTGAAGGGCGGCGATACGGTGGCTCGGGAGCTGATCCGAACGGCAGTCGGAAAAGTCTATACGCACTTTTTCGAAGGCGCCAACATGGCGCAGATCATCCAGTGGTTCGACCTGGGGGGCAGCCTGAAGCTGGATGAGAGCCTGGATTCGGCAGGAATGGTGAAACAGCTCGCCGGCATTCAAGGCTTGATGGAGAAGACCAAGGCATTGGGACTGACGGCGAACGAGCCGGACGCGCTGCGGGCGTCGGCGGCCGAATTCATCCTCGAGGGGCTGTACGCGCACCGGCGGATCAACCGCAACGAAGAACGCGGATTCACGGCCGAAGACAAGCGGCGCGAGACATCGCGGGAAGAGGGCGGCGGCGGACGCGGAGAACGGCCGAATTTCCGCCGGCAGTACAACTAGTTTTTTTGCGACCACCGGCCTGATTTTATGAAGTGGATCCGCTATTCCAAATACACCGGCGAGGATCTCGGGATCGACGCGGAGGACCTGCTGAAGGCCCTCGCCGATTTCCTGCTGGAAAGCGGCTTCAACACGCAGTACATGCCGTTCAGCGAGTGGAACCAACATACGCTCGAGGACCTCAAGAACGCTATTCAGCAAGCGCTCGAACAAGGCAAGATGTTCAACGATGAGAGTCTCCAGGAAATGATGGAGAAGCTCCAGAACATGTCGCCTGAGCAGATGGATCAACTGCTGGAGCGTCTGGTTCAGAAGATGGTGGACGAAGGCCACATCACGATTGAGGAGCCGAGCGAGCAGCAGGCTGCGGCGGCGGGCGTGGGGCAAAACAAGGATGCGAAGGTAAAGTTCGAGGTCACGGATAAATCGCTCGATTTTCTTGGTTTCAAGACGCTGAAAGACCTGCTCGGATCGCTGGGCAAGTCCAGCTTCGGCCGGCACGACACACGCGATCTGTCCACCGGGATCGAAACTTCCGGTTCGTCCAAGCAGTACGAGTTCGGCGACGTGCTCAACCTCGACGTGAGCGAGACGCTGTTCTCGGCTATACGACGCGAAGGCGCCAAGGTGCCGCTCGATATGGATTACGCGGATCTGCGCGTGCACCAGTGCGAATATCAGAGCTCATGCGCGACGGTGCTCATGCTGGACTGCAGCCACAGCATGATCCTCTACGGGGAGGACCGGTTCACGCCGGCTAAGAAGGTTGCGCTCGCGCTGGCGCACCTGATCCGGACGCAATATCCTGGCGACAGCCTGCGTTGCGTCCTGTTTCACGATAGCGCCGAAGAGCTGGCGCTCAGCCAACTGGCGCGAGTCCAGGTAGGTCCGTATTACACAAACACGCGCGACGGATTAATTCTGGCGCAGCGGCTGTTGAACCAGGAACGCAAGGACATGCGGCAGATCATCATGATCACCGACGGCAAGCCGAGCTGTCTGACGCTCGAAGACGGCCGCATGTACAAGAACGCCTTTGGGCTCGATCCGCTGGTGATCAGCAAGACGCTGGAAGAAGTAAACCGCTGCAAGAAGCAGGGCATCCTGATCAACACGTTCATGCTGGCGAGCGACTACGGCCTGGTGAACTTTGTGCAGAAGGTGACGGAAATCTGCCGCGGGAAGGCCTATTTCACGACGCCGTTCACGCTGGGCCAGTACCTGTTGATGGACTACATGAACCGCAAGACGCGGACGATTCACTAGTAGGGCGGCCTACCGCCCGCCCCACGGAGTACAATCTCGCCAATGAACCGAGCAGAGAAAGCGAAGCGTCTGGCCGGGCTAGCGTGTCTGCTGGCAGGAGCGGCCGTGGCTCAGAACGCGCCCGCTCCCCAGGGAGTGCCGGAGAACGCCGTCATGCGGATCTCGGAGCACGTCTATGCGATCGTCGGGTTTCCGAACATTGCAATTGTCACCGGGACACGCGGCACGCTGGTGGTCGACACCGGCATGGGAACCCGCAATGGCGCCGTAGTCTTGCGCGAAGCGCAGAAGCTGGCCAAAGCTCCGGCGCTGTATCTCACGACGACGCACTTTCATCCCGAGCACGCGGCGGGAGAAGGCGCATTTCCGCCATCGACCGTGCTGATCCGGCCGAAGGCGCAGCAAGAGGAGCTGGAACGGCGCGGCAAAGAATTTATCGACCTTTTCAGCAGCCGGTCGGCCCAAAACAAACAGCTTCTCGAAGGGGTCAAGTTCCGCCAATCGGATATCGTGTTCGATCGCGAAGCGAAACTCGATCTCGGCGGAGTCACAACGCGCTTATTCTGGCTGGGAGCGGCGCACACCAAAGGCGACGAATTGATCTTCGTCGAACCGGACAGCGTCCTCATTCCGGGCGACATCGTCCAGAGCCGGATGGCGCCGAACATGCCCAATGAAGATGCGAGCCCCAAGGGCTGGATTGCCATCCTCGATCAGCTAGCGCCGCTTCAGCCGCGTCTCATCGTGCCCGATCACGGCGAGCTAGGTGATGGGTCGCTGATCGCAAAGGAACGGGCATTCCTTGCCGGTCTCCGGCAGCGCGCGCTCGACCTCAAGGGGCAAGGCATGCCGGTGGATGAGGCGGGCAAGACGCTTACGGTTGAGTTCAAGATGAAATATCCGGATTGGCCGAGCATGGGGCCGGTCCCAAACGTAGTGCGCCGGGTATACGAAGAACAGTAGGCGCAGCGCCGGCGGTAGCGGGCGAACTCAGCGCCACAAGCGCGCGCTCGCCAGGCGCGCACCCTCGGCCATAGCCTGAAACTTCGCCCACACGACGGTCGGATGGACCTCCGGATGGTAAGTCGCCTGGGAAGAGAATCCGCAATCAGTCCCGGCGATCACGTTTTCTCGGCCGACGCGTTCGGCGTAGCGGCTGATTCGCTCGGCGATCAACTCGGGATGTTCGACGATGTTGCTCGCATGCGTGATGACGCCCGGGATGAGCACCTTGCCCGCCGGGAGTTTTACGTTTTCCCAGACGTGGTATTCATGCTCGTGCCGCGCATTGGCGGCTTCGAATGAATACGCGCCGGCGTTGATCTTGAGCATCACCTCGACAAGAGCGGCAAGCGGCGCATCGTGCACGCGGGGCCCTTCGTTGATCCCGTAGCATGTATGAAAGCGGATCTTCTCCGGCGGAATGCCGGCGAGCGCATGGTTCAGGGCTTCCACCCACATCTCGGCGGCCTGGCGGCGCCCGGCCGGGCTTAGAGCGGGGCGGCTGAAGATCTCGGTAAGAAACGGGTCGTCGATCTGGAGCACAAAACCGGCATCGACAATCGCCTGATACTCCTCGCGCATTGCGGCGCCCACCGCTTCGAAGTACTGTTCCTCGCTCGGATAATACTCGTTGAACCCGACGCCGCTCGGCGCGACTGAAGGCAGGAAGGCGTCCGCCGCATTCGAACCTGCGAGCGCGGCTTTCAGATTTTCGATATCGCGCCGCACGGCAGATTGTCCGCGGTACCGGACCGGCCCGGTGCACACCAGCGGGACCAGCGGCGCTATGGCCGCGCCCGTCATCGCGCGGCCCATGTAGTCGGCATAGTATTCCGGGAAGGCGTTGGTCTCGGCCGTGAACCGCGGGAAATTCGCGTCGGGCCGTGGCTCAAAGCCCTCCAGCCGCTCGCGCACGTAGGCGAAGAATCCGAGCTTGCCCTGCTCGCCATCGGTTGGAATATCGATGCCGGTCTCAATCTGCCGGCGGACGATGTCGGCGACGGCCGAGCTCACGCGCGCGTCGTAGACATCGAACTTCAAGGCGTCTCCTCGAGCTTTGGCCTTCATCAGATCAAGCAGGTCCGCCGGGCGCGGCAAGCTGCCGCAATGCGTGGTTAGAATTCGCTCGCTGCTGCGCTTCACTGTTTGTAGTGGTCCTTCGGGAGAGTCGCCAGGCCATTCACCAGGTGTTGCTGGTCGCGCTCGTCCTCGAAGCAGCCGGATTCCAGGAACAGATAGTCCTTGGGAGCGCGCTTCAGATTGAACCCCATCTTCCAGGGGCGCGTGAATACCTTGGGATCATCGAGCGTGGCTTCGTAGCGGATGGTGTCGCGGTCAACCGGGATAAAGCGCTCCACTACGTGCAGGGCGTCGCTGTGGAAATGGCCGGCCATGTCGAAGACGCTCTTGTCGTTGTTATTGGCCACGTCCACAACCAGCGTGTTGCCTTCCCAGCGGCCGCGCGAATCTCCCATCCACGCCGAATAGTCTTTGGGGTGCGGGCTGCCGTCCATATAAACGATGCGCCAAGCATGCATATTCTCGTGCAGGATCGCGGTGTACTTGGGGGTCTCGACAATCTGGAAGCTGAAATACATGGCGTGCGGAACGCCTTCGTAATGGCAGTGCCCGGTCGGATCGAACTCCATGTGCTGTGTCAGCTCCTTCACTTGGGCGGCCGCCCAAGGCTGGTAGGGAAGCGCGCCACCTTCCACGACGCCTTCTTTCGATTCCGCGCCGAGAAAAAAGCCGCCGGGGTGAGGCAGAATCGAATAGGCCGCGCCACCGGCGCGCGGCTGCCAGATGCCTTCAAGGTCGGGCAACCCGTCGGACGTGCGCGGCGGAACATACGCGCTTGACTGCGCGAAACCGGTGACGGCCGCAAAAGCCAGGATCAGCCACGTTCTTTTCATTTGGAAACCTCGCTCTTGCTCGGATACGTCCGGATGAATTCGAGTGGATCGCCTTTGGGCGCCGGCCGATACTGTGGCTGGATGGCGCGTCCGTCGTCGCCCTCGGTGCATTCCTGCTCGCGCAGCTCAAAGCCGGGCTGCGTGTTCCTGTGCAGAGTCAACGCAATTTTCCAGGGTTTCGAATACGTCTTCGGATCTTCAAGCGTGGCTTCGTAGCGAATCGTATCGAGCCCGGTGCGCGTGTAGCGCTCCACGACATGGAGCGCATCGCTATGTGTGTGGCGGGCCGAATCGAGCCAGGTCTTGTCGCCCAGATCCGCGACATCCACCACCAGCGTGTCACCTTCCCAGTGGGCGACCGAGTCGCCCATCCAGAGATCGATGCCATCGAGATGCTCGCGCGGCGTGGTCGAGATCAGCCGCTGGTTGTGCAAATATTCGTACAGGATAATCACCAGGCCCGGCCGCTGGATGATCTGCAATGGAAACGGCAAATAGTTGGCGCGCGGCACACCGGGCATGGCGCAATGCGCCATCGGATCCACGCGATTGCCCTTCTGCTCCTTCTCGAGCGCTTCGGGAAGATACGGAATTTCGTGGCCTTCGGCGATCTCGGCCACGTCGAACGCGGCGGCGTTGCGTGTTTCCCAAATGCCCTGCAGGTCCGGCTTGCCGTCGCGTGTGCGCGGCGCCGCGTAGGGGGCCTGGGCGCTCGCGATAAACGAGGTCAGCCAGAAAGCGGCTGTCAAAGTGCGGTAATGGATCACGTGGCGCGGCCTCCTAGCCAGGATTCACTTCCGTGCCCAGCACCACCACGTTGCCGTCGGGAAGCGTCATTCTCTGGGCGTTCCCGGTGTGTGTGCCGTCCTTGGCCAAGAAGCCTTCGATGGTCACGATGGCGCCGGGCTTGACCGTGTCCTTCCGAAACCCGCGGCGATAGAGGTTGGCAACCGAGGCAGTTTCAAACCCCCAGTTCACAACCTTGCCGTCGGCATCTTTCACGTCGAGGTAGATCCACGAGTGTGGATTGGTGAGATCGAACTTGGTGACAGTGCCTGTCAGCTTGATCGGTTTCTCGCGATCATACTCGGCGGCGAAGGAATGGTGTGCCGATGCCGGCGCGGTGACGAGTAGCAGCGCGAGGCCGGCGGCAACCAGAAGACCCTTGGAGATCATCAGTAACCTATACTCTGCCGCGTTCCGTTCTGTCAAGGCGGGTGATAGAGTTAAGGCAATGTTTCAGGCCCGTCTGGCACTCGTGCTGCTGTGTGCGATGCCGGTCGTGGCGCACCACTCGACAGCGATCTACGACCTGGTGCACGGCACGATCATCGGAGGCCTGGTCACGAAATTCGATTGGGAGAATCCTCACGCCCATATCGCGCTCGATGTGACCGGCGAGAACAACGAGATCGAGCATTGGGATGTGGAACTGGAAAGCCGGAGCATGCTCGGCCGCCTCGGCTGGACCAAAGATACGCTGAAGCCAGGGGACCGGATTTCCGTGACTGGAGGCCGAGCCAAGGACAACAGCTTTCGCATCCGCGCCGCGACGGTCACGCTCCCCGACGGCCGCCGTCTCCCGGCACTGGCGCTGCCCGAAAACTGACCTGCCTGACGAGTGCTTGCCGTCCACGCACTTCACGTGAGGCTGACGCCTATTTCGCGCTGAGCAGATTTGCGAACATCCGGTACGCTCCCGGCACGCCTGCCGGAAGCTGACGGAACCACGAATACGCGGTGAAGATGTAGACGCCCTTGCCGTAATGCGTCCACAGTTGGCCGCCTGCCAGCGGTTCCTCCTCGTCGGGGTCTTTCGAGGCCATCACCGTCTCATACTTCGGGTCCCACTTGCTGGCGAAATAGACGCCGCGTTCCTGCACCCAGCCTTCAAAATCTTTTGGATTGATGTGGTTCGGATACTGCAACAGCCGGCTATCCGGATGAGGCAGCGTCACCGGCGCGTCTTCCACCGTGACGCGATAACGATTACCGGGCGGTTCGGTGATCGGATACGGGCCCACATTCAGCGAGTTGTCGCCGGTGTTGTATTGGACGATGTAGGTTCCGCCGTTCGACACGTAATCGAGCAGCCGGCGCTGGCTGGCGCGGACGTCGGCGCGCACATTGTACGCGCGAACACCGGCCACGATCGCGTCGAAGCGCGACAGATCGCCCTGTTCAAGATCGGTCGAGCTGAGAAGCGTCACTTCCAAACCGAGTTCGCGCAAGGCGTCCGGCATGTCGTCGCCGGCGCCCATGATGTAACCGATCTTATGCGCGGTCACCTTGATATCGGCACGCACAAAGCGGCCCGTAGACGGCGGCAGCAAGATCTGAGTGGGAATGTGCGAATAAGAAATCACCTGCATGCCGGACGTGATCTCTCGGCCGTCCGTGGTGGCCACGGCGCGGACCGGCGCCGCCGAATCGGCAGCCGGCGGTGTGACATCAAAGAACACCTGTTCGAGTTCGCCCAAAGCGCCGACGTGAAAGGGCATGGATTTCGGAATTACTTTCCAGCCGGCCGGAACGTCGAGACGAACTTCGCCCTTGGCGTCACCCGTGTTGCCCTTGATCGTGACCGCGACTTTACGCTCGGCCGCGGCCGGAAACATCGCCACGGCATTCGGCACTTCCAACGCCACAGGCGGCACGACTGCAATCGGCCGGATGCGCGCGCCTTCCACCCGATCGGCGTAGCGATACTCTACCGGCCGTGTTACTTCGAAGGGCGCGCCATCGACCGAGAGCCGCAGGCTCACGCGGAGAATCGGCGGCGTGTCCGCCAGGCCGATCAGCCGCTGGTCGGGAACCGTGTAGGCGCTGCCCGTAGGGGGCTGCTCGAGCCAGTACGGCTGCGAGTAGGGTTCGGCCGGCGGAATTCGGCGCGTCGAGGTCAAGGCATTGGTCTGGTTGTACCCCAGTTGGACGGGCTCGACCGGGAGGTCCTCGTTGAACACGCCTTCCAGGCGCGCAGCATCGAGCTTCACATTCGCGCGAGAGCGATTGATGACAGTGGTGGTTACACTCAAATACGACCCCGGCACCGTCTCGGGTTCGCGCGCCTGCGCGTCGATCCACAACCCGGCACACTGGGCGAGAAGATCATCGAGCTCCTCGAGTTTGATGCGGGCCAACGGGTCGGAAAGGGCAGCGATCAGGGGCCGCGCTTTCGTAAGCGAAGGGATGATGTTCTCCGGGCGAGCGGGATCAAAAGCTCGTGATGCGTCAGCCAGGATCGCGCCAATCGCGGCGCCGCCGGAAAGGCGGTTCCAGGAAGTGTCGATGCCGTCAAACAGGTCTTTGGAAGCGGCATCGCCGCCGATGATGGTAAATTCGCTGTCGACTTCACCAACCCGCCCCAGGTTTCCCATTCCCTGGCTGCGGTGCATGCTCCGGCTCATCCCGGCGATCTGCTCGTAGGAGTAGCCCAGGATGGGGTTGTAGGCTCCGGTATCGGTCTCCAGCGGCGATCCAATGGGCTTCGCGGGCTCCCGCGGCGGATCGGCGTTACGCGCGCCACCGCGCCCGCCCCGGCCTCCCCGGCCGCCGGCCCCCGCTCCTCCGGGAGGCCCCCCACTGCCCGGACCCGGCCCTGCACCGAAGTTGAACGAGGCTTGCGCCAGCCGCCGGGCTTGCCAGGGCTGCGCATACTGGAGCTGCTCGGGAAACCGCGCCGGGTCGGCGGCTGCCTGAAACGCTTCGCGTCCGAGAATCGCCGAGGCTTGATGCTGCCCGTGTCCGTCCCGCGGCGTCCCGGTGAAACACAGGATCACGACATCCGGCCGGTACCGGCGGATCACCCACACCATATCCGACAGGATGCGGTCGTGACCCCACATCTGCAGAGCTTCTTCGGGGGTTCGAGTGAATCCAAAGTCAATCGCCCGCGTAAAGAACTGTTGGGCGCCGTCGATGCGCCGGGCTGCCAGCAGTTCCTGCGTTCGAATCAGGCCCAGTTGCGCGCCCTGCTCGGCCCCGATCAGGTTCTGCCCGCCCTCACCGCGTGTTGCCGAAAGATAGGCTGTCCGCATGTGCCGGCCGCGGGCGAAATAGGCAAGCACGCCGGTACGCTCGTCGTCGGGGTGCGCGGCAATCATTAGTACTGAACCCAACTCGTTGAGTTTGCGAAGAGATTCCTCGATTTCGGCAGTGCCGGAAAGGTTGGCCTGGCCCTGCACTAGTACCGCTTGGGTGACAAACGAGACCAACAAGAGAAACCTGGCGGCGGGACGGCACATCTTCATGATTAGAGTTTATTCTACGGGAATTGGACTCACGATTCCCGTCGGAGGTCCAGGTGGACCATGACTGGGCCCGGAAAGCCGCACGCCGGGTGGGCGGCTTTCTCGGGGGGATGCGTCGGAATTCACAGTCACCCGGCAGCGAAGCGGCACCCGAGCCGCTTCCGCAACCGCGCATCGGGCTGGCGCTGGGCGGCGGCTTCGCGCGCGGAATCGCTCATGCCGGGGTCCTCAAGGTCCTCGAGCAAAACCACATTCCCATTCACTGCATCACCGGTGTCAGCGCCGGCGCCATCGTGGCGGCGGCGTACGCCAGCGGCGCCACTCCCGCGGAAATCGGCCGGGCCGGATGCGCGATGCGCTTCGGCGATGTCGGCCGCTGGCGTTTGGGTCTTCTCGGGCTCGTGACCAGCGAGCGCATGCAGCGCTTTCTCGAACGGCTGCTGAAAGTGTATCGGTTCGAAGACATGCGGATCCCACTGGGCGTGCTGGCGACCGATCTTTCTTCCGGCGAATCGGTTCCGTTCTACGGCACCGGGAACGTGTTCGATCCCATTCGAGCCAGCTGTTCGTACCCAGGACTGTTCTGTCCTGTGTCGCTGATGGGGCGCGTGCTGGTCGACGGCGCCATGAGCATGGAGATTCCGGCAGCGCTCGCGCGGCAATTGGGCGCCACGCACGTGGTTTCCGTCCACCTGCCGGCTCGCGTGCCGATCGCGCAGCCGAGCAACATGTTTCAAGTAGTCAACCGCTGTTTCCAGATCATGCAATCCCAATCCGAAGAGGGCTGGCGCAGCCAGACCGACGTGGTGATCGCTCCGGACGTTCGTGGTGTGGACTGGGACGGCTTTGCACGCGGACCACAGTTGATCGCGGTCGGCGAGGCAGCGGCACTCGAGGCGCTTCCGGCAATCAAGCGCTGGATTGCCACCCCACCGGTCGAGACGGCAACGGTCGGTCTTCTCGAGGGATCGCTGCCGCAAGAGATTTAGAAGTTCGCGGGGCGGGCAATCCTGTCCGCAGGCCGGCCTCAGCCGGCTCGACCTGCTGAAAGCCGGTTGGCAGGCCGGAGGCCTGCGCTACGAGCGTTTCGATTTCTTGCCCGAGTTGCCAGGCACGTGGATGAGCACTTCCTGACTGTTGGCCGAGCCTTTCCCGCTCCGCTTGCGCGCGTAGAAGCCGGTCGGCAGCATGGTACGCGCTTTGGCGTTATCGGACAGATAGACCGACAAAATCTCGTCACGGATATGCCGAACCATGTCCGCGTCCTGTATGGGGACGAGCACCTCGACACGATGATCGATGTTCCGGGGCATCAGGTCGGCGCTTCCGATGTACAACTCTTCGTCGCCGCCATTTAGAAAATAGAAGACGCGGCTGTGCTCCAGGAACCGTCCCACGATGCTGGTCACTTCGATGTTGTCGCTGATTCCAGGCAGGCCCGGACGCAGGCAGCAAATTCCTCGCACCAGGAGCTGCACCTTGACCCCCGCACATGACGCGCGATACAAGGCGCGGATCATCTTGGGATCCACCAGCGCGTTCATTTTGAATTTCAGGTGCGCGTGCCGGCCGGCCTTGGCGTGATCGATTTCGCGTTCGATCAGCATATTGAGCCGCTGCCGCAGGTTGACCGGGGCAACCAGCAGCCGCTCGTAGTCGGCCTTGTGAGAGTAGCCCGTCAGGTAATTGAACAGATTGCTCGCATCGTCTGCGATCTCCTCGTCAGCCGTGAACAAGCCGATATCGGTGTAAAGGTGGGCGGTCACCGCGTTGTAGTTGCCGGTGGAAAAGTGCAGGTAGCGCGCAATCCGGTCCTGCTCGCGGCGCACGACCAGCGCCACCTTGCTGTGGATCTTTAATCCGACCAGGCCGTAGACGACGTGCGCCCCCGCTTTTTCCAGAGCGCGCGCCCATTCGATATTGCTCTCCTCGTCGAAGCGGGCTTTGAGCTCTACCAGGACGGCGACTTGCTTGTCTTCCTCCACCGCCTCGAGCAATGCCTCGACAATCGGCGAGTTTCGTCCCACGCGGTAGAGGCATATCTTGATAGCCAGAACTGAAGGGTCATGCGCCGCGTGCTTAAGAAATTCCACAACCGGCTGGAACGAATCGAATGGATGATGCAGCAGAATATTACCGCGGCGGATGCAGGTGAAGATATCGTCGTCGTCGCTCGTGACCAGCGCCGGAGAGAGTGCGGGGACGAACGGCGCATACTTCAAGTCCGGGCGGTCGAGGCTGTACAGAGTCGAGAGCCGCTTTAACGAAAGCGGCCGCCACGCCCGGTATATTTCGTTCTTGCCCACCTCGAGGTTGTTCATGAGGATCTCGAGGATGCGCGCCGGCATGTCCTCGGTCACCAGCAAACGAACAACGCTCCCGAACCTGCGCTGCTTCACTCCTTCCTCGATGGTCTCGAGCAGGTCCTCGGCCTCCAGTTCTTTGATCGCAATGTCGGCGTCGCGCGTCACGTGGAACGGATGGGATTCCAGAATCTCCATGCCTGGAAACAGGTCCGACAGATGCGCGGCAATGATGTCCTCGAGCCACACGAGTTCGGTGCGCTTGGGCCGGAGCCGCTTGGGACTCTTCATCGGCCTCGCCCCGAGCGGAATCAGCGCGGGGAGCGAATCCGGCACTTTGACTCGCGCAAAGTGTTCCGCTCCCTTTTGGTCTCGAATCAGCACGGCGAGATTCAGGCTCAAATTAGAAATGTGCGGAAAAGGCCGGCCCGGGTCGAACGCCAGGGGCGTCAGCACGGGAAAAACAGTATTCGCGAAGTACTCGGCCACCCGCCGCTTCTGGGCTTCACTCAACTGCTCATGGCTATATATGAAAATGCCCTGCTTCTGGAGGGCGTCCAAGAGCTCGACCCGGCATTTGTGGGCTTCGGACAACAACTTCTTCACTTCACGCCGGATCGAGACCACCTGCGCACGGAGGCTCATCCGGTCCGGACCGACCTCCAGAGTGCCGGCATCCATCTGGGCAGCCAGGCCGGCTACGCGCACCATGAAAAACTCATCCAGGTTCGAGCCCACAATCGAAAGAAAGTTCACACGTTCGAGCAGGGGATTCGCGGGGTCCTGCGCTTCTTCGAGCACTCGCCGCTGGAACGCCAGAAGCCCTAATTCGCGGTTGATATACAGTGCCGGATCATGGAGATCCAGGTGTTTCGGAGAGGCTGTTGCAGACTGGCGACCCGGTCCCCGTGCGATTTTCTTTTTGGCCATGCCTGCGTGCAGTATCGCATGGCCGATGATGTCAACCCGGTCCCGACCGGCGCTAGAAGCTGAGCTTGTCTTTGGCGGCCTGGATTTTCCGGCCGTCGACGCCGTAGATCAAGAACAGGTCGCCGATCGCGCGAAAGTCGCCATGCCGTTCGCGGTAGCTGACAATCGCCGCGGCTTCCTTGGCGGTCAGTTCCAAGCGCTCTTCGAGTTCGTTGGCGCTCGCCTTATTCACGTTGATCTTCGACGGGTCTTCCACCTTCGGAAAGTTTGCGGCCAGGTAGTCGGCGATCTCATCAAGTTCCTTGGCAGAAGCTTGGGCGCCGCGGTCGCCCATGCGACGGACGATCGAACGATACTCGACCCGAGTGTGGCGATAGGCGGCGAACTCGTCAGACTTGTGACAACCTATGCAGGAGCGGACCAAAAGCTCGCGGCCGGCTCCCGCCGGCAGGTCGGCAGCGGCGGCCGGCGCGACCAGCGCTAACGCAATCCCGAGCTTTTGCAGGCCTCTCAAGCCGCCACCTCCGCCGCGACATCCATCATATGGCCGAACGTCTCCAGGGGTGGCGTCCATTCCGTTAACGTGACTGTTACTTTCGTTAGGCTCTGTGGTACTGGTGGGACCTCGACTTTGGAGTCCGCCCTTGTTTTTTGCATGCATAATGCTAAACACTATTTACAGGACAGGGGAACTTCCTTGGGACTCGCTCGCTTCATCGGCTTAACGCCGCGGCTCAAGAACGGTTCGCACGAGGCATCGCAGCCCGTGCGCCAGATCGTTTCCCTTTGCCGCGAGCTGCTGGCGGCCCGGGTCGACGACGGCCGGCTGGCTAAAGACACCCTGGAAGCCTACCTCGGCCTGCAGCCAATCGAGCGAACAGAATTCTTTGACATGCTGGCGGGAGAGTTCTCACCGGATCCCGAGGCAGTCGGGACTTCCGGCGACACCTATCGGAAAGATCCTTCGCCGGCCAATCTGACCCGGTTGTTGCACGTCGTCGAACCGCCGCGTCAGGAATTGTTCCGCCGCGTCAATCTGGCGCCGGGCGGTACGCGCGCCCTGATCGAAATGAGAGGCCAGATCCTGGCCGGCCTGGCCCAACATCCCAACTGGGTGGCGCTCGAATCGGATCTGGGACACCTGCTCTCGAGCTGGTTTAACCGCGCTTTCCTGGTTCTGCGAAAGATCGACTGGCATACCCCGGCCATCATTCTCGAGAAGCTCATCGAGTACGAGGCGGTCCATCAGATTCAGGGGTGGCGGGACCTGCGGCGCCGGCTGCAAGACGACCGGCGGTGTTATGCCTTCTTCCATCCCGCACTGCCCGACGAGCCGATCATCTTCGTCGAAGTCGCGCTGGTCGATCGTATGAGCGCCCGGGTGCAGCCGCTGCTGGATCCCGATTCCCGGGTTACCGGTCCCGAAGACGCGAAGTGTGCGCTGTTTTACTCCATTACCAACTGCCACGAGGGGTTGCGCGGCGTGCCGTTTGGCAGTGTTTTGATCCATGCCGTAGTGGATGAACTGCACCGCGAATTCCCGCGTTTGCGGACATTCGCCACGCTGTCGCCGATACCGGGATTCGCGGCCTGGCTAGCGGCCAAAGCCCGGCGCCACGAACCAGGGCCGCGCGACGGTAAGCTCGCTGCGTTGCTCGACAAGCTCGATACTCCGAACTGGCCCTCTGACGCCAAGCTCGCGGCGGAATTGCAGAACAACCTCGTGCCGCTCTGCGCATACTACCTTCTGCACGCCAAGCACGGCCAGGAACCGCTCGATCCGGTCGCCCGGTTCCACTTACGAAATGGGGCGCGCCTGGAACGCATCAATTGGATGGGCGATACATCGCTCGCCGGCCTGCAGCGGTCTGCGGGCCTCACCGCGAATTACGTGTACCGGCTGGGAGAGGTGGAACGCAATCACCGGCTGTACACGCGCGAACACCGCGTCCAGGTTTCCTACGCCATCGAGCGGCTGGGCCGTCAATCACTCCTCACGCGCGATACAGCCGCGCGCACATAACCGAAACCCCTGTCTCAGGGGCCAGCTTTCACATAGGAATAGCGACTGCCTCATCCACGGCTGCTCTCGGCAGGCATGGAACCGCGGGACATCATCGTGATTGGGGCGTCCGGAAGCTCCAGCAGGCCCTCGAGATCCGCAGCGTGATCGAGCGCCTCGAACCGTTCGTCTTCGAGTGAACCGTGGCGGGCCTCGTCAGGCCGCTCGCGCGGCCGGAAGCGATCTTCGGCCTGCGGCGCCCGTGGTCTTCTCCAGGTACTTCGTGATCAGGACCATCACTGCGTACTCTTCCGGGCTTAAACCGCGCCCATTGTAAGCGGCGTGCTGTTCTTCGCCCTGGCGCATCGTTTCAAATAGCGAATGATCCGAGTATGCGTCAATGATGGCGGGGTGAATATAATATTTGCGACACGTCGCCGGGCGGTTTCCGAGTCGCAGCGCGACGCGTTTGGTCGCATCCACGACTTTGTGTTTGGCTTCGCGCTCACTGCCAGACGGTCCGTCGGCAGCCAGCTCGCGGGCCGCCAGAACGGTTCCGGCCCACGTTCGGAAATCCTTGGCGGAAAACTCCTGGCCCGTGATCTCCCGAAGGTAGTGGTTCACGTCTTCGGAATCGACGTTGCAGACAGTGCCGTCTTCGTCGATGTATTGGAATAGCCGGTAGCCGGGGAGTTCCTGGCACTCGCGCACGATTCGCGACACAGCCCGATCGTTGAGTTCAATCGAGTGCCACAGTCCGCTTTTTCCCTTGAAGCGGAAGCGCAGCGTCGCGCCCGAGCTGCGGACGTGACGGTTGCGGAGAGTAGTCAGACCGAACGAATCGTTCTCGCGCGCGTATTCGTCGTTCCCGATCCGAATACAGGTGGTCTCGAGAAGCCGCACCACCGCCGCGAGCACCTTTTCGCGAGGCAGCCCCGAGCGTCTCAAATCCCGCCGCACGCGTTTGCGGATGACGGCCAGCACCGTCCCGAACGCGATCATGCGGCCGAATTTGTTCCGGTCGCGTACCTCCCGGAAAAGAGTGTGATACCGGTATTGTTTTCGACCCTTGGCGTCCCAACCCACCGCTTGAATATGGCCGGTCGACGTAGGACAAATCCAAACGCAGGCCCACGCGGGCGGGATCGCGAGTGACTTGATGCGATGCAATTGCTGCCGGTCGCGGATGGCACGGCGGTCGGGACCCACATAAACAAATCCGCGGCCGCAGCGGCGGCGCTCGATTCCGGGTCCTGTTCCATCGACGTATCGAAGCCCGGCCGCTTTCGCCGATTCCAGCGAACGGGCGCACGACAGGTCGGAGGCGTCTGTCTGCATCCCAATTGCTGGAATGCAATTTGGATTCCAGCGATGTGGGCCGCCGCCGGTCAATCGCGATGAGGCTGGAGGCGGAATCGGATCAGCACGTTACCCGCTATCGGGTGCGTGCCATAAAACGGCTGAATCGCACTCGGGAAGGCATAGAATGTGAGATTCGCACCAATTCCCGTCTGCAGCTTGTTCCAAATCCGGATGTCTCGGGTATATCCAATCGTGAAGCTGCCAATACGAAACGTGCTGCCGGCACTGCTGGCGAGTCTTTCTTCCAATTCCGGTTCGGCGGCAAACAATTCGTCTTTATCCACAAGCTCGAAACGGCCAGTCACAAAATTGACACTACGGATCGGCACCACCGACTCGGCGAGATAGGAATTCAAATCGCGCTTCGTGAACGTGTTGTGGTTGCGTCCCCAGATGAGGCTGGATGACCAATACGCGCCCTGCATCGGCCGGGAGTAATGAACCGAAGCGGTTGTGCGGGTCTGATCGCCGGACTCGAGCGCTTCGGGACGAGTCAATCTTCCACCAGAAACCTGCATGGCCCAGTTTGCAGAGGGAAAGAACCACAGGCGAGCGGCCCAGGAGTCGAGGGGTCCGGCGCCGATGGTCCAGCGGTTCTCGCCCGGTTCCGCGCCGTGGAAACCGCTCGCTTCCACTCTGATCTTCTTGTGCTGCACTCCGACGGTCGCGACCTCGTCGGCAATGTGTGTGGAATCCTGCCAATGATGGGAGAGCGGAGCCTGCGGCAACTCCATCGCGGAAGCGCGGTGCGGAAACGCTATTGGCCCCAGTGCCGGATCTCCCACGGGCGCGAAATACAACTGAAGCTGGGTCGCTGGCGCGAGTTGGTAGTTGTAGTGGAATCCCAGGCTCATGATGAAATTGTGCGGATGCTGCGCATCCGCGATCGGAACTCCGAACGCGGTTTCCCCGGTTTGAAACAGCTCCGGATATCGCCGATCGGTAACCGTCGCGGGCTCCAGGCTGAGCATCAGTTCGGTTTGGAACGCGCCCTTCTTGCCGACTCGGTGCTCGATGGAACCCATGAACCAATTGGACGAGAAAAATTTGTCGCCGCCGCGCGGACCCGATTCCTGTGTGTCCACCAGGAACGCCGTCCCCATCACCATGGTGTTCCATTTGCCGAAATGGTCCATGATCATCGGCGGAAACGCAGAGGCGGGGTTCACCGCCGTGCCGGACGCGAACTTCATCAACGACATGGCGGGGCCGTTCATATCCACCATGCCGGAATGATCCTGCGCTATCAGCCGGCTTGAAGCGAACAATATCGCGGCAAGCGCGCAACGTCGTCTGATATACACCAATAACCTCTCGATCGGACCGCCTGCAGTGCAGGCTTTGGACACGAACGAAAGGTTTAGATCTTCAGGACGGGGAGCGAACCGGGCGGCAAAAATTCGGACACTGCGACTCTACCGGGAAGCGCACGTTTATTGGCCGCGGCCGCGGGTTGCGAGCCTAAGCGGATCGGGACGGGCGTCGCGATGCCCTGATCCGGAGCGTGCGCAATCAGAGTGCCGGCTGTAAATCCCACGGCACACGGCGCAGGCGTCTGTTTCTCCTGGTGGCTGCGATGGTGGTGACAACCACCCGCCGCTTGCGCCGGCATCACGCAAGTCATCAGGCACTGGATCTGGCTCGGAATCAAGCCCAGAGCGATCAACACCAGCATTTTTCGCCAGATCACCATCGACACTGTCGAGTATAGCGGAGTTGCCGGCTTGAACGCCTCTACAATGGTTACTTTATGCCCTGCTTGATACTGCTGATCGGGTTGGCGTTTCCGCGAGTCGCGATCGTGTTGCTGTTCTTCTTCTCAACGTTCCTCGAGCGGGCTTACCACTCGCTGCTGCTCCTGGCGCTGGGCTTCGTCTTTCTACCGCTCACTACGATCGTGTATGCCTGGATCGTGAACGGACGCCATCCGCTGGACGGGATCTATCTCGCAGCGCTTATTCTCTCTGTGCTGGTCGATCTCGGACTGATCGGCCACGGAGAATATCGCCGCCGCCGCGCCGACTGACCATTCAATCCCGCGATCGTTGCACCATCTGCTGGCCCTTCCGTGTCAGCCGGAATACCCACCCGGAACCGTCTCCATTTTCACGATGGACCTGGCGCGAAGACTCGAGATACCCCTCGAGATCCAACCGGTCGAGCCGACGTTGCTGGTGGATATTCTTCGGATGGATCTCGCCGGCGGCTGCCGCCGCACGGAGGAGCTGAATGTCGAGGGCGTCGAGTTCGCGTTCCACTAGTCTTCAAATAACACGCGGGAGTTCT
>DASXAK010000018.1:0-36876 GCA_036406715.1 Bryobacteraceae bacterium | reverse complement strand
ACCGCGTCGTCGATTTCTGGAAAGATCAGGCGCCGCCCGAGTACGATCAGTCGTTCCTCATCGCGCCTTCTGGCGAAGAGGAGGCAGCCGCCGATGGCGACGGCGCGAACGAGGAACAGGACCCGATGTACGAGGACGCGGTGCGCCTCGTCCTTCAGATGGGCAAAGCGTCGACTTCCACGCTGCAGCGCCATCTTCGTCTGGGCTACGGCCGCGCCGCACGCATCCTGGATATGATGCAGCGCGACGGCATCATCGGCCCGCCCGATGGCAGCAAGCCGCGCGAGGTGCTTAAACGGCCGGATTGGTTGAACGAAGTGGAAAACCAGTTGCATTGATCCGCCGGTCATCGAGCGATGCGAACCGCGGACTGGATCAACACGGTTTCGTTCTCGTTTCTGTTGATCCTGGGTTGGTGGCGCCGCCTCGATCCGCCGCGCCGGACCAACGTTACCCTGCTGGGTTTGTCGGGGCTGGCGCTCACCGCAATCAGCACCGTTGTGCTGCCGCGAGTTTTGCCGCCTCTCGCAGCTTCGGTTATACGCGACTGGCTCCCGTATCTTCTCCTTCTTTTGTTCTACTGGCAAGCCGGACAGTGTTTTACCCAGCCCAACGTCGCCATTGAGCGGTGGCTGGAAAAGCTCGATCACCGGCTGCTGAGTTCAATTCTCGCTGCCTCCGCGCGGAGTCGAGTGGGCCGGTGGATTTCGACCACCCTTGAACTGGCGTATTTATTCTGTTATCCGTCCTTGCCGGCAGGTCTCGCCACTCTCTACTTGATGCATCTTGGAGCCGAAGCCGATCATTATTGGGCGGTCGTTCTGATCTCGACGTACGTCTGCTACGTGGCTGTTCCGTTTGTGCAGACTCGGCCGCCGCGTATGCTCAATCATCCGGATTCTCTGCTTCCGCGCCGGAGTGACGTGCGCCGGCTCAATCTGTTCGTGCTGCGCCATGCGAGTATCCACGTGAATACCCTGCCGAGCGCCCACGTCGCGGGTTCTACCGCCTGCGCGCTGGTCATGCTGCAGTTTGCGCCATCGATCGGTCTCGTGTTCCTGGCGCTTGCCGTCTGCATCGCGCTTGGGGCCGTCGCCGGCCGCTACCACTACGCCGCCGACATCATCCTCGGCGCGGTCGTTGCTGTCGCTGCGTTTCTGGTAGTCGGCTTCGTCGGCCGTGGCCTATAAGACCCGCTCTTCGGACTCGCTGTTCACTGCATAGATCTGTGGATTCGCTGCATCGGACCTCCGCGCCCGGCCCACCAGGTTTAGAATTAATGTCCAATGTCTTCCCTTCGGCAGACTCTGAAGCGGCATTCCTGGTGGCTCGCCATGGCTTGGCTAGTCGTTGGCATCATCACGGGCGCCCAGGTCGTGGTCGGGATGGCCGCCCTCGGGCGGCATCTCAATTGGACTTCGCTCTTCTTCACGACGGCCGCGGCCTGGCTGTTTTGGGCGGCCGCCACGCCCGTCATCCTCGCCTTGAGCCGGCGGTTTCCGCTGGTGCGGGCCGGCAACTGGCGTAATTTTCCTGTCCATCTCGCTGCCGCCCTGGGCATTAGTGTCGCACGCATCGCGTGGTCCGCTGCCCTGGAATGGGCCATCAATCCGATTCAAGAGCCGAACCCTTCTTATCGGTCCATGTTTCTAACCATGGTCTACATGCATTTCCACACGGGATTGATCATTTACGGCGCCACGGTGGCGGTCGACAACATTATCGATTCCATCCGGCGCCTGGCACGCCGGGACGCCGAGACGGCGTGGCTGGAAAGCAAGTTATCGAAGGCCCAACTCGAGGCGCTTCGACGTCAGCTCGAGCCTCACTTCCTGTTCAATACGCTGAACGGAATCTCGGGTCTGGTCCGCGAGAAGCAAAACGACGCCGCCGTCGAAATGATCGCTGGGTTGAGCTGCCTGCTGCGGCGCGTGCTGGAGGACACCGGCCGGCAACTGGTCCCGCTGGCGGAAGAAGTCTCCTTTCTGGAAAGTTATATCGATCTGCAGTCGATGCGCCTCGGGAGTCGTCTGAAGGTCGCTGTCGATATACCGGTAGAACTCTACGGCGCCCTGGTCCCGCAGCTTCTCCTTCAGCCTTTGGCGGAGAACGCAATCGTCCACGGAATCGGAAAACTGGTGGAAGGCGGCGAGATTCGCGTGACCGCGCGCGAGTCCAAAGGAATCCTGTCCCTCTCCCTCTACAATGATGGCCCGGCCCTCTCGCTCGCTGGCGTGGGCGACAGAACCGGTGTCGGCCTGTCGAATACCCGCGGACGTCTGGTCACGCTCTATGGCTCCGAGAGCAGCGTGGTGCTTCGGAACTGCGACCAGACGGGTGTCGAAACCATTGTCAAGGTTCCGTATAGGACCTCAGTGTGACTCCCATCGGCGCCGTCGTAGTCGACGATGAGCCGCTCGCGCGCGCCAATATCGTAAACCTGCTGCGGACGGATCCGGAAATCGCGATCCTCGCCGAATGCAGTTCCGGCACTCAGGCCATTAAAGTAGTGCGCGAACGGAAACCCGCGCTCCTGTTTCTGGACGTCCAGATGCCCGGCTGCGATGGCTTCGGTGTACTGGAAGCATTAGGACTCGACGTGCCTCCCGCGGTCGTATTCGTGACGGCCTACGACCGGTATGCGCTGAAAGCCTTCGAGGCGGAAGCCCTCGACTATTTGCTCAAACCCTTCGCCAATGCGCGATTCTTCCGCGTCCTGGCCCGTGCTAAGGCGGTCTTGGCGCAGCATCCCACGCCAAACCGCCGGTCCGAGCGAATCATGATCCGGAGCGCCGGCCGCATCTCCTTCCTGCCTGTTGACGAGATCGACTGGATTGAAGCGGCTGACTACTATTCGTGTCTGCACCTGGGCGTACGAACTCATCTGCTGCGCCGCAGCATGGCGGACCTCGAACGCGATCTGGAGCCAAATCACTTCTGCCGGATTCACCGATCGACGATCGTCAACCTGGCGCGCGTGCGCGATCTGCGCCTCGACGCCGGCGGCGAATACGAAGTCGTGTTGCGGAATGAAACCCGTCTGAAAGTCAGCCGCGGGCATCGCGAGAAACTGCAGTCGGCTCTTCAGGCAATCGGCCAGAATCGGCCGTAATGCAGGGAATCCACCGAACTTTGCAGCCGACGCACTAGTCGCACCGGCCGTTCTTCCCGATACTGAGGAACGATGATGCCGAGACCGCGAAAACTTAAAACGACTCGCCGTTTGAGTCTCCCGTTGACCGTGCTGCTGTTGGGAAGCTTGGGAGGTCTGCTGCGTGGACAAACGTTGATGCAGGAGCCGCTGGGTGACACCACGCAGCCGAAAATGTCACTCTTTGTTACCACACTGCCGGCGGGATACACGGCTCCGCAGCACCAACATCCCGGAGCCCTCTTCATCTACGTTCTTGAAGGCGAGATTGAGAGCCAGGTCGAACCGGACGCGCCCAAGGTCTACCGCGCAGGCGATTTCTTTCACGAGCGCCCGGGACAGGTTCACCGCGTTTTCCAAAACGTCAGCCACGCCGCGCCGGCAAAGTTCCTGAATTTCGCCAATAACGCTCCGCCAGGTACCGGTGCGCAGAATACCGGCGCGGTGTCATCCAAGCTGCTCCTGCAGGAGTCGCTCCCAGACCTTGCCAATCAGGAAGTGAGCGTAGTCAAGATTACGACTGCCGCCGGAGGAGCGGCAGCCGGCCCACACCAGCATACCGGGCCAGTCTTCGCATACCTCCTTAAAGGTGAGGTCGAGAGCCAAGTCGAACCGGGCGAGCCCCACGTCTACCGCGCCGGCGACGTGTTCTACGAACCCCCCATGCATACCCACCGGTTCTATCGCAATCTGAGCAAAACCGAACCCGCCGAACTGCTGGTTTTCCAGGTCCACGAAAAAGGAAAGCCACTCGGGATAAGAGTCGCTCAGACGCAACCTCAAACGCCGCCCGGCATTATGCCCTACAAGGCGATCCTCGTCCCGCAATTTGTCCCCGCCGCGGACGCCGGTTTTCTTCAGGACGATGACACTCTGATCGGCGTTGCCCGCGGCACTGTGGCCAAGGCGTTCCCGGCGGCGGATCTCGGCCAGCACGGTTCGGTCAACGACCAGATGCCCGACGGGCCGATCGAAGTGACCTGGTGCGGAACCTGCAATACCGGTGCGGTCTTTCGCGCCCAGTTCAAGAAACGGCGGCTGCACTTCGAGTACGACAGCATGGTGGGCGCAAACGAAGTTCACAAGGATCACGAGACCGGCAGCCGCTGGCAACAATCCACGGGAGAAGCCATCTCCGGCCCGCTCAAAGGCAGTCGCCTTGAACTCTACCCCTTTGTCCGCACCACATGGAAGGAATGGCGCCGGCGGTATCCCGACACCGTCGTGCTCAAGCCGTTGCCGGGATACGACGAACGCATGCCCAACCTGAGCAAGCGGATCAGACAGAACACGTTGTCCGGCGAGGGCGACGCGCCGAAAGGAGCATTCGGCCACGACGATCGATTGCGGCCGAAGGAAACCGTCGCCGGGGTCAAGATCGGCAATGAGACCAAGGCATTTCCGTTTTCGCAGTTGCGCATCGCGCGTGTGGTGAATGACCGTGTCGGCGGCCTGCCGGTCGTGGTGATCCATCAGGCTTCATCCGACACGACGACGGCCTTCGAAGCGCGCGCCAAGGGCAGGCTTCTCCGCTTTCAGGCCATGGACGCCGATGCCAGCTCGTTGGCCGATCTCGAAACACACTCGTCGTGGAACGCCTACGGACTCTGCCTGGCGGGGCCGTTGGAGGGAACGCAGTTAAAGACGCTGATCCTCATGCCGGAGTTTTGGTTCGCCTGGTCGGAGTTTCATCCACAGACCAAGGTATTTGTGGCGAGCGGCACGCAACTCTCTGACGGAAGCAGATAGGCGAAGCCGGATCGTTCGTTGCGTCCCCCGAGCGAGCCCGGCCCGTCAAAATTTTTGACCCTACGCTGTCGATTGCGCGCGCGCTGGATCGACATACCAGTGGAGGGTGCAAGGATGCCGGGCGACGTGGTTCTGATGGAAACTTCCAACGAGTGGGCGGCCGCTCGCGAGGTGCAGCAAGGCTTCATGCCGAGCCGCTCACTCGTTATCGATTGCCTCGATTACGATGCGCGCTGCCGGCAGGTGCAGGCGCTCGGGGGCGATTTCTACGATGTGATGCCGCTTCCCGGCAATCGCGTGGCATTCGCCATTGGCGATGCATCCGGCAAAGGCCTCGCGGCCGCCCTGATGAGCGCCAATGTCCAGTCCTCATTGCGCACCGCCGCCTGGTTTGCGGGGGGCGACGGAATTTCGGCGCTCACAGCAGTCAATCACCAGGTGCACGCGTCCTCGCTCGACGGCCGGTATGCCACTCTATTCTTCGGTGTGTTCGATCCCGCGGTGCAGACCCTGCGGTACGTCAATGCCGGCCACCATCCGCCGATGGTCATTCGGCGGGACGGCGCCATCTCCTGGTTGGAGACCGGTGGCGCGCCCGTGGGCATGTTCCCCGATTGGCCCTACGAGGAGGGCGTGGTTCAACTCAATCCCGCAGACACCATCCTCGCATATACGGATGGAGTGATTGAAATCGAAAATCCACGCGCCGAGGAATGGGGGATCGAAGGCCTGCGCCTCGCAGGTGTCCATAGCGGCATACGTTGCGCCGCTGATGTAGTCCGAGCGATTTTTCTCGGTATGGACGAGTTTTCGTGCGGATGCCAGATCGATGATGCAACCGTCTTCGCCTTCCGGGTGCAATGAGCAGGCCGGCTGCCGCACGCGTGTGCGGCGACACGTTCGTGTAGGAACGGTCGTGGTATCGTGTATCCAAGATAAGAGGGCACGGATGCGCATTTCCTGGTTGCTGCCGATCGGCTCGGTCCTGCTGCTGGCGCAGACGATGCCGCCTCCCGTGCTGCGTGGTGTTTTACTCGAGCGTGATGCTCAGACCGATTCCGGTCAATTCAGCGTCCGCATAGCCAGTAGCCAGGTGTTTCGGTTTCAGTTTGATGCCAAGACCTACGTCGAGCGTGACCAGCAGTCGATCAACGTCTCGCGCTTGCAGCCCGGGGAGGACGTTGAGGTGGTTTCCGATGAGGTCTCCGGTTCACTGCTCCGGTATGCGCGAACCGTCCACGTCTTGCCCGCGCCCGAGCCGCCACGAACCCTCTCGCAAGCGCGTGTTCGGCCCTCTCGCAGTTCCGCCGACCGCCTCATCACCACCGATCGTGCCCATGCCTATGGCGCGGTCGCGATGTCCGGTGTGGTCTTCCGTGTCAGCCCCGAGCGCGTTGTCTTGCACACGCGCGGCGGCGATCAGACCTTTCTTCTGCGTCCCGATACTCGCTACCTCGAGGATGGCGACGCTGTCGGTCTGGTTGAGCTCAAGCCCAACATGCGCGTGTTTGTACGGGCAGGGAAGACGCTTTACAATGAGCTGGAAGCCTACCAGGTGATCTGGGGCAACATTCTCCAGCCGCGCTAACCGAATGCCTGAAATACCCGTTGGAACCGTAGGCGAACGCCAGATCCGCGTCACGCCCGAGATCGCCATCAGCTTCCTGGGAGACGACAATGCGCGTGTGCTGTCCACTCCGGAAATGATCCGGCTGATGGAGTGGACGTGCCGGAACACTGTGCTGCCCCTTCTCGATCCGGGACACGATACCGTCGGCACCCACGTCGACGTGTATCATCTCGCTTCTGCGCCCGTGGGCACCGACGTGGTTTTCAAAGTGGAAGTGACCCAGGTCGATCGGCGGCGTCTTCAATTTCGCGTCGAGGCCGCAAGCGACAGCGAGACCATCGGCAAAGGCATGCACGAACGGATGATCGTTAATGTGGCGAAGTTCGCCGCCAAACAGGCAGAAAAAAGGAGGTAGGAGTTAGGAGCCGACCGTAGTCGAGGCAGGCCGGTATCCGCCGCCGAACAAACCGTCGCCCCGAGTTTTGCCAGACGCGTCGGTGGTTTCCGTCGTGCCCATCTTCTGGTGGTAAACGGCGAGAATGGCGCTCTCGTCATAATCGATAGCGCGGGCGTATTGCCGGATATAGCTGGTGTTGTAAATTCCGCCAGGCAATTTGTGGAAGTCTCCGCGTTCAATTGCCTCTAGCGAGCGGACACTGATTTTCGTGGAGTTCGCAATTTGCTCTAGGGAAATACCCCGATTGCGACGGATGGTGGCGAGGCCGAGGACGCTGAGTTCTTCTTTCATTTCTCCGCGCTTTCCGTTTGGCGTTCCCCGGGGGCTGGTACTAGCCGACTCAGAAAGTAGAACTATATCATCTCTTCGGCATTTGTTAAACTCTTTTCGCATGGATATTTGCCGCCGTAGTTTCGGTGCGTGTATCCTCGCTGGGTTGGGAGCGAGTCTAGCCCGGCGGGCCTCGGCTCTCCCCCCGCGGCCTAAGCTCGTAGTTTTAGTAGTTTTAGAACAGATTCGTCCGGACTATTTGGATGCTGTTTGGGGCCAGGTCACGCGCGGGGGACTCCGGCGTCTGGTCGAAAACGGCGCTTATTTCCCCGACTGCCGCCACTCGTCGTCGACTTATCCTCATACCACTCTGGCGACACTCGCCACGGCGGCATGGCCGGCGCAGCACGGCATCGTCGCCGACCGCTGGTACGACCGCAAAGAGCGCGGCCCGGTGCGGGCTTCGGCCGATGCGCTGCAAGCCACCACCTTCGCGGCGGAGGTAGTCGAGTCCCCGAATTCCCGGGTCTTCGTCGCCGCTCAAGATCTATCCAAAGGAAGCATCTTCGCCGGTACGTCGGCTGCGCACCTGTTCTGGATGGGAGATGACGGAAGGTTTGTTACCCGGGAGGATACGCCGGGATGGCTGGCGGATTATAACCGGGTACATTCCCTGCTCGATCTGCGGAACGCGGATTGGGTTGCGCTCGGGGCCAAGCCCGGCGCAGCCGCGCTCCGAAAACTCAAGTTCGACCCGGCGCGGCCCGAGGAGTTTTTGGACCTCTACCGCGCCTCCCCCTTTGCGCAAGGCGCCCTGTTCGATTTCGCGGCAGAGCTGGTGAGCCGCGAAAAACTCGGCCAAGGCAATACGTTCGATCTGCTTTGCATCGTTTCCAGCGCTAGCGCTCGTCTAGGTTATGAGACCGGCGCACGTTCCCCTCTGATGCACCAGATGGTTCTGCATCTGGATCGCAGCGTGGAAAAGCTTCTCGATCAACTCGACCGGGCGCCTGGTGGGAATACCTACAATTTCGTCCTGGTGGGCGGACATGGAGCCCCGACGGAGCCCAAGCCCTTCGCGCGGCCGCGCATGGCCGTTGATGGCGAGGCGTTGGCGCAGGCAATCCAGCGGAAGTTGACGGCGGCTAAAACCGGCCGTGTTGAAAAATATCTCTATCCGTTCCTCTATCTCGATGGCGGTGGCGCTCGTGCGCCCGAAACCGCGGCGGCCGCGGCCGGGCGGGCGGCGCTGGAGGAACCCGAGATTGCTGCGTACTACACAGCCGGCGGGGAGTGCTCGGTTCACAACGAATGGGAGCGGCGCTTCCGCAACAGTTTTCACCCGCTGCGCTCCGGCGACGTGATGTTGTCGTACCAGCCTGAGTATGTGGAGGACTTTGGTATGAATCGCGGCGTCTCGTACGGCTCCCTGTACGATTACGATTCCAAGGTCCCGCTGTGCCTGTTTGGCCCGCAATTTCGCGCAGGAGTGTTCGAGTCTCCGATCGAGGCCGTTGACCTCGTCCCGACTCTGGCGCGGGCGATCGGAGTCGCACCGCCCTCTTCGAGCACCGGCCGGGTGTTAGGCGAGGCCTTCGTGGGTTCCGAAGATCCAATCCGATGAATTCATCCGATCCGGCGCTGGCGACTTCGCTGTGCGGGATCCGCTTGCGAAACCCGGTGATTGCCGCGTCGGGCACCTTTGCCTATGGCGTCGAGTTCGCGAAGCTGGTGGATCTTTCCGCGCTCGGCGGTCTGGTGGTGAAGGGCCTGTCCCGTGAGCCGATCGAGGGCAATGCCGCTCCGCGAATCTACGAAACCGACGCCGGAATGATCAATTCGATCGGGCTACAGAACATCGGCGTTCGCGCCTTCGCGCGCGAGAAACTGCCGGCGCTGGCGCAGTGCGGCACCGCGGTATTTGCCAATGTCTTTGGCTATGCCACCGATGACTATGTGGAGGTGGTTCGGGTTCTGGAAGACCACGAGGGTCTCGCCGGATACGAGCTGAACGTCTCCTGTCCGAACACGAAAGAGGGTGGAATCTATTTTTCGAGCGACCCGGCGCTTCTGGGCGGAGTGGTCTCGGCGGTGAAACGCGTCGCGCGCCGGCCCGTCATGGTGAAGCTCTCGCCGAACGTCAGCGCGATCGAGCCGCTGGCCTGCGCGGCGGAGTCGAGCGGCGCCGATGGCATCTCGCTGGTCAATACGTTCGTCGCGCTGGCGATTGATCCGCACACTCGCCGGCCGCGGATTGGCGCGGGCTTCGGCGGTCTTTCCGGTCCGGCCGTCAAGCCGATCGCGCTGCGTCTGGTCTGCCAGGCGGCGCGGGCGGTGAAAATCCCGGTGGTCGGTCTGGGTGGCATCTCGACCGGGACCGATGCCGCAGAGTTTCTGATCGCCGGCGCAACTGCCGTCGAAGTCGGCACTGCGATCTTCTGGGATCCGCGGGCGCCCCTGCGAATCGCGCGCGAGCTGGGCGAATTTCTCCGCCGGGAGAAGGTCACGAACGTGTGTGAACTGGTCGGAACACTCGAGCTGTAATTTGTTGCCTAGTCAAAGGTGTTAAGCCGGTCGGTCAGCTTGGCGGTGAGGGCGGCCGGGTCCGGATCAAACCGGTACTGCGCCGGAGCCGGCAGCATCGACCGAACCTCCTGGACCGTGTACGAGCGCAGCGGCGGCAGGACGTCGAATCCCAGCGAATCGGTCAGCAATACGGCCACACGGACCAGGTCGGTTAGTTCAAACGCGGCCTGGCTCGGCGGCTGGTGATGGCCGGCAATCACGACTTCCAGATCTTCCGGAAGCCCCCAGGAATGCGCCAGCCAGGCTCCGGCTTCGCAGTGATCGAGCCCGAGGACTTCGCGCTCGCGGTCGAGAACATCGCCTTCAAACGGTAAAGTGAGCAGGTCCGCGTACGTTTTCGGATGAGCGACGAACAAACCGAGGCGGCCGACATTATGCAGCAGCCCGGCGGTGTAGGCGCGGTCGTCGCCCGATTGCGAACTGGAAGCGGCGGCCGAGAGATCTTCGCAGAGCATGCCGCACGCCAGGCAGTGCCGCCAGATCCGGCGCAGCAGATCCAGCCGCAGGGCCGTGTGCAGGAAACCCTTCATAGAGACCGTCAAGGCGAAGCCTCTGACGGTTTGCAGGCCGAGCAGCGTCACGGCGTTCTGAATGCTGCTGATGTGGGCCGGAAATCCGTAGAGTGGGGAGTTTACGATGCGCATCAACTCGGAAGCCAGAGCCGGGTCGGCGCGGATGAGATCGACGATTTCCCGCACTGCCACATTGTCATTGGAAAGCAGCCGCAGCAGTTTAGTCGCGACCGCCGGGAAAGGCGGCAGGCGCCGCAATCCCCGGTACTTGTCCTCCGAGGGGTGCATGCCAACTCTGGTGTAGCATACGGCGCATTGCGGCGGCGCGACTAGAGAAATTAGGAATTGCGTAGCCTGTCCCCTAGGAGATGATGCCCTTCCGGACGGCGTAGAGGATCAGCTCCGGGACGCTGTGGAGGCCCAGCTTCTGCAGGATGTGTGCGCGGTGCGTCTCGACCGTGGTCTGGCTGATGTTGAGCAGGCCGGCCACTTCTTTATTGCTCTTTCCCTCCGCGACCATCTGGAGGATCTCGCGCTCGCGGTCAGTGAGCAGATCGTAGGGGTCGTCGAGTCCGCGGGTTTCCAGTTGCTGTATGTAGTCCTCCTGCAGCATGCGGCTAACTTTGCGCGTGAGGAAGGAACGGCCTTGGAAAACGGCGCGGACGGCGTCAATTACTTCGCTCCGCAAAGAATCCTTCAGGAGATAGCCGCGGGCTCCGGCCTTGAGGGAGCGCAAGACGTAGCTCTCGTCCTGGTGCATGCTCAGCATGAGGACCGCGGTGCGGGGATTGGCGGCCAGGATCCGGCGCGTGGCTTCGATGCCGTTCAGATTGGGCATCCCGATATCCATGATGACGACATCGGGCGATTGTTCCCCGGCCAGGCGAATACTGTCGCGTCCATCCGCCGCCTCGCCGACCACCGCCATGTCGGGCTGTTTTTCGAGCAAAGCCCGCAAGCCGTCGCGCACCACGGTGTGGTCGTCAGCCAACAAAATGCGTATGGGCATCACGTCCGTTTTCAGAGGCAATCTCGGCGACCGGCAAATCGGCCGAGACGACGGTTCCCTGGCCGAGCTGGGAATCAATGCGCAGCCGGCCGCCCAGACGGCGAACCCGCTCTTCCATGCCAAGCAGGCCCATACCGCGCACCAGGTTTGGATCGAAGCCAACGCCATCGTCACGAACGGTGAACAGCACGCGGCCGCTTACGCGTTTGACAGAGACTTCTACTGTCCGCGCACTCCCATGACGGGCCGAATTGTTGAGCGCCTCCTGCACGAGCCGGTACAGACAGGTCTTGTGCTCGTCGGGAAGGTTGTCGGTGTCCTCGTCGGCGGAGACCGAGATCTTCAGGCCCGTGCGCTTGGCCGTCTCCCGCGCGTGCCAATTGAGCGCGGGCACCAGGCCGAAGTCGTCCAGCATGGACGGCCTCAGCAGCAGCGCGAGATCGCGGACTTCATTCACGGTCCGCTCGGCGAGTCCGCGGATCGCCTGCAGATGATCGCGGGTCTCGTGGGGATCATCCGCGCAGACCGCGCTCTCCGCCTCCATGAGGATCGCGGAGAGCGACTGGCCGACTTCATCGTGCAGTTCGCGGGCGAGTGATCGGCGCTCGTTCTCTTGCGTCCGCACCAGTCGCGCGGAGAGTTCCTGAAGATCGGTTCGCGCCCGGGCATTCTCTTCGAGCCGCTTTTGTAGTTCGCGTTCCAGCCGTACGGTGCGGGCAATCGTGATCACGGCCAGCACCAGCCCTCCCGCGAGCGTGATCAGAAACGTGAGGATCAGGGACCGCCGCAGCCCGTCCGAGGATGCTGCGAGCCGTTCTTCGGCACGGTTCAGGCCGCGCTCATTCACGGCCGTAATGCGGTCAGCGATTTGCAGCATCGTCGTGCGCCGCGGAATCAATTGATCGTAAAAAAAGGCAGAGCGTAGCCGTTCCCGGTCCTGCCGCGAGGAAGCCAGCATCTGGTCGAGCACCTGCCAGTAGGCGTCGATCTCTGCCTCGAGAGTGCGGAAGGGTTCGCGTTCCTCGAGTTCCAGCGCCAGCGAATAGCGGTCGAGCGCCTGGTGCGTTTCACGCTCCAGCGCAGTCAGACGCGCGGTTTGAGCGCCTGCGCCGATCTCGTCGGGGGAAAGGAGCAGGTCGCGCACATAAGTGCCCGAAAGATAGATCTGGGCCCGGATCTGGTCCAAAGCGCTGAGCCGCTCAAGGAAGGCTTTCCGTGATTGGGTTTCGTCGTTGCGGACGTGATTCAACTCCATCATCGTCCCGGTTCCGGCGCCCAGCACGCAGATCAGGAGCCCGCCGAATCCGGATGACAGGGCAAGCCACGGCGGCCAGCGGTTCTTGGACAAAACCCCTCCGTCCACCAGTGTAGTCGAGCGGGTTTACCAGAGAGAATCCTGTCCGAACAGGATGGGAGCGCGCTGCGGAAAACGCTATCAATGGAAAGGAGGTCTCCATCCACCATGAAGAAACGTTACGAATTGGCCTTGGTAGCCGTAGCCGCCGTATCCATGATCGGGGCCGGCTGTGCAAAGAAGAACGTTGCGGTAGCCACACCGCCGTCGCCAGCCCGCTCGGAATCGACGCCGAGCCGAACGCCGCCACCGGCGCGGCCGGAGCGGACGCAGCCGCGGCCGGCACAGCAGGCCGCCACTCCATCTACGCCGCGAGTTCCGAACGCCGCCACAAAGGCTCGCATCGACGAACTGCTGGCCAAAATTGAGGACGCGTACTTCGATTACGACAAACACACGCTTCGGTCCGACGCGATCACGGCTCTGCAGTCGGATTCGGCCGAATTGCGCGACATTCTCAAAGACTATCCCGATTACAAGCTCACCATCGAAGGTCACTGCGACGAGCGCGGCTCCGAAGAGTACAACATGGCCTTGGGTGATCAGCGGGCGCGCGCGGCGAAGGATTATCTGACACAAGTAGGGATTCCGGCCGACCAGCTTTCTCTGATTAGCTATGGTAAGGAACACCCGGTGTGCAGCGACCACGACGAGGCTTGCTGGCAGAAGAACCGCCGTGTCCACATCGTGGCGCTGGCGAAGTAGCCGGGAGAGTTCTGTTCAATTGCGAACGTGAAGCGCCGGCTGGCTTGCCGGCTCGCGTGCTCCGCCGGGCTAAGATGGGCGTAGCAGGAGAGCCGTGAAGGAGACTCACGACCGCCAGCCGGTCGCCAGCCGACGCCGTTACGAGGAGAAGGTTCTCCTTGTCTTAACTCTGATCATCGGCGCTGTCGTCAGCCTGGTGGTCGTGGCGTTCATCCTGCTGACGGAAAATTTGGGGACGCGGCTCTATCCAGCTGGTGGCGCGCCCTGGCGCAGGCTTCTCATTCCGGTCGCCGGCGCTCTCGGCACCGGCTTCTTCCTGTTTCGATATTTCCCCAATGCCCGCGGCAGCGGGATCCCACAAACTAAAGTCGCGCTATTCCTCCGCGACGGGTACATCAGCTTCCGCACCGTCGTCGGAAAATTCAGCCTTTGTTCGCTGTCCCTGGCGAGCGGGATCGCTCTCGGCCGCGAGGGTCCTTCGGTTCAGGTTGGCGCGGGAATCGCATCCGTGCTGGGACGCCGGCTGGGGCTCAGCACAGTCAGCGTGAAGTCGCTGGTTCCGGCGGGCGCCGCGGCCGCGCTGGCCGCTGCCTTCAATACGCCGATCTCCGCGGTGCTGTTCTCGCTCGAAGAAGTCATGGGCGACATGCAAGCGCCGGTGCTGGGCTCGATCGTCCTCAGTTCGGCAACCTCGTGGATTGTCCTGCACCTGCTGCTCGGCGATGAGCCACTGTTTCACGTGCCGGCCTACCAGTTGGTCCACCCGGTGGAATTCATCTTCTATGCAGTGCTCGGCGTGATCGGCGGTTTAGTCTCGGTCGGCTTCGTCAAGCTGCTCCTGTGGCAGCGGTTCCGGTTTATGCGCATGCCTCAGGCGGCACAGTGGTATCTGCCCGCGGCGGGCGGGTTGACAGTCGGAATCCTGGGCTGGTTCCGTCCGGAGGTGCTGGGCGTCGGCTACAGCGTGGTGGGCCGGGCACTAAACGGCGAGCTCGTGTTCGGTACGATGGCGTTGTTGGTCTGCTTGAAGCTCGTGGCGACGGCCACCTGCTACGCTTCCGGAAACGCCGGCGGTATCTTCGGGCCGAGCCTCTTCATTGGAGCAATGATGGGCGGCGCAGTGGGCGGCGTGGTTCACCTGCTCGCTCCCGATTACACCGGCGGCGTGGGTGCCTACGCGCTGGTGGGAATGGGCGCCGCGTTTGCCGGCATCGTGCGCACTCCCATGACGTCGGTGATCATGATCTTCGAGATCACGCGCGACTATTCGATCATCGTGCCGCTCATGATCGCCAACCTGATCAGCTATTTTCTTTCGAGCAAGCTGCAGGAAGAGCCGATTTACGAGGCGCTGCAGCACCAGGACGGCATACATCTGCCCGGCGCAATGCCGGCGCCGGCGGTACTTCTGACGGTGGCGCACGCCTATCGCCGCGATCTTCCCGCCCTGAATGCGACAGACCGAATTGAACGGGCCGCCGGGTTGGTGGATCGAGAGCGGGGCGGCTCGCCGGTAGTCGATCCGGACGGATTGCGCGGGATGATCACGGTGGCAGTCCTGGACGAAGCAATCGCGGCAGGGCGCGGCGACGAAACCGTGGGCCGGCTGGTTCCCGCTCCCCATCCGATCGACGAGTTGACGGCCGACATTTTCCCCCACGTTCACGCCGATCATCCGCTCGATTTTGCGATGCGCCGCATGGCCGAAAGCGGTCTGACGGTGCTGCCGGTTGTCAGCCGTGCCAACATTCGAAACCTGCAAGGCACGATCGCGGTCAGCGATATCGTCGCGGCTCATGGTGCGCCTTTGACCCGCGAGCCGTCTCCGGAAGAGGGCGGGCCGCGGGAACGGCCGGGTTTGCCCATGCTTGCGGGAGTCCTGGCCGCGCTGGCAGGGTTGGCCGTTCTCGCGGGATTCTTCAATTATTTTTACCGTTCCGAACGCAGTACCGAGGCGCAGTCGTATCAGCGTACGGGAACACGGTTGTTGGGGGAGCATCGGTATGAAGAAGCCGTCGAACAGTTCAGAAAGGCACTATCGATTTCGCACAACACCGATGACCGCCTGAGGCTCGGCCTGGCCCTGGCCGATGCCGGCCATGCGAATGAAGCTTCGTCCTATCTCAACCAGGTGTTGCGCGAGCGTCCTCAGAATGGTCCCGCGAATCTAGGCATGGCACACGTGTTGGCGCAGCAGGGACATATTGATGACGCCGTCATGCGCTATCAACGGGCCGCCTACGGCTCGTGGCCGGAGAAACCTCAGGAAAATCGCGTTCAGGCGCGCTTTGAGCTGATCGAGATGCTGCTCAAGGCTGGCCGGCGCGCGGAGGGTCGCGGCGAGCTTCTCGCGCTGGCGGCGCAGGCGGCCCAGGATACAGCTACCCGGGAACGGGTTGGCGGCATGCTCGCCGATTCCGGATTGTATAAGGAAGCCGGCGACGTGTATCGCGGAATCGTGCAGCACGAGCCACGAAATGCGTCCGCGTATGCCGGGCTGGGCGAAGCGGAATTCCACCTGGGCGACTACGCTGCCGCCGAGCAGGCGTTTCGCCGTGCAGTCTCGATCGATCCGTCCAACAAGGACGCCGCCCAAAAGGCGGACGTTAGTAAAGCCATCCTGGCGCTCGATCCCACGGTGGTTGGGCTGCGGCCGGAAGAACGCTATCGACGCGGTCAGACCGTCTTACGAAAAGTGTTCCAGGAGCAGGCACAATGCACGCAGCCTTCCGGGAGCGATGCTCAGGCGGCCCGGACGGCCCTCTCTCGTAAGAGACGCCCGCCGTCGTACACCGATGCCGCCGACGCCGACATAGCCTTGGCCGAACGAATTTGGGCCGCGCGTGGCGCGTCTTGCAACGCGACGCATACCGACGAGGCGCTCTCAGTGCTGATGACCAAGCTCGTCAGGCGTTAGTGTGCCGGCAGGCCGGAGGCCTGCCCCACCTGATTGTCGATCAACACGACTTCTTTTCCCTCGGTTTTCAGCGGCACGCCGGGCGAAAGATCTTTCACCTTTTGCAGCATGCGAGCGCCCTCGCCCGATGACGGATCCAGCAGCCGTACGTTGTTCTCTTCGTCGCGCGTAGAGGGAACAAACGAAACGCGCAGAACGTGATGGCCTTCCGCAACCACTCGGATCACCGCGCCTTCCCGATTCGGCCGCATCCGGATCCAATCCATCGCGAAGTTGCCGACGCAATAGAGGACTGGCTTGCCGCGATAGACCTCCACGCCTTGCAGCACATGCGAACCGTGGCCATAGACGACGTCCGCACCGGCATCGATGGCCGCGTGAGCGAGTTCTTTCTCGTAGGCCTCGGCCTGAGAGAATCGCGGTCCCAGAGGAATGGGAGAGAACAGGTCCGGCGCCCGTCCCGAGGTGCGCTCGGCTGCGACATTCGCGCTCGTGAGGCCGTCGCGATTATGACTGGAGACCACCACAATATCCACCAGAGGCCGCAGCCGGCGAATGTCCTCGCGCAACCGGTCGAGGTCCCCCGCGTCAATCGACATGCCGTCTTTGGACAGGATGCGCGCCACGCCCGGCATGGTCGGCGTCGCGATCTGCTGATCTTCCATGTACCACTTGGCGGTGTACTGAAGGAACCCTAAGCGCACGCCCTTGCGTTCGATGATGGCGGGCTTGTGCGCTTGTTCGAGATTGTCGCCGCCGCCCGTGTGCAGGATGCCGTGCTTGTCGAGCACAGCGAGGCTCTTCATGATGTTGGCGGGGCCGTACGCCACGTTGTTCGCGACGCCCACCACCGGAATGTTTCCGGCAAGCAGCGCATTGACCGCCTCCGGGCCCACATGCTGCCAGCCGCTTTTATCGGGGATATCTTTGTCCGGCCCTTCTGTTTTCACGAGCAAGCCTTCGAGATTGCCGTACACCAGGCCGGCCCGGCGCAGAGTGTCGCGGACATGCACAAATACGCCCGCCGGGTCCGCGCGTTTCTGCACGTTGATGTCGCCCGTCAGCAGCAGCGTTACGGTGTGATCTCCGTAAGCGCCGCTCCACGGCCACGGCCCATCGCCGCTTTGAGCGCCCGCTGCGGATGCGAGCAGAAGCACGAGCAAGCTGCGGAAAATGGGCTTCATGGCGCGATTATATATCGTGCCGCGCGATAATGACGCTATGACCGTTTCAGCCGACGTTCTGCGCACTCACCTGGATTACACCGCCTGGGCCAGCCGGCGCCTGGTCGATCTGGCCGCCGGACTTACCAGCGAAGAGCTGGCGCGCGATTTTCAAACCGCCGACCATAGTATCGTCGGCACTTTGGCCCATATTTACGCGGCGGACCGAATCTGGCTGGCCCGTGTCACGCAGTCTCCGGCCGGCACATTCATCACGGATGCGGATCGAGATATTTCCGTTCTGAAGAACGACTGGCCGGTGCTCCACGACCGCTGGCGAAGCTGGGCCTCGTCTCTCACCAATGAAGCCGCGGATGCGAACCTTTCCTATAAGGATTCGAAGGGCAATCCGTATATCCAGCCGCTTTGGCAGATCCTACTGCATGTGGTCAACCATGGGACGCACCATCGCGGTCAGGTCTCCGGGTTTCTGCGTGCTCTGGGCCACACACCGCCGCCTCTCGACTTAGCCGCTTATCATCGTCAAGCCGCGGCCCGCGCCTGATCCATGGCGAGACTGCTGGGCGCGATTCTGCTGTTAGCCGGTCTGGCGGGCGCACGCGAGACCGTCGTCTTCGATACCGATTCCGGCCTGTTCGGCGACGACGGCGCGTCGCTCGTGATGCTGCTTCGCAGCCCCGCTCAGGTGTCCATCGCGGCGATCACAGTGGTGCCCGGCAATGTCTGGTCCGATCAGGGCGCGGAATATCTGTTCCATATCCTCGATCTGCTCAAGCGCCCGACGCTGGTGTACACCGGCGCGCAGACGCCGCTGCTGCACACGCCGGCGATGGCGCGCGAAGAGCAGCGCCGCTGGGGGCCGATCGCGTACAGTGGCGCATTCGCCGAAAATCCGCAGGCCGCCCTGGTGCCTGCCCCCGGAGCGAAACTCACTCGACGCCAGCCGCACGGCGGCGGCGTGGAACGCCTCATCGGCGAGATTGAGCGGCACCCTGGCGCGATCACCATTCTTGCGCTGGGGCCGCTGACCAACATCGCGCTTGCGCTGCGGCTGCAGCCCGACATTGAAACCAAGATCAAGCAGATCGTCCTGATGGGCGGCAACGTGCGTTCCAACGGCAATGCGTCGCCATCCGCCGAGTTCAATTTCTGGTTCGATGCCGAAGCCGCCCGTCTCGTGCTGCGCTCGCGGATTCCGAAGAAGATTTTGTTCGATCTCGACGTTTGCAACCGTGCGCCGCTGCGAAAAGCGCAGTTCGATGAGATCGTCGCCGCCGGCACGCCGATCACCGACCTGTATCGCGAGGACTACGGCAGGCGCTATCCCGGATTTCTCGAACACCCCAACGCGGTCGTCTCGCTCTGGGACGTGCTGCCGACCGCGTGGCTGCTCGATCCCGCCTTTGTCACACGCTCGGAAACGCGCTATCTGGACGTGCAGACATCGTGGGGCCGCTTTTACGGAGCGACGGTCCCGCTTGATCGCAGGCAGGCGCCCTTGGCCACGCCGGTGACCCTGATGCTGGACATCGACTATCCGCGCGTCTACAAGCTTTATCGGGCCCTGCTGACTCAGTGAGTATGACGATCGTACGTGCCGAAAGCGCAGACCAGATTGCGGAGGTCCGTCGCCTCTTTGAAGAATATTGGAACGAGTTCGGCTTCACGCCGTGTTTTCAGAATTTCGCCGCCGAGCTCGCCGGCTTGCCCGGCGCCTATAGCCCTCCCGATGGACGGCTGGCGCTGGCCGCGATTGAAGAGGCTCCCGCCGGATGCGTCGCGCTCCGTCGCTTCGATGCCGCGCGCTGCGAATTCAAGCGTCTCTACGTGCGGCCTGCGTTTCGGGCTCGGCATGTGGGCCGTGCCCTTCTCGATTGGGTGATCGCCGAAGCGCGCAGCCTGGGCTATCGCGAAATGCTCGCCGATACGCTGCCGGTGATGGCCAAAGCGCTGGAGATGTATGATCGCGCCGGCTTCGAGCGCATCTCACCGTATGGCGCTAAATCCACTCCCGACACCGTATACTTGCGGCTTGCCCTATAACTTGAGCCGATCGTCGATCTCCACCTGATAGCCGCTTGCCAGGCGGTTGGTTTCGTTGGCCATACCGACCACCGCCATCACCTCCGCGAACATGGCATCGGTCATGCCGGCCTTGCGCGCTCCGGCCGTGTGGGAAGCAATGCAATACCCGCACTGGTTGGTGGCGCTCACCGCCAGGTAGATCATCTCCTTCGTGACCGCATCGAGAGCGCCCGGCGCCATGATTTCTTTGACGCTATGCCACGTCCGGCGGAGCGTGGCCGGATCGTGCGCCAGCGCTTTCCAGAAATTGTTGATGTAGTCAGTCTGGCGGGTGGTCATGATGTCGTCGTAAACCGCGCGAACTTCGGGGCAGGCGTCGCGGTATTCGATCAGTCCCAGAGTGGCCATGCGACGATTATCGCGCAGCGCCCCTCGCGCCTCCGGTGATATTCTCAGGAGGAGGGCTTGATGATTCTCCGGAAGGCGATACGCGGCGTAGCGTGCAGTTTCGCTCTTCTGGGAATTGTGTACGCGTTCCAACGGCCTTTCCGCGAGTACCCGGGCGTGGAGTACCCCGGCGGGCTTGAGCCGCCGCCCGATTACCAAGAGAAAACCGAATGGGTTTTCGCCCGCCTCATGTTTCCCGGCGGGCCGCTCGACGGATATCGCGGGCGCTTCGATGGCGACTTTCGCCTCGGCCTCTCTTTGTGGACACAGGATTACCCGCGGGCGGATCGCCACTTCGTCCAGGCTGTTCGGCGGCTGACTCGTGTTCATGTGCGCTCGGTGGAGCAGCCCCTGCTGCTCGAGGACGGCGATGCCTACGATTGGCCATGGCTGTACGCGGTGCAAGCCGGTGAGTGGGGCTTAACCGAACAGGAAGGGCGTCTGCTGCGCGAGTATTGCCTGCGCGGGGGCTTCTTCTTCGCCGATGATTTTCATGGTCCCGACGAATGGGCCGAATTTGCCAAGCGCATCAAGTTCGCATTCCCTGACCGCCCCATCGTCGACATCGAGAATGGCGACCAGATCTTCCACACGGTCTACGACATCAATGACAAGTTCGTGATCCCCGGCGCCGAGCATCTGCGGGAAGGGTCCAAGAACGGCGGCCGCGTGGCACGCTGGGTCGGAGTCTATGACGACAAGGGCCGCCTCATGGTGGTGGGCAACTTCAACCAGGACACTGGCGATGCGTGGGAATGGGCCGATAGTGCGCGCTACCCGGAAAAGTTCTCGGATCTGGCTATCCGGCTCGGCGTGAACTATATCGTGTACGCGATGACGCACTGATTGGGGCAGGTCTCCGACCTGTCCACATCAGACCTGCCCACTACTACACGAAGTAATTCTTGACCTTTTCGAACAGGCTCTTTTCCGCAGGCGCGTTGTCCACCGGCAGGCTCTCGCGCAGTTGCTCCATCAGCTTGCGCTGCTCGCGAGTGAGCCGCGTCGGCGTTTTCACCACGACGTGAACGAAGAGATCGCCGCGGCCGCTGCCGTTCAATATCGGGATGCCTTTGCCGCGCAGCCGGAATTGCGCGCCGCTCTGGGTTCCCTCCGGAATCTTCAGATGATGCGGCTGGTCGAGAGTCGGTACATCGATTTCGCAGCCCAACGCCGCCTGAGCGATGTTGAGGGGAATCGTACAGTGCAGGTCCTGCTCACGCCGCTCGAAGAACGGGTGCTCCTTCACCTTGAGGAAGACATAAAGATCGCCGGGAGGGCCGCTGTTGGCTCCCGGTTGGCCTTCATGCGACAGCCGCAGACGAGTGCCGTCATCCACGCCCGCGGGGATGTTTACCTTCAGCTTGCGTTGGATTTGTTGGTATCCCTGCCCGCGGCACTGGCTGCACGGATTGCGGATGATCTGCCCGTTGCCGTTGCAGGTGCTGCACGCGCGCCGGATGGTGAGGAAGCTCTGCTGATAGAGAACCTCGCCGCGTCCATGGCAGGTGGGACAAGTGGTAGGCCCGCTGCCCGGTTCGGAGCCCGACGCCCGGCAGCGTCCGCACGCTTCCATCCGCGGCACCTGGATCTCAGCGTTCAGCCCGGTGACGGCTTCCTCGAAACTCAACTCGAGGTCGAAGCGAATGTCTTCGCCGCGCTGTGCCCGCGTGCGCCGCCGGCCGCTCCCAAACAAGTCGCCGAAGCCGAAGAAATCCCCCAGGATGTCGCTGAAATCGGCGAACGCATCCGGGTTGAACCCGCCGCCGCCGGCCGCGCTCTGCAGCCCCGCATGCCCGAAACGGTCGTAGCTGGCGCGCTTCTGCGGATCGCTCAGCACGCTGTACGCTTCCGACGCCTCTTTGAATTTTTCTTCCGCCTCCGGATTGTCCGGGTTGCGGTCGGGGTGATATTGGAGCGCCATCTTGCGGTAAGCGCTCTTAATATCTTGTTCGCCGGCGTCCCGGCCTACACCGAGAACTTCGTAATAATCTCGTTTGGACACGGAATCTCGCTATGACTTGACCGCGACTCGCACCATCGCCGGCCGAAGCAGCTTTCCTTTGAACAGATAGCCCTTCTGGAGTTCACCCACAATGGTTTGGTCTTCCGCCGTTTGCGTCGGCACCCGTTCCACGGCCTGATGGAGATTGGGGTCAAACCGCCGGCCTTCGGTCTCCATCGGTTCCGCTCCCATCTTCTTCAAAATCTCGTTGAGCCGCTGATAAATCAGGCCAACGCCCTTGGCATAATTGGTGTCCGCGGTTTCCACCTTCAACGCGCGCTCAAAATCGTCCACTACCGGCAGGATGTCCCGCACCAGTTCCATTCCGGCGAACTGTACGTAGTCCAAACGCTGCTGCTCGAACCGCCGCCGGGCATTGTCGAATTCCGCGCGCAAGCGCAGAAGCCGGTCTTGCAAGTCGGCGTTTTCCGCTGTTAGCCGATCACGATCCGCCGTTACGGCAGCAAGCTGCCCGTCTTCGGTGACCGCTGGGACTGTGTCTTCCGACGACACTTCTGACTGATTTCGATCGGGGTTCTGCATGTCCACGACTCTTAGCTTAGCAAAGGCTCTGTTGGCGGTCTAAAACTGCGCGCTCTCCAGCGCGCGGCTGGTCTGCATGACGGCGGCCATCACCCGCTCATACTGCATTCGAATTGGCCCCAGCACTGCGACCTTGACCGGCAGACCGGTAGACATTTGAACGGTCATGCCGATCAGGGAAAGCCCTCGCATCGCCGGATGCGCTTCTTCGAGTCCTACGTGCACTTCCAACTCCCCGCTCGGTTGTTCGAGGAACCGGTCGAGCAGGTCGATCAACCGCTTCTTTTCTTCGAGCGCGTGCATCAGCTCGCGCATCGTTTCGCGCGTCAGGTGCAGATCCAGACCAAGCAGATTCGAGGCGCCCTCCATGTGCACTTCGGGCGACGGATCGGCTTCGAGCAGGCCCTGGTGGTACAGGAGTTGCAGTTTGTACTGCGCCGCATCGTAGAGCGCGCGCTCTTCCGCCATGCGCCGTAGCAGTTCCCGCCGCGCCGCACCCAACTGCCAGCCGCTGAAGTTCCGGTTCACGTAATTGCGGATCGACGTTAGTTCCTCGGTGCTGACCGGCTCGTCCAGCGCCAGAACCCGATTGCGGACCATCTGATCCCGGGTCACCAGCACCATCAGCACGCGGTTAGCGCCGAGCGGCACCAGCTCGATCTGATCGAGTTCCTGCGCCAGGGCCGGAATCGCCGCCGCAATCCCCACATTCCGGGTCATTTCCATCAGGATCTGGCTCGACCGTTCGATCCGCTCTTCCACGGAATGCAGATTCCGAAGTTCGTTGCGCAACCGTTCCGATTCGGTGACTGCCCGGTTCAGCGTTAACGAGGCCACATACTGGCGGAATGCCTTCTCGGTCGGGACTCGCCCCGCTGAGGTGTGCGGTTGCGAAAGATAGCCCTCATCGAACAAATCCCCCATCACGTTGCGAATCGAGGCCGCGCTCAGCGACTCGCCGCGACGCCGCGACAACGTGCGAGACGCTACCGGCTCCCCAGTTTCAATATATTCACGAACCAAGGCATTCAGGATTTCTTGGTGCCTGGGCCGCATCGACTCACCACTCTGCATGTAGACCGCTCAAAAACCCCACTTACATTCTAATCTGATGAAACCAAAGGGTCAACGTTTGTATCCCGAACTTTCCTGTCCTTTCGGTTTAGAACGGATAGTTCGGGACCCTTGCCGGGCTTCCCCCAATAACCTTCGGCCATTTCCGGCCCTTATCATCTGTGGTCTTGTACGTAATGTATCCCGCATGATAGCGTGCTCTACGACACCGGAGGACTGTAATGGGTTTCGAAGTCGAGCACAAGGTCGGGTTCCAGGTCGGTCAGACGGCCGGAAATTACGAATTTCTGGAGTTGCTCAACTCTTCGGCCAATGAGGTGGTCTACAAGGTACGGAACCACTTGACGCAGCGGCTGGAAGCGCTGAAAGTCCTCGCCACCGATGCAGGCGCCGACCACGAACGAGTCGAACGGTTCATCCGGGAAATCAAAGTTCACGCCCGTCTCACGCACCCGAACATCGTGACCTTCTACAACGCCGCTGAGCTCGAAGGCCAGCTCGTGATGACCATGGAGCTGGTGAACGGCATCACCTTGGCCGAGCGAGTCCAGCTCATGGGATCTCTGACCTGGGTTGAAGCAGTCTCACATACCAGTCAGATTTTGCTGGCGCTTGCTTTTGCCCACGAGCAGGGCATCATCCACCGCAACGTTACGCCCGAGACCATCATCATTACCGCCGACACCACGGTAAAGCTGGCCGGTTTCGATCTGGCCAAGCCGATGGCATCTCCCAGTCTGACCCAGGCCGGCTCCGTGCTGGGCGCGCTGAAGTACATTCCGCCGGAACAGATCCGTGGCGTGAAGCCGCTGGATGCGCGCTCCGATTTATATTCGGTGGGCGCCGTCCTCTACGAAGCGCTCGTCGGCCGCTTGCCGTTCGATACCTCGAGCCAGTTCAAGCTCATGATGGATCACGTCAATACGGATCCGCCCGCGCCGAGTTCGGTAAACCCCAAAGTGCCGCAGGAGTTTGACGCGATTGTGCTCAAGGCGCTGGCGAAGGATCCTGCGGATCGCTTTCAGAGCGCGGACGAGTTTCGCGCGCGTCTGGAAGCCGCCAAGAAAGCATTGCGCTCGACGATCCCGTTTGCGCCAGCCGTTACGGCGCCCGAGCCCGCCGAAGCCCCGGTTCCAGCCCAGGGCTATCGCGAACTGCAGCCGCAAGCCGCCGTTCCCAGCTTTGCATTCGAAGCGACGGCCGAATCGGGAGGCCGCAACATGCCGCTGCTGATGCTGGTCTCCTCGCTCGTGATCGCCGTCGTCATCGCCCTTGTCATGGTGGTGGCGCGGTGACCAGTTCAGGCGGCCGGCGTGGAGGCAGTATGAGCTACAAACCGGGCAGCGTCATCGGCGATTACGTGGTGATTGGCGCCGTCGGCACCGGCGGTATGGGCGCCGTTTACAAGGTCCAGCACGTCATCACGCAACGAATCGAGGCCATGAAACTGCTCGCCTCCGGCCGCACGGAACCCGATCAGGAGCAGCGCTTCGTGCGTGAAATGCAGGTTCACGCGCGCCTGCATCACCCCAATATTGCCGCTGTCTACAATGCATTCCGTTTTTACGACGAGTTCTTCCTGGTGATGGAATTTATCGAGGGCGAGTCGCTGGAAGCCATTCTCGACCGCGGACGCCTGCCTCTCGCCACCGGCATCCACTACGCCCGCCAGGCGCTGTTTGCGCTCGGCTACGCGCATGCGCACGGCGTCGTGCATCGCGATATTGCGCCGTCGAACATGCTCATCACGCTGGACGGCACCGTGAAGCTGACTGATTTCGGCCTGGCCAAAACCACTACCGATATCCGCCTCACGCAGTCCGGCGCTCCGGTAGGTTCGCCTTGGTATATGTCTCCCGAGCAGGTGCGCGGCGATTCCATGCTCGACGCCCGCAGCGATATTTATTCGCTCGGTGTGATCCTCTACGAAATTGCCACCGGCCGGAAACCGTTCGATCTCAACAGCACCTTCGACGTGATGCGCGCGCATGTCGAGATGGCGCCCCTGGCGCCCATCGAGCGCGCTCCCGATCTGCCCGACGGCTTGAGCGAAATCATTCTGACGGCCATGGCCAAGGATCCCAACGGCCGGTTCCAATCGGCCGAGCAGTTCTACGCCGAATTGGAAAATTTCCAAACCGGCAGCCTGCCTGCCCCGTCGCCCGCCGCCTTTCGCGCGAGGACGCCCATGCCGCCGCCGATCCGCCTCCGTGCCCCGCGCCGGCGCCGATTCCCCGGCATGCCGCTGGCCCAAACCGCTGTTGGGACCGCAGCCTGCGGTTTGGCATTGTTCGCTGGATACGCCACCTACTCGTTTGCCCATGTCAGCGCGCGGCCGCACTTGCCTGCGCTAGGGCCCGTGAAAGCCGTCATTCCGCCTCCACCCGCCGGTGTCACCGGCGATCTGGTTGCCGAGGTCCCCGCGGCTTCTGCCGTTCGCGCTTCCCTTGGCGCCGCCGATGTGCTTCCCGTCGAGCTTCCCGCTCCGCCTCCGCCGGTTAGGGTTCGGGCGCCGCGCCCCGTCCGTAGGCTCCCGTTGCGTCCGCTCCCATCGCCGCTGTTTGTGCACGAACTTCCTGAAGTCCCCGATCCCCCGGCGCTCCCTCGGCTCGCCGTCAACTCGGGAGCCGTCCAGGTCCCGCGGCAGCCCGTCATTCCCGCTGCCCCGCCGGTCATAGCGGCGGAACCGCAGCAGGTTCCCGATCTTCCGTTAACCGCGGACCTGCCGCCGGCAGAGCCGCCGGCTCCTGTGAAGAAAAGCAATCGCCTCTTTCGAGCGCTCCACAAAGTTTTCCGCAACAAGCCCGCCACTTCCGAGCCTGAAGCCGAGTCCGCAGCCCCGGTTAACTAACCGCCCGGGCGGTCCGGACGCCCGGCTGCATGTCCGCGAACAGCAAACTCAAGTCGCTTTCCACAACCAGCGCTTCGATCTCGACCGGCTCCTGATCCTCCGTTACCCAGACACTCTGCCGCAGCGTTAACTCCATCGCATCCTCTTGGCCTGGGATGCTGATCCGTATCCGCTCGGCGCTCACGGCCAGCACCACCCCTTCCACCCGGCGGCCGTCGAAGTACGTCATCGTCAAATGCATTTCTGCGCCTCCATGAGTTGCAATTCTGGAGTCCTCGCGGAAACCGAACAAGTCTGCTTCAGATATGAATCGAAATCAGGAATTGGCTAGAACGCATTAGGACGAACCAGGACTGTCCTAGGATTTCCCTGGGTCTTTCAGCCCTTCGTTCAACGCCTGCTATCCTGTTCTCATCCCCATGTTTCTGAAGATCCTGGCGCACCCCGTGTTCGTGAATTTGAATTTCCACATGCCGCTGATCGTCGACCTCTCCCATCCGCTCATCATGCTTCAGGGCGAAAACGGTTCCGGTAAATCGACGCTGTTGAACGCCATCCACCTCGCTCTGCGCGATGAGAAAGCGGAAGGGTACGTCTACCGGATCGAAGGCAACCAATCGGAACTCGGCGCCTGCTATCTGTTCGACGCCGAGCAGCACAATCCGCGCGTGCAGCTCGATCTGTTCAAGGAACAACCGGAGATGATCGAGTTTCTTAAAATGGCGAGCCATGGCCAGGTGATGCTCTCGATGTTTCGCGAGACGTTCCCCAAGCTGCCGGAAGGCACCACCCTGCTGCTCGATGAACCCGAGATGGCGCTCTCGGTTTCCAACCAGCGGCGGATTTTGAAAATGCTCCAGGAGCTGGTCGAACAGAAGAAGTTCCGCATCGTCTGCGCCACCCACTCGCCGATCCTGATCGACGCACCCGAAACCTACGTCATCAATCTCGACCGCCACGTGAACCGGAACGTGCTCGACAGCACTCTCGGCATCGAAGGCGCCAGCACCATCCAATGACCTGCTGCGCTGAGCTCGACCGCCTCATCGATCGCGATCTGGCCCGCTACGCCCAGCCGCAGCAGCTCTCCAACGGAACCATCGTCAACGAGATCGACACCGAGTATTTCCTTGTCTATGGCGAGGAGCGCCACAGCTACGTCGGCATCAACTATTGCCCGTTTTGCGGGCGCGTACTCTCGCGCGGGCTCTGGAACCTCGAAAAAAAGAAGTAGCCATGCTCCCTCTGGCGGGCTCCGTCGAAACCGTACCGCACTCGCGGATTCGCGAGTTGGCCGAGATGGCGATGTCCATGGACGGCGTTCTGCGCCTCTACTTCGGCGAATCGAATCTGCCCACTCCCGAATACATCAAGCAGGCGGCAGTTCGCGCCATGGAGCAGGGGTACACGTATTACACCGAGAACGCCGGTCTGCCCTCGCTCCGCCGCGCCATCGCCGATCATTACCAGCGCCTGCAAGGCGTCGATCTCGACCCCGCCGCGGAAATCGTCGTCACCGCCTCCGGAGTTCAGGCGTTACAGGTGGCGATCCGCTGCATGCTCGATCCCGGCGATGAAGCGCTGGTGCTGACGCCCGCCTGGCCGAACGGCTCGTCGATCGTCGCCATGGCGAACGGAATGCCGCGGCAGGTGCCGCACCCGTTGTGCGGCGGCCGCTACGGAATCGATTTCGACGCGCTCGAGGCGGCCGTAACGCCCCGCACGCGAATGCTGCTCTATACGTCGCCCTCGAATCCGCTGGGTTGGGTGGCGGCCGATGCCGACCAGCAGGCGCTACTCGCCTTCGCGCGCCGTCACCGGCTGTGGCTCCTCGCCGACGAGGTCTACGACCGCCTCTTCTATGCCGGGCCGCGTCTTGGCGTCCCCGTTCCTTCCATTTTGAAAAAAACTACGCGCGATGATGCCGTAGTGGTGGTGCACTCGTTCTCTAAGAGCTACTGCATGACCGGCTGGCGTTTGGGATGGCTCGTCGCCCCACAGGCCTTTGCGCAAAAAGCCACGCAGCTCAACGAATTCATCGTGTCGCACGCGCCCAGCTTCACGCAGAAAGCCGGCGAGATCGCGCTGGAGCAAGGCGAGCCCGAACTGCTGCGCATGCTCGAACGCCTGAAGCAAAACCGCGATCTCTGTCTGGAAGCCTTGACCGGCATGCCGGGTGTGACCCTGCCGGCTCCCGATGGCGCCTTCTATGTCTTTCCGCGGATTGAGGGCATCACAGACTCTTTTGCATTCTGCAAGCGTCTCCTCGAACAGGAGCGTGTCGGCCTGGCCCCGGGAGTCGCTTTCGGCGCCGGAGGCGAAGGGTCCGTCCGTCTCTGCTACGCCGCCGACCGCTCGGTTCTCGAGCCCGCGCTCGAACGCCTCGCCCGCTTCCTACGCTGAGCCAAAAGGCGTTTGCCGCGCCGTTAAGGCGCGGCAGCCACCTAATCACTCTCGCCTTGACACTTCAGTCGGGATCCGATATAACGATCTCGGTATGAACGAAGACGTTGTTTCCTTCCTGCCGCTGTCGCCGGCCGTCCTCCACATCCTGCTGGCGCTGGCGGGAGAAGAGCGCCATGGCTATGCCATCATGCAGGAGGTTGCCCGCCAGTCCGAGGGGCAGTATAAACTCGGTCCCGGCACGCTCTACGACAACTTGCAGAAGCTGGTGAATCACGGGATGGTGGAGGAATCTTCGCGCCGTGCCACCGATGATGACCCGCGCCGGCGCTATTATCGGCTGACATCGTTCGGCCGGCGCGTGCTTACCGCCGAAATCGCCCGTCTTGAATCGGTCATCCGGGAAGCGCGCGCCCACCTCCGCATTCCCAGCCCCCGCAGAGCCACGTGATGCGCTTTCTCTACCGCTCGCTGCTCCGGCTGCATCCTGCCTCGTTTCGCGATCAGTTCGCGGCCGAGATGCTCTGGATCTTCGACCAGGCGCCCGGCGGATTCGCCGGCGCCTTGTTGGCTGATGGGTTGGTCTCCCTTGTCCGTCAGTGGGTCCTGCGCGCCGGCGTTTGGAAGATCGCTGCCAGTAGCCTCAGCTCATTTGCCTTGATCACGGCAATGTTGGCGATGGCCGCGTTTCCCGCGCACCACTCTCTGACTCCCGACTTCCCGGACTTCGATCTTCCGGCGACTGCCTCCCGCGGCCCTTCCACGCAGTTCGCCGGCCACTGGGCCGGAAACATTCTGTTCCCCGGACCGGCCGGCCAGATCGAATTCACTCTTGCCGAAAGCGACGGCGTCTGGACCGGCGAACTTCAGGTGCGCGGCCTGGATGGCGCGGTCCATCCCGGCCTGCCGGAAAACATACAGGTGGGCACGAACTCGCTCTCGTTTCGCTTTAAAACGAATCGCGGCGACATGATCTATCGTGGCCGCATGATCCAGGGAAAGCTTCGCGGATACGTGCGCCCCGCGGCTACGTTCTAATCAGCGTTCATCGGCGGCTAATCTGTGCACGAGCCCCCTTGACACATAACTCAGAATCCGATATATCTATATCCGACATATGCTGGAACTCCGCCATATCACCAAACGCTTTTCCGGCATCCCGGCCGTCCAGGACGTGAGCTTTATCGCCCGCTCCGGGGAGATTACCGGCTATCTCGGCCCCAACGGTTCGGGAAAATCCACCACTCTGAAAATGATCACGGGCCTGATCGATCCCACGGATGGCGATATCTTCTTTGCCGGAGAGCCCATCCGCCGCGACCGCATCGCTTTCAAGCAGCGCCTCGGCTACGTTCCCGAAGAGCCGCATCTTTACTCCCACCTCACCGGCTTCGAGTACCTCGAGATGGTCGGCCAGCTTCGCGGCCTTCCTGAGCGCACGCTAGCCCTCAAAATCGACGGATTTCTGCGCCTTCTCTCGCTTCACGGCGATCGATACGTCGCCATTTCTTCGTACTCCAAGGGCATGCGCCAGAAGGTGCTGCTCGCCGCGGCCCTGCTCCACAATCCCGATCTGCTTCTCCTCGACGAACCGTTTTCCGGTCTCGACGTGAACTCGGCGCTGGTGCTGCGCAGCGTGATCCGCGAGTTGGCGGTCCGCGGCAAAGTCGTCCTCTTCAGCTCCCATGAGCTCGATATCGTGGAACGTGTTTCGTCGCGCGTCATCATTCTCCATAGGGGCCGCGTGGTCGCCAACGATTCCATCGAGCAGCTCCGGTCGCTGATGGCCTTGCCCACCCTGGAGGACATCTTTTCCCAACTCGCGCTCGAGCAGGATACAGAGGCCGTCACCCGGCAGATGATCGATCTGATCGAGGCATAGCCATGCCCAGCGAACGCCGCCAGTTCGCCTTGCTTCATCGCGATTTCCTGTTTCGCATGGTGGATCTGGAGCTGTTGTCCAGCCACGGCGATGTCCAAAAGTTGCTCGGCCAATTCGGCACTCTGCTCGCGGCCTTCAGCTTCGTGCTCGCCGTCTTGATCATTCCGAAATATGGCACGTCGCGGCTTTCCGGGCCGGTGCTCTCGGTAGCTGCCTGGGGCGACGAAGAGTTTCTCATCTCAACCACGATGGCGGTCGCCGGGCTTTTTGCAGTCATCGCGTGGAATACCGTGCTGCCCGACCGGCGCGACAGCTATGTCCTCGGCCCGTTGCCGGTTCGCATCCGCACCATTTTCGCCGCGAAGCTCACCGCCATGCTCACCGCGCTCGGAGTCACGATTTTTGCGGTGAATGCTTTCACTGGAATGGCCTTCCCCTGGTTCGGTGCCGGTCTGCGCGCGCCCGCCGCCTATTGGATCACCATGACCGCCGCCGGTCTGTTCGTCTTCTGCGTCTTCCTTGCCGTGCAAGGCCTCGCCGCGCATCTGCTGAGCTATCGTCTCTTCCTGCGCGTCTCCGGATTCCTGCAGATCGTGGCGTTGTTCGCAACGCTGAGCTTCTATTTCCTGACGCCGCCGCTGGCTACTCCGCACCGCCTCGCCGCGCCCGAAAACCAGCAGTTATTGGCATGGCTTCCTTCGTTCTGGTTTCTCGGCCTTTTCCAACAGCTTCGCGGCCACTCAGACTCTGTCTTCGCGCCGCTCGCCGACCGCGCTGTTCGCAATTTCTCCCTTGTGGTCGCCACGGCTGCCGGGACTTATCTGCTGATGTATCTTCGTCACATGCGGCGCATTGTCGAGGAGCCGGACATCGCGCCCGCCGATCGCACTCGCCCCGCCGCGCGCTTCACCCGCTTTGCCGCGTCGCGGATCTTCTCCAGCCCGCTCGATCGCGCCATCCTGCTCTTTACCGCACGCACTCTCGTACGCAGCCGCCAGCATCGCTTTCTGCTCGCCGCCTATGCCGGAGTGGGCCTGGCCATCGCGTTCGCTTATGCCAAGAGTCTCGTCTACGGCTTTTCGCGCGCGCCTTGGACTCATGTCACGCTCCCGGGTCTCACCATCGGGCTCGTGCTGCTCACATTTGGAGTGATCGGCGCGCGCGCCGTATTCGCCTTGCCGGTCGCGCTGCGAGCCAATTGGATCTTCCGGTTGACTGCAATCCATCGTCCATGCGCGTACCTCGCGGCGGTCCGGAAATCGCTGCTCGCCTTGGTGGCTGCCCCGGTTTGCCTGGCTTCGGCCGTAGCGTATCTCTCGATCTGGCCCGGAGGCGCTGCGCTCGAGCACATCACGGTCCTGCTCGTGCTGAGCTTTCTGCTCACCGATCTTTCTCTCTATCGGTTCCGCAAAATCCCGTTCGCCTGTTCGTATCTCCCCGGCAAGGCCAACCTCAAGGTCAAATTCGGCGTCTATGCCGGCGCTTTTGGGGCCATTCTCAGCGCCGGCACCGCCCTCGAGTTCGTTGCGATGCAGAAGCTGAGCCGGTTCGCGTTCCTGTTGGCCGTTCTGCTGGTAATGGCGTTCTGGGCCGCGCGCCGCCGTGCCGAATTCGCCGCTTCGCCGGAAAACAGCCTTCAATTTGAAGAAGTTCCTCCGGCTGACGTCCTCATTCTTGATCTCGCCGGACGCATCGTATCTCCGACGGCCTAAAGTTTTCCACCTAGACCGACGATCCAAACACCGGAGTCCGCCATGTTCTGTTATCTCTGTGGATCACTTTTTCACCGCAGCGAAGACTGGCTGGTTTGCGCGCGCTGCGGCCACGTCCGTTTGCTACTCGTCGCCCCGCCCATCACCGCGGCTGCCGCCGCTCCGGGCAGCCTGCGCAACGATTACACGCCTGCCAGGAACCCGGAGGGCCGAATCACTCCCAGCGAGACGCCGGTCATGATCAAGCCGACACAGACGATGATGGCCGCCGAGGCTACCGGGATCAGTCGGAACGCCGCGTGACGCGAGGTCTTCTCGCTATCCGGCAGCAGGTGCTTGGCATACAGCACCACCAGCCCGATCCCCATCAGCACCCCCGCCAACCCCAGGCTGAAAGCAACCAGCAGCAGCAGCCCCAGTCCGACGCGCCCGAGCGCGATCGCGCTCAGCAGCAGCACCATCGCGGAAGGGCAGGGGACCAGCCCGCCGCTGGCTCCCAACGCAATCAGGCTGCCCAGCGTGATGTCCCCTTGCGGTACGTGGCTGTGGGTGTGTCCGTCGCCATGATCGTGCACCAGCACGCCATGCCCGTGATCATTATCGTGATGATGATGTTCATGACCGTGCGCGTGAGCATGCCCGTGATCGTGATGATGGTGTTCGTGATCGGGGTGGTGATGATGAGGATGCGGATGGCTGTGCGCGCGTGCGGCTTTTAGCCTTTTGAGAAACAGCATTGCGCCAATCCAGACGATCGATACGCCCGAAATCGCGCCCAGCACCGGCGTAATCTTCTCGGGCAGCACGAATTCGGAGAGATACAGCGTCACCAGCCCCAGCAAGAACACACTGATGGTATGAGTGAACGTCACCATTCCGCCGAGAAAAATCGCATGCTTCGCTGTTCCTCGCGCTCCCACCAGGTACGCCGCGACAATCGTCTTGCCGTGTCCCGGAGACAACGCGTGCACCGCTCCTAGCCCGAACGCCACCGCCAGCCCGATCAGCACAACGCCGACGCCGATTTCACTCTGGTGAAGCAAGCGCGCGAGATAATCGCTCGACGGCGCCGCCGCTTGGGCGGAAAGCGCCGCGGGCAGAAAAAGCAACATGCCCAGATATCGTTTCATTACAATAGTCCTTACGATTTTACAGCGCTTTCCCCTATGAAAAAGGTCGTCATCGCGCTCGACGTGCCGGCGAGCGGCGAATTGCGCATTCCCGTCGGAACCATCATCACGCCTGCGGCCCGCGACGTCGCCCACTCGCGCGGCGTTCGCATCGTCGAAGTGCCGGATGACCAGCTTCCCGCGGCGCCTGCCGAAAAGACAATCGCGATCGGCGCCGACCACGGCGGTTTTCGTCTGAAAGAAATTCTCAAGCCGATCCTGCACAGCCTCGATCTGGAAATCCGCGACGTCGGCGTGCATGCGGAGCTTCCCGCCGACTACCCCGATGTCGCCCTGCAGGTGGCCGAGTTGGTCGCCTCGGGCGCGGCTTCTCGCGGCATCATCATCGATGGCGCCGGCATCGGCTCCTCCATCGCGGCCAACAAAGTTCCGGGCATCCGCGCGGCTCTGTGTTATGATAAAGCATCCGCTCGAAACAGCCGGGAACACAATGATTCTAATGTGCTTACGCTTGGTGCGCGCCTCCTGACCGCGACCCAGGCAGAAGACGTTTTACGCACCTGGATCGGCACCGCATTTGCCGGCGGACGGCACCAGGCGCGCGTGCAAAAAATCAGTGACATCGAGCGGCGGTACCTCAGGAAGGGGCCATGACGCCAGCGGAACTTGACAGCCTGGTTGCCCAGATCGGCGAGGAAATCCTCAGCCGCCTGAACGCGCCCGGCGGTCCCGCTCCCGCTGCGAAAAAGGGCGAAGGCCTGAACCTCCCCGACCAGGTCTGTCCCGGGTGTGTCCAGCGTTGCCCTCAAACGTGCGCGCGCAATACGAAGGAGATTATCGCCGCGGGCGCGGACCGCGTTTCGGCCAGCGAGCGACTCACCAAAATCGATCCGGCGATCGCCGCCTTGATCGATCACACCGTACTCAAGCCTGAGGCCACTCGCGCCGACATCGTCAAGATCTGCCGCGAGGCACGCCAGTACAATTTCGCCAGCGTGTGCGTGAATCCGTATTGGGTTCCGCTGGTGCGCACGGAACTGCAGGGTTCGCCCGTCAAGGTCTGCACGGTGATCGGGTTCCCGTTCGGCGCGACCAGCACCGAAGCCAAAGTGGCCGAATCAGCCGCCGCCCTGCGCGCCGGCGCCCAGGAGCTCGATATGGTCATCAACGTCGGTGCTCTCCGCTCGGGCGATCACGAAGCCGTCAAGCTCGATATCCAGCAGGTGGTGAACGTCGCGCATGAAGCCCGCGCCATCGTCAAGGTGATTCTCGAAACGGCCCTGCTCGACGACAACCAGAAAGCCGTCGCTTGCACGCTGTCCAAGCTGGCCGGCGCCGATTTCGTCAAGACTTCCACCGGCTTCGGGCCGGGCGGCGCCACGGCCCACGATATCGCGCTAATGCGAGGCGTCGTTGGTCCGTCCATGGGCGTCAAAGCTTCGGGCGGCATCCGCACGTTGACCGACCTGCAAACCATGACTGCGGCCGGGGCCACCCGCATCGGCGCCAGCGCCAGCGTCAAGATCGTCGAGGCGACCGCCGCCTGAGCCGATTGCCTCATTCCGCGAACGCTATGCAAGCTACCGGCAAAGCCGCCATTCGTTTTCGCGAGCGCTCCGAGTTGCTCGATTTTCTGCTCGAGGTGTCTGCCGCCACCAGCCAGACTCTCGATCTCGATCAGCTTCTCGCCAATGTCGCCGGCATCGTTCAGAAGGTGCTGCCGTACGATCTGTTCGCGATCCTCCTATACAGTGAACGCCGTCAGGACCTCCGCATCCGCTACGCTGTCGGCCATCGCGAAGAAGTCGTCTCCAACCTGGTGCTGGCTCTGGGAGAAGGCATCACCGGCACCGCCGCCACGCGCGGCGAGCCCGTCCTCGTGGGCGACGTGCGGAGTGACCCGCGCTATCTCAACAGCGTCGACGCGGTCCGCACCGAGCTCGCCGTTCCCATGACCGCGCGCGGCAAGCTGGTCGGCGTCATCGACCTGCAATCCACCCGTGCCAACGCCTACACCGAGTACGACAGCGCGCTGCTCCGGCTCATCGCCGGCCGCGTCAGCATCGCCATCGAGAATGCCAGGTTGTATCGCCGTGTCGAACGCCAGAACCGTACGCTCAAAGCGCTGGCCCACATTTCGCGCGAGTTTTCAGCCATCCTGAACCTCAACGAATTGCTCGGCAAGATCGCCGAAACCATGCGCGTGCTCATCAACTATGATGCGTTCAGCATCCTGCTGGTCGATCAGGAAGCCCGAGCTTTGCGCCACCGGTTCAGTATCCGCTACGACCAGCGCGTCGACATCGACAACATTCCGCTCGGCAAAGGTCTGACCGGCGCGGCGGCGACTTCTCGTGAGGTTGTCCGGGTGCACGACACCACGAAAGATCCGCGATACATCGCGTCCCATCCCGATATCCGTTCCGAAGTTGCCGTGCCGCTGGTGGTCCAGGACCGCGTCATCGGCGTAATGGATCTCGAAAGCGAGCGCGTCGGCTTCTTCACCGACGATCATGTCCGCACTCTGACCGTGCTTGCCCCCCAGATTGCCAGCAGCGTCGACAATGCGCGGCTGTACGAGGAACTCGCCACGCGCGAGCGGCGCATGGAAGAAGACTTGAAAGCCGCGCGCGAACTGCAGCGGGTCATGCTGCCCGACGGCGCTCCCGAAATCGCCGGCCTCGAATCCGCCGTGCGCCTCCGGCCGGCCCGTGAGATCAGCGGCGACGTCTACGATATTTTCGAGCACCAAGGCCATATTGTCATCGCCACGGGCGACGTCAGTGGAAAGGGCGCGGCCGCCGCGCTCTACGGCGGCCTGGTCAGCGGGCTGCTGCGCATGCTGGCTCCGCGCCGGCGGCGCCCCGCCGAGCTATTGAAAGCCCTGAACGACGCTCTGATCGAGCGCCGTGTCGAATCCCGCTATGTCACCCTCTGCGTGCTGCATTGGGACCCCGTCACGCGTCAGATCGTGATGGCGAATGCGGGCGCTTTGCCTCCCATGATCTGCCGCGCAAACGAAATTCTCAAAGTCCGCGTCGAAGGCGTCCCGCTCGGACTGCTCGCGTCGCGGGAATACGAAGAAGTGCCGTTCCAACTGCAGGCCGACGACCTGCTGGTCCTCTACTCCGACGGCATCACCGACCACATCAACTCGGCCGGCCTCGAATACGGCCGCGGCCGGCTCGCCCAGGTTGTCCGCTCGCATTGCGGGCGTCCCGCCGCTGAGATTGTTTCGGAGATCTTCAAAGACGTCGACCGGTTTGCCAAGACAGCATTTGATGATCAGACGGTGCTGGTGATGAAGGTGTTATGAAGTTTTCCTACTCCGGCCCCGATC